>JBDSZP010000047.1:0-32382 GCA_039925065.1 Luteolibacter sp.
GGTGAACGAGTCGGCGCCGGTGTAGCCGGTGGTTGACGTGTAGGTGAAGCCGCCGTTCGCATTCAGGGTGACGCTTCCATGGCTGGGCCCGGCGTTGAGAACTGCGGTCAGGACGTTCGATTCCGCATCCGTGTCGTTTAAGAGAACTCCTGCGGCGGAAACGATCAGAGCGGTGTTCTGGGTGGCGGAATAGGAATCCGCGACGGCGACGGGCGCGGTGTTGACCGGGCTGGCGATGGCGGTGAGGCGCACGTTGTCGAGTAGCAGATCCACGCCATCGGATGTTGGCGAAAGGTCGCGGAAGGTCAGCGTGGACATCGCGCTGTTCGCGGTGAAGGTATGGCTTTTTGCGGTCCAGACCGAGTTGCCCTGACTGTTTCCAAATACGGAATCGGTGACGGACAGCAGGGTCACCGAGCCGATGATTTCAACGCCCAACTTTTGCTCGGATGAATTGGTGGCGACGCTTCCGACGTTGAAATCCAGCGCGTAGGTTTGCCCTGGAACGGTCGGGAAGGTCTGGGAAATGACGCCGGTGGGTGGCGTCTGACCGCCGTTCATGACCACCATGGTCACGCCATCAAAGGCGATGTAAGGAGGGTTGTTTGCATAAACGAGGAAATTTCCAGTCATCGTCCAGCCGCTTTGGCCGGATTCGAAGCTGCCGTTGACGAGGGTGCCGGGAGTGAGCGCGCTGACGGTGATGGTCACGGTCGCGATGTTGGAATTCAGGTTGGCATCGTTGGCATGATAGGTGAACGAGTCCGGACCGGTGTAGCCTGCGGCCGGCGTGTAGGTGAAGCCGCCGTTCGCGTTGAGGGTGACGCTTCCATGGCTGGGCCCGGCATTGAGGGCTGCGGACAGGACGTTGGATTCCGGATCGGTGTCGTTTGAGAGAACTCCTCCGGCGGGGACGGTCAACGCGATGTCTTTGATGGCGGAATACGCATCGGCGACAGCGGTCGGCGCTGTGTTGGCCGGCTTGGCGATGGCCGTGACGCGGACGTGATCCAGCAGGAGATCGATGCCGTTCGATGTGGGGGACAGGTCGCGGAGAGTCAGGTTGGTCGTCGTGCTGTTTGCGATGAATGTGTGGCTTTTGGCTGCCCAAACCGAGTCACCGAGACCGTTTCCAAACACGGAGTCGGTGACAGACAGCAGCGGGACTGTTCCCGTGATTTCCACTCCCACTTTTTGCTCGAAGGTGTTGAGCGCGAGGATTCCCATGTCGAAATCGAGCACATAGGACTGACCCGGGACTGTCGGGAAAGTCTGTGACACCTGCCCGGTAGGCGGCGTTTGGCCACCGTTCAATATCACCATCTTCGTTCCATCAGAGGCGATGTAAGGAGGAGCCGTATTGTAAATCTGATAGTTTCCGGTCATCGTCCATCCGGTCTCGCCAGACTCAAAGCTGCCATTGAGGAGGGAAAATGACGAGTAAGCCACTGTGGATCCCGCTGCGATCAGGTTCTGCGCCGGAGTGCGGTCGCGGACGCCGCTGACGGTGAGCGTGTAAAGCGTGCTCGCCGTCTGCGCGCTGGTGGTGAGGGTGATCGTGCGCTTCGTCGCCGGATCGAGAACGGCCTGTGAAATGCTCAAGCCCCCATTCAGGCTGAAATTGGCGATGTTCGCAGCCGTGTCCGCCACCGGTTTGCTGAATGTCACGGCGACGTGTTGCAGGTCAACCGCCGGCTCGGTATGCGCGATGGCCGGTGGATTGGCGGTTCCGAGCGGAGTGATCACACTGGTGACCGCAGGAAACCAGGCGTTCGCCATTTTGTCATAGCCTGTCGCCGTCGGATGAACCCCCTCGACGAAATCTCCAGATAGTAGGACAGCGTGCATGTCCAAGAACGACACCTGATGTCCTTGGGCGACCTGAGCACTCACGATTCCGGGAATCGACGCATTGAAGGCGGATTGAAGCGCTTCCAAATTCGGGTCGTCAGTCCGCAATGGGAGACTGGCGAGGACGATTTTGGCAAACGGCCGCTTCGTGGCGATATCCGTGACAAGGCTGGCGAGCCGGTTTTGCGCGGTCGCAACGTTGTAATTCCCTGAGAAATCATTGGTTCCGATCATCAGAAGGACCACGTCCGGATCCGCGATCGCATTCAGCCACGACGACAAACCGGCTTGGATCTGGTCGATCCGGTATCCCCCCATCCCTTGATGATCGCGGTCCGGAAGGGTCGGATTGTTCGCATCAGCTTGAGTGCCAACGAAATCGACGTTGAACCCCGCGCCCGTCAATAAGGTGTAAAGTCGGTTACGATAAGCACCTACGACGGATGTGCCGCTGGTGAGCGAGTCCCCCAAGGGCAGGATGCGCGTGGGTGGGGTCTGGGCTTCGCCTATTTCAACAGCGTGGCTCGCAAACAGCAGCAAGCCGAGGACACGAAGGGACCTTCGGAACGATTTCATGGAACTGGGGGGATGAGGGTGGGGGGACCCTTGACGCTCCAGCATAAGCCGAAACGAACACACTAGGGTTAAGCGAAAATGGGGCCCGTCGTCAAGGCGATATCCCCCGCTGGCCAGGGCCGGGGCGACTACATTGAGGGAGAGTTTATACCAAAATCCGGAATGACGAGGTTTAACCGCCAAGACGCCAAGGTCGCCAAGGTCGCCAAGTTGAACTGATGGGAAACGCGATGGTGGGAAATGGAAACACTTCTTTGAAGTTCGACTATCAGAGTTTCACTCTCAAAAACCAGCCTTCTTCTTCTTCGCTCTTCTTGGCGATCTTTGCGCCTCGGCGGTTCAAATTCTTCCCATTCGTGCGGACCTTGCCCGCTCAGGGATTCCCCCCGTTCACTCTTCTTTGAGGAGTGCTTGTTCGAGGGCTTTGACTCGGGCGACGAGTTTTGGCAGGCGGCGGACGAGGGCTTGCAGCTTCATTTCCTCGCGGAAGGGCTGCGCGGGTTTGCCGGCGTAAATGGTATCGCTGGCGAGATTGACGGTCACTCCGCTGCGGGCCGCGAGCATGACGTTGGAGCCGACGGTGACGTGTCCTCCGACTCCGGCTTGGCCGCCGATCGTAACGTTGTCGCCATAGATGGAGCTTCCGGAGAGGCCGACTTGGGCGACGATGAGGCAATGTTTCCCCATCACGACGTTGTGGCCGATCTGGACGAGATTGTCGATTTTCGTGCCTTCGCCGATGATGGTTTTGCCGAAGCGGGCACGGTCGATGGTGCTGTTCGCTCCGATTTCCACGTCATCGTGGATTTCGACGATGCCGACTTGGTCGATCTTGACGTGGCGGCCTTGGGAAAATTCGTAACCGTAGCCATCGGAGCCAATGACGGCGCCGGGTTGTAAAATGACGCGGTCTCCGAGGGTGCAGCGTTCGCGGATGGAGGCGTTTGCCATGATCCGGCAATCGCGGCCGAGGGTGACATCGTCGCCGATTACACTGTTCGGTCCGATGTCCGAGCCATCACCGACGGTTGCCCCTGCCATGACGACAGCACCTGCCTGGACGCGGACTTTGGTGGGATCCAATGTGGCGGATGGGTCCACAAAAGCGGTTGGATGCACGCCGGGAGTAAATTTGCGCGTGGCGGCGGCGAAGTGGCGGACGACGACGGCAAAAGCGAGCGACGGGTTATCGACGGCAATGAGCGCGGTGTTTTCCGGGCCATCGGTCACGCCGCGCGGCACGATGACGGCGGCTGCCCGGGTGGTGAGGAACTGGGCGTGATATTTCTCGTTTCCGAGAAAGCTCACGTCATGCGGAGTGGCGGCATCGAGCGCCGCCATTCCGGTTAGAGACAAGTCGAGCCCGCCCCGGATGATGTCACCATCGATCCATTGGGCGAGCTCGGAAAGCGTGAGGGCGAATGCCAACTCAGGAAAAGTAAGTGTGAAAAGATAAGGGAATTACTTGCCTTCAGTGCCTTCTGCCGGAGCTGGGTTCGGGTTGGAGCCCGGGATCTCAGGAGTTGGATCACCCGCAGCAGGAAGGGATTCGGCAGGAGCATCCTTGTTGAGGTTTTTCAGAAGGCCGGCGGTGATGTCCGTTGCGTCCTTGGTGTAGAGGAGGAAAGGAACCTGCGAGGTGCTGAGGCCGGATTTGTCGAAAACGTAGTCGAAATTGTCCTTTTTAGCCTGTTCTTCGACGATCTTGCGGATTTCCTCAAGAATGCCCTTCATGCGTTGGACCATTTTCTCGTTGAGAGCTTGGTTGCGGCGTTGGAGGAATTCGCGGCGCTCACGGTCGAGGGCGATGCCTTCCTGTTGTTGGGTCTGCCAATCCTTGAAAAGCGTTTGTTTCTTGGAATCGTTGAGAGAGGGGTCTTCGAGTTGCTTGCGGAGGTCACCGAGGGTTTTTTCGAGTTCGCGGATGCGGGCGAGACGCTCGTTGTTGTCCTTGTTGATGCGGGCACGCTCAACGTTGATCTGCTTCTGGGCCTCGTTCGTGCGGTAATATTGCTTGAAGAGCTCCTGCATATCGACGGTGGCGATGTTGAGCTTGCCTTCCTGGGCAAATGCCATCGTGGCGAGGGAAGCCGCGAGGGCGACGGAAAATAAACGACGAATGAGAGTCATTGGATAGTAAGTTGGGGTTCCTGAAGCGGATATCGGGGACAAACGTGAACGGAAAAGTTTAAGGCGTCAACGCTCTTAAAAAGGCGGAATCGCCGATGGGGAAATGGAATTCTGGTCCGCTGCTAACCATCGCCTGCCTTGATCGCCGATTGACTCAGCGGAGATCCGGACTTTGATGATGTCATGAAAATTTTGACCGCATTGCTTGTCGCGTCATCCCTCGGCACCGGTGCCCATGCGGCGCTGGTGGAAAGCGCGGTCATTTACCGTCAGGGGGGCGCGACCTTGGAAGGCTTCCACGTTTACGATAACGCGGTCTCCGGCAAGCGTCCGGCCGTGCTCGTGATTCACCAATGGACCGGACTGACGGAATATGAAAAGCGCCGCAGCCGGATGTTGGCGGACCTGGGCTACAACGTTTTCGCTGCGGACATCTTCGGCCAGGGCATTCGTCCGCAGCCGCCGGAACCAGGCAACGAGGCGGGAAAATACAAGAGTGACCGGAAACTTTTCCGCGAGCGAATCATCGCCGCGCTGGATGTACTGAAGTCGGACGACTACACGGACGTGTCAAAAATCGCGGCCATCGGCTACTGCTTCGGCGGTGGCGGAGCGCTCGAACTCGCCCGTTCCGGCGCGAACGTGAAAGGCGTGGTTTCCTTCCACGGAAGTCTCGATGCGGCACCGGGTATGGCTGCGGAGGAGGGAAAATTCAAAGCGAAGGTGCTGATCCTGCACGGCGCTGCGGATCCTTTCGCTCCGGCAGCACAGGTATCGGCTTTGGAAAAAGAGCTGACGGATGCGAATGTGGATTGGCAGGTCGTCCTGTATAGCGGGGCGGTGCATGCTTTCACCCTGAAGGAAGCGGGCGATGATCCTTCCAAGGGCGCGGCCTATCAGGAATCGGCGGACAAGCGTTCGTGGGTGGCGATGGAATCGTTCCTGAAAGAGATTTTTCAATAAGCTTGGAATTGCCCGGAGCGGCGGAAAGCACCATGTTCCCGGAAGTGAACGCCGATCTTCAATGGCCTGAATTCATCCACACCTTTTCCCGTGAGGTGGCGGCGGCGGGGTTTCATCCTGAAATTCTGGCGGAACTGGACGCCGGGCCGCTGATGGCGTGGGAACGTCCGGCGGACGGGCCGCGGGTTTACCTTTCGGCGGGAATTCACGGAGATGAACCGGCCGGACCGCTCGCTCTCTTGGAACTCCTGCGTATCGGGTTTTTCTCGCCGGAAATCCACTGGTTGCTCTGCCCGGCGCTCAACCCTGCCGGGCTTGCGGCGTGTCGTCGGGAAAACGCCTGCGATATCGATTTGAATCGCGATTATTGGATCCGCAGCACGGCGGAAGTGGTGGCTCACAGCGGGTGGTTGGACTCGCGGGGCGCACCGGATTTGTTCATCTCACTGCACGAGGATTGGGAATCGTGTGGGTTCTATTTTTACGAAATCAACCTGCGGGAGGATGAGCCCGAGCGCGCCCGCGAAATCATTGCTGCCACACAGCCGTGGTTTCATCCTGAGCCGGGACCGGTGATCGACGGCCACCAATCCCGTGAACCGGGCTGGATCTATCACGCCGCCGAGCCGGACCTGCCCGAAGGCTGGCCGGAAGCGATCTATCTGGCGAAACAAGGCTGCCCGCTCTCGTTCACCTTTGAAACACCGAGCCACGCCAAGCTGTCCTCAAGAGTCGCCGCCCACGTCGCGGCGGTGAAGGCGGCCTGTGGCTGCGTGCTGGATGAGATCGGTTAGCGCGGACTCCAGCGTGGGGAATTTGAACTGGAATCCATCGACTTCGAGTGCGGCGGGCAGAGCACGTTGTCCCGCCAGAAGCGCTCCGCCGAATTCGCCGAGCATGAGTTTCAGGGCGAATCCCGGGACCGGGAAAATCGCCGGGCGGTGGACGGCTGACGCGAGTTTTTGGGTGAAATCACAGTTTCTCTCGGGCGTGGGAGCTGTGCCGTTGACCGCGCCAGCCAGCGATTCGGAAAGGATGCCGTGGAGGATCGCGGCGCGGAGGTCATCGAGATGGATCCACGGCATCCATTGTCGGCCGGATCCGAGCCTGCCGCCGATGCCCAATTTGAAGACGGGCCGAAGTTTTTTAAATGCGCCTCCATCCCTACCGAGCACGATCCCGGTCCGCAGCCGAACGACTCGCACTCCGAGGGCTTCCGCCGCGAGTGCCGCGTCTTCCCAATCGCGACAGAGGTCCGCCAGATAACCACCGCCGATCAGGGAAGTTTCGGTCAGGATTTCATCGCCGCGGTCGCCGTAAATGCCGACGGCGGAGGCATTCACGAGAACTTTCGGGCGTTCATTTTCCGGGAGTTTCGCGATCGCCTCCACGACGCTGCGGGTGAGTCCCGCGCGGCTTTCGTGAAACCGTCGGCGGGATTCGTCGGTCCAGCGTTGGTCGATGGGTTCGCCCGCCAGATTGATCACGGCGTCGTGGCCGGAGAAATCGAGCGCAGCGGGTGTCTGCCATTGATCCACACCGGCGAGCGAGCCTCCGCCGGATCGGCTGACGCCGGTGGTCGCTACGCCATTTTCCGCAAGAAGCGTGGGCAAGCCGCGCCCCACGAACCCGGTGACTCCGATGATGGCTGCCCTTTGGATCAACTGCATGGCCCAGCATCGGTGCGAATCTCCCCGGGTAAAACTGTTTTTGAGCGCTTGGAGGTCAACCTTTCACCCTTTACTTCACTGGCCGGGAGTTCTCTTATCACGCCGATGCTGAAACTAGGCGCATGGATCATTTCTCCACTACTCTGCCTGCCGCTTGCTGCGGAGGAGGCACAAGTGCTCCCTCCCGAGGGTCAGGCCCCGGCTGTGGATACGATCACCCCCGTGCCTGCGCCGGAGATTCCCTTTGCCTCGCCAGGAACGGCGGCTCCGGCTCCGCCGAATAATCTGAACATCGACAACTACGGCGGCGGAACCATCGAGTGGATCAACGATCTCAAGATCCTCCGATACAAGGGCCCGGGGGTGAAGCTCAAGGGCGACAACGGACTTGAGGTTTTCGCCGATCGCGTGGAAGTGAACGACACCGCGAAAACCGCGACTTTCGAAGGAAACGTCAGTGTTTATCAGGGAAATCTGCTGCAGCGGGGCGAGCGTACGGTCTATTACTATGACCGGAAGTTTCTCGATGCGAGTGGCTTGCGGGCCTCGGTCGATCCGCTCCTGCTGGAAGCCGGGAAATTCACTGTGGAAGACCGGGGTGGGAAAAAAGTCTTCATCGGTGAAAACGCCGGCATCACCACCAACGACGTGGAAGACCCGAATTACTGGATCCGCGCGAAGAAAACGACGATCTATCCGGGAGACAAGGTGGTTTTCAATGACCTCCGCGTCTATGCGGGAGACGTGCCGATTTTCTGGCTCCCTTATCTGAGCCAGCCGCTGAACGCGGAGCTGGGTTATCATTTCCTGCCCGGTGCGCGATCCAATTGGGGGCCGTTCGTCCTCAATACCTACGGCATCATGCTCGGCGGGAAAACCAATCCCGAGACGGGCGAAAACGAAGATGCGTGGCTGCTTTCCCGCTGGCATTTGGATCTGCGTACTTCCCGTGGCGTCGGCACAGGCGTCGATCTCGTGGATACGAAAATCGAAAACAAGGATGAGATCAGCGGCCTCAGCACTTATTACCTGTTCGACCAAGCGCCGGAAACCAGTCGCTCCGGGTTGCCGCGCGAGGATGTGAATCCGAACCGCTACCGGATCGAGCTGAAGCATCGCGCGAAGCTGGATTTCCCCGATCATGCGGATTGGCGTTTCGATACGAATCTCACGCTGCTCAGCGATCAGCATTATCTGGAGGATTTCGAGTCGGATGTCTATCGGACGAATCCTGCGCCGGACAATACGATTGGAATTTTCCGCAGGGATGAGGAATCGTTGTTATCCCTCTACGCCCGATTGCGGATCAATGATTTCTATCGCGCGGACACCCGGTTGCCGGAGGTTTCCTTCGATAAGGCCCGCTCGCCACTGTTCGGCCTGCCAATCCTGCATGAAGGAAACACCTCGCTGGCCGTCATCGGCGAACAGGCTGCGGACCCCACCCGCGATGGCATCATCGAGCCGCTGCTGAAACTCACGGTCGGAGATCCCGCCGCCCAACCGCTGCTCAGCCAGCTCACCGGATACGAACGCGATCTGGCCGAGAAAATCCTCGCGTTGCCACTCAATGACCCCAGACGTGAGGCGATCCGGGCGCAGCTTCTGGACTCCAGTTATGTGCGTTTCAATACCTATCAGGAACTGTCCATGCCGTTCCAACTCGGTTTCCTGAACATCGCCCCACAGGCGGGAATCGGTTACACCCGCTACGGCGCGGTCGATGGGCCGGTGGAAAGTTCGGACAAAACCTACCTCCATGCCGGCGCGGAGGCTTCCATGAAATTTTCAAAAGACCTCGGCGCCTACAGGGATTCGGACTGGGGCCTTGATGGCGTCATGCACGTTTTCCAGCCCTACACGATGTGGTCGGTCGTTTCGACCAACGACTTTGATCCACTGGACCCGATGGTGGACAGGCTGACTCCGACGACGCGTCCGAGGCCGCTCGATCCCACACGCTTCACCGCCGTGGATGATCTTCAGAGCTGGGACGTCGTCCGTCTGGGCGCGCGTAACCGGCTTCTGACCAACCGCGACCAGCAGAGTTTCGAGTGGCTCTATCTGGATACCTATATCGACGCATTCATCAATGATCCGGAAGGCCAGCGGAATTTCTCCAACCTCTACAATGACATCCGCTGGCAGCCGCTGCCGTGGATGGGAGTGGATTTTGAAACGCAGTTTCCTATCGCGAGCGGTGGTTCCGGATTCAGCGAGTTCAACACCCGTGTGCGTTTCCAACCGACCGATAATCTGGAAGTCTCGCTGGGCTATCGGATGTTGAACGGGCACCCGGTGCTCATTGATTCGGACCGCATCGATCTCGAAGTTTACACGCGGATCAATGAAAATTGGGGCGTCGGCATGCGGCAGATTCTCGAAATGGACGATAACACGCTCGAGCTGCAGGAATACACCATCCATCGCGATTTGGGAAATTGGGTCGCGGCTGTCGGCCTGAGCCATCAGGACAATCGCCTGGAGCAGGAGTATGGTGTTATTTTCAGTCTCACCTTGAAGGAATTTCCATCAGCTTCCTTGCCTTTCCAAATCAACTCCGAATATTAGGCACCTGATGACGACATCCCCTGACAAACTTCTCCAAACCCTGCGCTGGCGCTACGCCACCAAACAATTCGACGCCGCGCACAAAATTCCTGCCAATATCTGGGATGCGCTTGAGGAATCACTCGTTCTGACGCCTTCCTCCTTCGGGTTGCAGCCATGGAAATTTCTCGTCATTCAGGATCCCGCGATCCGGATGAAACTTGCGCCGGAATCATGGAACCAACCGCAGGTCACCGCCGCCTCGCACTATGTGGTCCTGACCGCCCGCACCGACCTGACTTCCGAGGACATCAATGCGTGGATCGCACGCATGGCGGAAGTCCAAGGCTCTGAGGTGACCGCACTGGCACCTCTTCAGGGAATGATCGAAGGCTTTGCACAGGCCATGAGCCAGGAAGCCAGACACGAATGGAATGTCCGCCAGGTTTACATCGCGCTGGGCCAATTGATGGGAGCTGCTGCTTCGCTTGGCATCGATGCCTGCCCGATGGAAGGCATCAGCACCTCCGGCTATGATCATGTGCTCGGCCTGATCGGCAGTGGTTATGCGACCGTCGTCGCCTGTGCCCTCGGCTATCGAGCGGAAACTGACAGACACGCGAAAATCCCCAAGGCCCGCTTCGATCGCTCGCAGGTGATCAAGCACATCGGAGGAGCTTAATTCTTCTGTGGGGGCGGCTTGATTCCCAGGATTTTCCACACGTCCACCATCAGGCGCGTGCAGATTTTTGCTGATAGCTCGTGCTCCTTGTTCTTTCCGCGTATTCCGACATCGATGGTCGGATTGAGACCGGTCGGAGTATTCATTTCACCCACTCTCACAAAAATCCGCTTTTTGAGTTCGGCCGCGCATTCGGCGTCCGAGCTCATTTTCCATTCATTCGTCAGCCCGAGATCCTTGCTGACCTGGGTCAGAATCTCCGGTGTGCACAATTTTGAATTCAGATCCTTTGCGAGTGCATCCTGCTTTTCGGTGGGAAATTGGGGGTTGAGAGGAATGGGCACCCAGATCGGAAACGGGAGATTCTGTTTGTAGGTTTTATAGGCCACCGCCCCGCCGCCGAGCAACAAAGCCATGGCGAGCACCCCAATTACGATCCATCGTTGCATCGCCAGCGCTTATACGTCATTCACTCCTGCATCCAAGCCGAATTTCATGGAATACCCTGCCACCGCCGCCACCGTTGAGACCCTTCCTAACGGACTCACCCTGATTCTCGATCCCGATCCCGCCGCCCCTGTCGTTTCCGCGCAGATCTGGGTAGCCACCGGCAGCATGCACGAAGACCAGCACCTTGGTGCCGGCATTTCGCATTTCCTCGAACACATGGTTTTCAAAGGCACCCGCGATTACGATGCGGAAACCCTGGCGGACACCGTGCAGGCCGCGGGCGGTCATTGGAACGCATACACCAGTTTCGATCGCACGGTTTATTACATCGACGGGCCTTCCGCATCTCTCCCTGTTTTTTTAAAAACCCTAACCGGATTGGTGTTCTTCCCCATCTTGCCGGAGTCCGAGTTTGAGAAGGAAAAAGACGTCATCCGCCGGGAAATCGACATGGGCCTCGATGATCCGGACAACGTCGCCAGCCGCCTGCTTTTCTCCACTGCCTTCCTGGTTGATCCACGCCGCCATCCGGTCATTGGCCACCGCCATTTGTTCGATGCCATTCACCATGCGGATCTCGTCGGCTACCATCATTCGCGCTACACTCCGGACCGTTGTTTCGTCGTGATTTCCGGGGATTTTGATGCGGACGAGGCGCGGAAAATGGCCACCGAGTTCACTGCTGACAAGCTTACCGGCGGAGGACGCGAGCCACTGGTGGTCATCGATCCACCGCAGCTCGGGCCGCGCCGGATGCGTGAAACTTTTGCCATTCCCACCAGCCGGATTTCGCTCGCTTGGAAATCCCCCGCGCTCGATCACCCGGATGCCCCGGCGTTCGATGTGTTAGCCGGGATTCTCGGCCGTGGCCGCTCCTCTCGACTCCATCGCATCCTGCGTGAGGAAAAGGAACTCGCCCTCGAAATTTCCGCCTTCTCATGGACCGGTCCCGGCCGCGAAGGCGTGCTCGCCGTTTCCGCCGATGCGGATCCTGCGAAACGCGATGCGCTGATCGCCGCGATTCTGTTGGAGGTGAAGGAAATTTCCTCCGCCGAACTCGACGATGATCTGGCCAAGGCAAAACGGCAGATCGCCGCCAGTCAATTCCGCAGTCTCACCACTGCTTCCGGCCGCGCCTCCGACCTCGCCTCAAACTGGCACGAAGCACGCGATCTGGATTTCACCCGCCGCCATCTCGCTGCGATCCAGGCCGTCACGGCTGACGACATCCGCCGCGTGGCTGCCACGCTCATCGATGAGCGCCTCAATCTAACGATCCTCGATCCTCTCGACGCCCCAGCACCGGCCCGTGAGGGAAAGGCGAGCCGGGAACGCGAGGAAATCCAGGTCCACACCCTGCCGAACGGACTCACGCTCGCGCTCATTCCGGACCACCGGGTGCCGCTCATCCACCTGCAAGCCGCCGTCCGCGCCGGCCTGACTTCCGAGACGCCGCTGAACAACGGGATCAGCCAGCTCCTTTCATCCACCCTGTCAAAAGGCACCATCACCCGCAGTGCTCAGGAAATCGCCGTCACTCTTGAGTCGTTAGGTGCCTCCATCAGCGCGAACCCCGGGAACAACGCGATTCTCGTCCAAGCCGCCGGACTCGCGCCGGACATCGCCACCATCGTGGATGTTTTCGCGGAAACGATTATTTCACCGTCGCTCCCCGTTGATGCCATCGCCCGTGAAAAAGCCAGCCAGCACGCCGCGCTCGAGGAGGGGCTTCAGGACCCGCTGCACAAGGGATTCAGCACCTTGCGTTCGGCGATTTTCAATGGCAACGGCTACGGACTCGACTCGCTCGGCTCTCTGGAAAGTCTGCCCGGCTTGGATCGACCCGATCTCGCCGCCCATCACTCGCGTCATTTCAACGCCTCCAACATCACGCTCGCCATCGCCGGCGATTTCGATCCAGCGGCCACGCTCGCCCTCATTGCGGAGAAATTCTCCGCACTTCCGAAAGGTGACCTTTGGGCCGCTCCCGCCAGCAATCTCCAGCCCGGCGTTTCGAAAATCGCTCATCTGCCGAAAAAGCAGGCGGTTCTCACCATCGGTTTCCCCGGCACCACCGTCAGCGGTGCGGACCGCCATGCGCTGGCGATGATCCAGGAATATTCTTCTGACATGGCCGGCCCTCTGTTCTCGCGGATCCGTGAGGAACTCGGTCTCGCCTATCAAGTCGGAGCCACCCAGTTTCTCGGCTATGATACCGGGCTTTTCACCTTCTATCTGGCCACCTCGCCCGAGCAGGCGGACTTCGCACGCCGCGAGTTGTTGGCGGAAATCGAGAAAATCGCCGCAGCCGGAATTCCGGATGAAGCCTTCGATCGTGTTCGCTCCACAGTCCTCAGCGGCCTCGCCATCCAGCAGCAATCGCCATCATCCGTCGCCCGCCACGTCGCGCTGGACCTGCTGTTCGGCCACCCGGCGGACGAGCACCGCCGCCTCATCGCAGCCTACAACGCGCTGACTCCTGAAATTGTAAGAGAAACCGCAGCCCGCATTTTCTCGGTGACGCCGACGTTGGTGACGGTGACGCCGGAATCATGAGTTGGGGATCACGCTTCATTGATAGCTAACGTTCTGGCTTGCCGACTCTGCGGGATTGTGAGCGTTATGTTGATATGAAGCAAAGGTGTTGGGTCGTGATGGCGTTGATCCTGGTTTCCTCCTGCAGGAAATCCGAGGTGACTCCTGCGGCGGATTTCCCGAACGTTGCAAACACTGAAACGGATGCGGTCCGTGTGGAAACCCCTGATGCAAAGGGCAACGACGCCACGATGGAAAATGGGCGGATGCGGCCTCGTCCACGCCCACCGGAAGTGAAGAAAGATCCTCCGGTTCAGTATCCGATCGCTGTCGTGCTCGATGGGCGGCCCGGATTCGTCACCAGTCCCTACAACGGACAAGTGATCGATCTCCGGGATATCCCGCCGGGCACTCTGGTGCAGGATCCCAGCTTTCCCGCAGTGGACAAAAAATATTTCCGCGTGCCATAGCGGAGTGGGGGACTTGTGATCGCTCTCTCAGAAATTGGAGGCACAGACGAATCCGTCCGCATCAAGAAACGCTCCCGACGGGAGTTCCAAGCCTTCTTCCGGCGCGGCGGGGCCGTGGGCGCGTGAGTCTTTGAGATACCAGCCGGGCAGAAGTTTTCCCCATGCGCCGGGTTTGTGGCCGAGCTGGATTTCCTCTCCGCTCTCTGCTTTCGGAGGATGCGGCATCGACATGGCGATGACAGTGCCGTCCACGGCGAGGCAGGGCAGATGGAGCACACTGGAAATGGCCAGCGGCTCCAAGGCACGCGGGCTGAAATCATAAAATACAATGCCGTCGGTCTTCGAGGCTTGCAAGGCATCGCGCAGGGCATCGCCGCCGACCCATGTGCCTGAACCGATCTGTTCACGTTTTTCCACGCTGGCGTCGAACATTTCAGGAAATGTCAGGAACAATCCCGGAAGCTCTAGCGAAACTGCTTCATCCTTGAGCACGCAAAATGCCTGACGCCTTTGAAGTGCGTTGATCTGCCCGATCTGATGGCCATTCACCCACATCCTCCGCCGTTTGGCTTCCCCGCAGACGCGGAAATTTTCGATGGCGGGTCCATTTCCGTCGGGCATGCGTTGGCCCCATCCGGGAAGCGTGAAACGGAGACCGATGGCTTTGGCGGATGCTGCCAGCAAACCGGTCCTGAGAATTTCCAAATTCGCATGCTTTGGAGCGATTTGCTGCCCGAACGCGATCGTCAGGCCATAAGGCAGCTTGCGCGGACGCTTGCGGATGAAGTGGCCTCCTTCAAAGGAAAAGATCGATCCCCATGAGCCATCGCACCACATCGGAATCAGCGGGTGTCCGGCCTTTTTCGCGGTCAGTTCGAAGCCCCGGCGCAACTCGCTCAACGTGCCGGTGCGTGTCAGTTGTCCCTCGGGAAACAGGCAGACGAGATCGCCGTTTTTCAGTGCGCTGATCATGCTGCGGATCGCTTCGAGCGGTTGATCGCGGCGGATGGTCATCGTGTCGAAAATGCTCACGAACATCCGGATCGAGCGCCGTTCCATGAACGCCTCGTCCATCACGAATCGCACCGGACGGGAGCAGACGGATGAGATGAAAAACGCATCGGCGAAGGTGACATGGTTGGGCAGGAGCAGCGCGCCGCCCTTGGCAGGAATATTTTCCGCATCCAGTGCGCGGATTCGATAGATCGAGCGGATGAACGCTCCGCCGATGAGGCGGATGAAATCGCCGGGCAGCAGCCGGATGATGGAAAGGGTCATGAGGCCGCAGACCACGCCGATGAAGGCGATTTCCAATTTGAATCCCTGTCCGGCGGAGACGCCGAGTGCCTTGGTGGCGTATTCGAAAACACCGATCACCAGCACGGCGATGATTCCCGCGATGCAGTCCTGCAGGTTCACGGCGGATTGGAGCTCGCCGCGCTTGGCTGCCGGGTAGCGGTCCTGCATCCAGGCGCTCAGCGGTGCGAGGAAAACGGCGGCGGAAAATGCGAGGAGCGCCAACGTCACGAGGAACAACCAGCCGCCCGGCGTCATGAAGGCGAGTGCGATCGCCGTTAGCGTCATGGCCATTCCGGCGACAGGAACCCAACCGAGTTCGATCCTTTTCCGTAACAGAAACGACGCGAAGCCGAAACCGCTTGCCATTCCTAACGAGGCTGCGGCCATGAAAATCGACGCCTGAGTGCCGTTGCCCTCGCCGCCGCCGGTCATTTGTTTGGCGAGTTTCACCGACCACAGGTTGATGAACGCGGCAAAACCCCAGAAGAAAGCGACGCCGAATGAGGCTCTGCGCAAGGGGGCATCCCGCCACAGGTCGGCGAGATTGAGGAAATGGCTGACCATCAGTTTGCCGGTGAATTTCGGGCCGCCTTGGGGAGACACCCGTGGCACCGCCCAAGCCATGGCCAACGCCGGAACTGACAATGCGGCCAGCACGATCAATGGATTCAACGCCGCATGCCAAGCGACGTCGGCTCCTCCGCCGTGGCCTTTGAAGCGGTGGTCGAACAGCCAACCGGCGAAAATTTGTCCGGCGAGGATGGCCAGCATCGCGGTCATTTGCTGGATGCCGGCGGCGAATCCGAGGTGCTTTGAACCGACAAGTTCCTTGTTGATCCCAATTTTGGCCGGGCTAAAAAACGCCGATTGCACGGCCAGCCCAAAGACTCCGCAGAGGCCCATGGTCATGCTTTTCATGACAACGGCGGCGCAGATGGAGGCGAGCACCAGCGATTGAAGGATCGCCGCGCCCAGCATGACATCACGTTTGGAAAACCGGTCGCTCACCCAGCCGGCGATTGGAGCGAACAGCACCATCGGCAGCGCCATCAGCAGGCCGACGCCGGACGGCACATCCACCTCGATTCCCGCTCCGAGAGGGATCAGCAGGGCAAAACCCACTGCTCCACCTAACGGAATGAGGGTGAATTGGGCCAATTTATCACTGAAGGCATTCACCGCCTGTTGCACAATCATGCACCAAAAGCCCACCCATTGGCGGCGGGTTGGTTCATTTTCAGGCACTTCGGAAGTCATCGGCGCGGACCTTAGGTATCAATCCCGCAGCGGGCAAGGCGGACGAGCAAAGATTCTGACGTAAATGTCTCGGAGTGCGTCCGGTTCGATTTTATCACGCGATCACGTAGGGTAAAAACAGTGAACGCCGCCCTCCCCCCCGGAAGAACGGCGCTCTGTTTGTTCCGTCGTAACCGGTTTACGGAACTCAGGAAAACAAATCTCAATGAATACCAAACTAACTCGGAACAATGAACGATGTCCTGAACGTCTGACAACGCTCTGACTATGCCTTGTTTTTTGGTGACACGAAAGTGGATAATTTCTCGTTTCCTTGTAGGGAATTTGACCTACAACTTGCTTAAGCGTTCAATCGGCGAGGCCGTGACGCATGGCATAGCGGGTGAGTTCGACATTCGAGGAAAGCCCCATTTTCTCAGCAATCCGGCTGCGGTAGGTGGCCACCGTCTTTTCGCTGAGAGCCAAGGACGAGCTGATTTCCTTGATGGTATGGCCGGATGCGATGAGTTTCAGCACTTCGAGCTCCCGGTTGGAAAGCGTTTCATGGGAAGTGCCCGGCGCACCGCCGGAAATCGCGCCGGCAAGCTGTTCCGCGAGATCCTGGCTGATGAAACGCCTGCCTGATAGCACCCGCTTCACCGCGGTGACGAGCACATCCGCAGCACTTTGTTTGGATACATAGCCTGCGGCTCCGAGTTTCAGGGCGCGCAGGGCATAGTCCTTTTCCGCATGACCGCTGATGACCAGAACGGCTTGGGTCGGTCTCTCGCGTTTGATGTCCTGGATCAGCTCCAGACCGCTGCGCCCGGGCATGCTGATGTCCGCGACGACGAGATCCCAGTCCTGCTTGATCACCGCTGCAAATCCATCGCGGGCGTCCTGAGCCTCGGCGATCTCCACGCCCTTGAATTCCTCCTGTAACAAGGAAGCAAGGCCGCGTCTCACCAGCGCGTGATCATCGACGATCAGGATTTTCATGTGAGCAGAACGGTTTTGGATTTTTCCGGAAGGGGGATGGAAAGCATCACTTCAGTGCCCGTTTGCGGATGACTGTTGATTATCAGTGAGCCGCCGAGGTTTTCGGCGCGCTCCAGCATGCCGATCAAGCCGAGTGACTTAGGATCCTCCATCACAGAGACATCCATGCCTATACCATCATCACGAATGAGCAGTTTTAAAAGACGATTATTTGCAGAAAATGCAGCCTCTACCTTCTTCGCATGGGAATGACGCGCGACGTTGGTGAGGGACTCTTGAAAAATCCGGAACGCTGCGGTTTCCAACTCGGGCGGGACGACGACCATGGGGTCTTGTATATCGACGGTGCACAGGATGCCGGTTCTTTCTTGAAATTGTTCCGCCTCCTCGACCAGTGCCACCTGCAAGCCCAGATGATCCAAGGCGCTGGGCCGCAGCCCGGCGGAAATCTTCTGGACGGCCGAGATCGTGGTGTCGACGATGTCCGTGGCCTCCACCAGCTTGTCGATCACGGAATTCAGCGAGCGATCATTTCTGTCTGATAGGTTGTTTTCCGCCATGCGCAGTTCCATTTTGATGCCGGTGAGCAATTGGCCAAGCTCATCATGGATTTCGCGGGCGATTTTTGTGCGGTCTTCCTCACGCAGGCCCTGGATTCTGGACGATAGATTCCGGTATCTTTCCCGGGCTTGCCTCATGACCGTCAGCCGCCGTTCCTCAGCAAGCCGCCAGCCGCCGTATGCCCGCCGCAGGACGAGAAATAGCAGAATGCCGGTCGTGATCACAAAATTAAGTCCTTTGAGCGATTGAAGAACGCCCATCTTGTGGGCGGTGGTGACGGATTCCGTGAGAACGAGATCCGAGCCGACGATCCACAGACTGGCCAGAACCACATAAATCACCACGATTCTCACCTCGGGGAGAGACCATTGGCAGACAGGAACCTCCTCCTCGGCACGCGGGCCGCTCCGATGGGGGAGATCGGGTTTCGGATGTTCGAAGAAACTCACAAACAAATCACATAACCGAGCTTGTGTTTGTGGTCGAGTCGCGAATTGCATGTTTGACGGGTCTGCTCCGGGCGGTTGTCCTCAGCCATGCCTCGTGAAGTGGAGATGCTCGCACCCTTGCAGAAAATCATGCTCAGGGATTCGCTGGAGCATCCCGAGGCAGGCGTGCATGTCGAGCAGGTGGAAATTGTTTTCGCCAATGAATTTTCAGGCGAATCCATCGCAGCGGTATGGAACGCTACGGTTTCCCGAACCAAAGTGCTTCAAATGACATTTGTCATAGAGGAGGGAGAACCTGTGAGCTGGGAAATTGCGGCAGAACCAGGATTCATGAAATGGGACGAACCCTCGCCCGTGTCATGGGAAGTCTGGCTGGAGGAAGACCGTGTCAGGCGATTGTTGTGTCCCGCCGCCGTGCCGTGGCGGGCAAGATATTGGGCGGGTGAGCGGCGGATGGTTTGGACGTTCCATCATGCCCTGCTAGATGGTCGTTCGATCGCACGGATCCTCCGGGGATTCCTGAACTCCTTACGTCGCGGTATTTCCCCCGTGCCGTTGGCGATCACGCGCTGGAGTTCGGCGGACGGTGCGATGATCGCCGAGGCCACGAAATTTTTCAGTGAAGAGTTCGCCCATTTGGAAGCATGCGGCTCCACGCCACGGTGGGAGCCCAAGGCGGTCCGCTGTCTCGGAAATCAAATCGCCGCAGGGCTCGAATCGCTCGCAACGGAAATGCAGATCTCCACAGCCACCATTCTGACGTGGACCTGGGGCCAAGCCGTCGCCCGGGCCTCCGGAATGGACTACGCAGTGGTGGAGCAAGTGCGCTGTGGTCCCCCCCAAATCGGAACCGCGGGGTTTTCCATGAACACGCTCCCGATGGTCATTCACCGGGGAAATGATGCGCCGATCGAAACACAACTTCGGGACTTCAGAAGCCGCCTTCTCACCTTGCGCGGATTCGAATCCATTTCCCCATATGACCTGCCGCCCGAGGTCGTGCAAATCGCAAATGCGCCGTGGTCGAGCGTGATCATGACCGAGCGCGGCAATCTTGCCCACATGGCGGAGGCGGGAAATGATGTGGAATCGATCAAACTTCATGAGTGGCCCGGTGAAAGCCTGACCGCGATGACATATCTATTACCCGATCTGCGACTGGAAGTGGAGGGCGGTGCCAATCAGGAGTTAATATATCGATGGTCGGAACTCATTGAAAACATGAGGCATCCATAGGTGAATTAATTATTACTTGAAATGAGTACGATGAACGTCGTAGTTGAATCGAACTTCAACTTTCCCATTCATAGTGCCTTTTTTCTCATCTCCACCAGGTTTCGCCAAGATCCTCCTTCTCTCCATTTGTATGACTCTTCCGGTCCGTGCGGCGGGCGTCATCCACAGTCCTTCCCAAGCAGCGGTCAATGCGGCGATCGCCGCGCCCTTGATCACCTACAGAAAGAATTTTTCGGGAGGAGCTTATACGGACCAAGCCTTTTCCGGAGGTTCATCCATCGCCCTCGCCGTCGCAAGCTACGCGGGAAACACTTCCGCTGACGCCCGCCTCCTGCAGCAAATTCGCTATACCCTAACACCATGGAATGAGATTTGCGCCAATGGCGGCTACCCGGCCCAGCACGAGCGTCATGTCACCGGCATGTTTGCGATTGTCAAACAAACGCCCCGCATCTGGAACCAGCTCAGTGCTGCGGAAATCACCAAGATCGATCTCATCATGAAGGCATGCCTCGTTTCCAGCGCCTTCACCACCGCTAACAACAATCCTTTCATCCTCGCCGGAACCCAGCAATACAGTATCGACGGCGATCCCAATCTCAACCGTGATTGGAATCCCAATTACCGGGAGGGAATGATCGGCGGAGTACTCGTCGGCATGGCCTATTTCGGCGGGCCGACAGCGGCCAGCGCGATCCTGAACGGCTACAATCATGCTCAGTTCCTCGCCGATCTGAGCGCGAACAATCTGCCTAATATTTATCAGATTTTCAATTGGAAAGCCGCGAATCCAACGTCTGGCGCTCCTTCTGGAACCATGATCGAAAACGGAGTGAGAAACTACGCATATCACAACTCACCGCTGGCTTCCTACATGGATATCTACTATTCGCTGCTTACTGATACTTACGGCATGAGCGTCAACGCCGGACTCAACGGCGGCGCGGGAATCAATGGCGCTGGCAAGATCGTTTCGGGCGCCGCCACACTGCCGAACCCGGGTGCCCTTGGCATGCTGAAGGAATTCGACAGCGCGGACGGCAACGGCCCACGCAGTTCATTGATCTATGCCTATGATGGTTTCCGTCCGCATCAGACCAACCAACTTGTTCTCATCATTTGCGGATTCTGGCAAAGGGGAACCAACATCGCAAACACTGCTGCCGCCAGGATGAACATCGGCGATACCGATCTATGGTATAAGATTGAAAAAGGTTATATCGGATATGCCAAGGGAGCCTCTCAAGGAGTCATGGATCAATCGTTCAGCACAGGGTGGGGCTTTGTTTACACCCGCTCGCTGTGGGAGGATGTTCTCAAACCTTATCACGGCCTTGTCGCCGATGGCGATGCCGACGGAGACGGCGTCAGCAACGATACGGAAGCCCTCCTTGGCCTCGATCCTAACAATTCATTCTCGCGCTTTTCCGCCGGCCTGGATGGCGGCCAACTCAATTGGCCCAGCGCGACCGGCCTCAGCTTCATCGTCCAACGCAGCACCGGCACATCCGACATGAGCTGGCAGACCATCGCCACTCTTCCCGGAACTGCGGGCACTGCAAGTTTCACGGACCCTTCTCCGCCAGCCGGAAATGCCTTTTATCGTGTGGGGCTGAACCCTTGAGATAGGAATCCAGTCGAGCGGGGCCAAAAAAAGCCGGACACCACGAGGTGCCCGGCTTCGGAATGATCGGTTATCGGTTCGTCTGCCGATCAGTTGTTTTTCTTTTTGGCGTCGGGATCCTCGTCCTTGGTTCCCTTCTTCTCAGCATTTTGCTTTTTCTCAGGCTTCGCCTGTTGTTGCTGCTGTTGTGGTTTGGGTTGCTGCGGACGCTCCTGTTGGGCCTTTGGTTGTTGTTGTCTTTCCGGAGCTGCCTTTTGCTGGGGCTTCGGCTCGGGTTGGCGGGCTGGTTCCGGGGCCGCCTTCTGCTTTTGCTGGGGTTGGTCCTGATGTTTTGGTGTCTGATCCACTTTCTGACGTTGGGGCTGTTCGACTTTTTGGGTCGGTTTGGGCTCCTTGCGTTCGTTCGTATCAGCTTGGGACTTCTCCTTTTTAGGCTGCTTTGGCTCGTCGTTCATCCGGTTTCCATCGGATTTGCCGCCTTTGTTTTCATCCGCATTTTGTGCGGGACGTGGGCGATTCTCTTTCTCGGGTTTGGTGGACGGCTCTGTTTGCTTGCCCCGGCCTTGATCAGGGTTTTTGCCGTTTTCCGCCTGGTTCTTCCCTTGGGGTTTGCGGTCCGAATCCTTGTTTTTACCTTGGCCTTGATCAGGGTTGTTACCCTTTTCCGCCTGATTCTTGCCTTGGGGCTTGTTGTCGGAATCCTTGTTCTTGCCCTGCCCTTGCTCGGGGTTTCTGCCCTTGTCGGCTTGGTCTTTGCCTTGGGGTTTGGTATCTGAATCCTTGTTCTTACCCTGACCTTGGTCGGGGGTTTTGCCCTTGTCGGTTTGATCCTTACCACCGCGTTTTCCGTTGTCAGACTTGTCGGCTTTTTTCGAGCCGTCTGCATTTTTCCCACCATTGTCGTCGCGGCCCGCCGTCTTCTCATCGCGGAGATCGCCGCCTTTGGGTTCATGGCGCTTCGGTGGAGCATCGTTGCCCGACAATTGTTCGGCACGTTTTCCGACTACCGGTGATTTGGTGAATTTCTCACGCGTCACCTTGACGGTTTTGTCCGCGTTTTGCGCGACTTCTCTCGGTTTGCTTTCCAGTTGTTGGCGCTCCTGGCTGAATTTGCGCACCTCCTGGCGTCTCTCGACAAGCTGGGTGCGGGTTTCCGCGCTAACCGGCTGGAATCGTTGGCCACTGTTCGGGCGGTTTGCGTATTGTTTGAGGGGTTCGGCGAATTGATAGTCATCGCGTTGTCCTCTGCGGCTTCCTTCGGGACGGGCTCTGAGCGCTGCCCAGGTCCGCGGCGGACGGGCGTCGACATGGTCCCGATAGAAATCGAAATTCTCGCGACGTTGGCGCTCCCAGTTGCGGTCATCCCGGTGTTCCCAGCGCATTTGGGCATAGATTGGGTCATAACCGCTGCGGCCGGTGCGATAGGAAAACGATGTGTAGAAGCCGGATTCCCGATATCTCGGTTCGTAGTAATCCCCGAAGTAATAGTGATTATAATGAGGCCTTACGAACAGGTGGTCTACAAACACATTCAGGCTGATCACCATGAGCGGCGTGTAAACATAATCGGGCCTGCTATAATAGTCGTGATGGAAATGCACCGGTGCGAAAACCACACCGCGGCGGGGAACATCATAGTCCCAATAACCATCGATGAACACATAGCCCCGGCGTGTCCACTGGTAGTGGGCGGGGATCCAGGTCCAGTCCCTTTGGCCGAGCTCCCAATATCCCGGTCTCCAAGCATATCGCTCATTTCTCTGAATCCAGGTCCCCGAGATCCAGATGTGGTTGGACGATGGAGCTTCCACGTTAGGGCCCGACTCGATCGATTTCGGTGGCTCAGGGAGGTAGGAAACCTCTTCGGTCTCAGCGTTTGCCCAGTAGCCGGACGTCCACTGCCACTGATTGCCTACTTCGCTCCAATAACCGGGGACCCATTGACGGCCGGGCGGCAGATTCCGCCACACTCCGCTGATCCAGATGAAATCGTCCTGATCGTCATCCCATCCCCAGTAACCGGGGATCCAGGTAACATTGTCGCCTTCAGGACGTTCATCGGGCGGAGCTTCTTCGATGAGCGTGGGCGGCGCGGTTTTGACGAAAATCCCCGGTTCCGGATCGAAGTTCACGGTTGTGGCGAATGCCTCGTGCACCGGACCTCTTGTCAGTTCTTCAACTCCCTGCTCTTCCCTTTCCTGGGCGGCCACCTGCCCGGGGGCCAGGAGCACGCCTCCTACCGCCAGTGCGGAAAGCGAGCCTATCATGGTGAAATATCGTAGATTCATAATCGTTGGTTGGTTGGTTTTTCGTTCACAGGGAGAGACGGGTTCCGACTGGCAATGTATTCGGTTTATTTATCCCTCCCGGCAGATTTGACACTGCCAGCAACAATCTAAGCGACGTGCCCGACATGGCAAATGATCAATTGGGCTTTATTGTTGACCACATGGGCTTGCGCCTCCGATCCATTATCAAGTTGTGAGCAGCGGGATGTGGATTATTGTGCCTAAATTATGGCTGATCCAAAAAACTCCCTTTTCGCTCACTTCGCTAAGAAAACATCCTGCTATGCGGGAAAGCCCGTCACTTTTGTCGTGGCATCCCTGATCATCGTCGCCTGGGCCTGTTCGGGCCCCATGTTTGGCTACAGCGACACCTGGCAATTGGTGATCAACACTAGCACCACCATCATCACCTTCCTGATGGTTTTTCTGATCCAAAATTCCCAGAACCGTGACGCGGAAGCGCTCCAGATCAAACTGGACGAACTCATCCGCGTTCAGAAATCAGCCAACAACGCCTTGATGAACCTTGAGGATCTATCCGAAGAAGAGCTCGATGAAGTCCGCAAGAACTACCTTCAACTCGCGGAGGAAAAAAGGAAGATGGATGGCGAATCCTGATCGAAGTGGGGATCGGCGAGGAGCGTGTTGAGTGCAGTTAGCATTTTCCTCATGACGGCGACGGGGTTTAATCTACGTGCAAGATGGTGCAAATCTCCACGCCTTGCCTCAGGCTGGCGAGGGAATCGCTGGCTAACGGGATGAACTCCTGGCCGACGTGGCCTGTGTAGCCGGTGTCCGCGATGGCACGCATGATGGCGGGGTAGTAAAGCTCCTGGCTTTCGTCGATTTCATTCCGTCCGGGACATCCTCCGGTATGATAGTGGGTGAACCAGCGGTGGTTCTCACGGATGGCGCGGATGATGTCACCTTCCATGATCTGCATGTGATAGATATCATAGAGTAGTCCGAAGTTTTTGCTGCCGAGCGTTTCGCAAAGCCGGATTCCCCAAGCGCTGTGGTCGCACTGATAGTCCGGGTGGTCGACCTTGCTGTTGAGCAGCTCCATGACGAGCGTGAGGCCGAGTTCTTCGGCAAGCGGAAGCAGGCGTCGGAGGCCGGTGGCGCAGTTTTGCAGGCCTTGTTCGTCGGATAATCCTTCGCGGTTGCCGGAGAAAACGATGACGTTTTTCGCCCCGGCGGCTGCGGCGGCGCGCAGGTGCGGCTCGTAGATTTCCAGGAGGGTGTCGTGGTGCTCAAGGCGGTTGAAGGCTTTTTCGATGCGGCCGACTTCGGTGCCGGCAGGAGTTTTTCCGACGGGAAAACTGATCATCGCACAGGTGAGCCCGTGTTTTTCCAATAGCGGAATGTCGTCCGGCATCACGAGTTCGATCGAGGAAATGCCGATGTCTTTCGCTGCGATGCAGAGGTCTTCGAGAGAGATGCTGTTATAACACCAGCGGCAGACGGAGTGATTGATGCGGGACATGGGTGAAGAAATGAAGAACAGGCAGGAACGCCTGTATTACGGCGAAGGACAGACAGGAATGTCTGTGCGACGAACGATTAAAAGCTCAGGCGTTCGCGCAGTTCGGCGGTCCAGAGTTGGGCGACGATCATTTCCTGGGCGGTTTCCATGGTCGTGCGCTCCTCGGGATCGGCATCCTCGTGGCCTGCCAGATGAAGCAGGCCGTGGACGAGGTAGCGGAGGAGTTCACGGGCCAGTGGCTCGCCATATTCCGCGGCCTGGCGCTCGGCGACTTCGGCACCGATGACGATTTCTCCGTGGTGGAAGGTGATCACATCGGTTGGCCCTTCGATGTCCATGAAGTCGCGGTGGACCTGATCGCTGGTGGCATCATCCACCAGAGCAATCTCAAGGGTGGCCAAATGATAGAGCGGCGAGTCCTCCTCGGCGGCGTTTTCCAGAGCGAGGGCGGCAGCTTCGTGAGCGACGATTTCCAGGGCGGTCAGCCAGCTTTCCGGAATTTCGGTCGCTTCCTGATTGTTGCCGATGATGACTTCGAGCGACATGGTTTTTGCGGGGGTTGGGGGAGAAATCAGGCGCGCTTCGGCATTGGAATGACGCGGCCGCCCTTGGTGGCATCGCGCTCCAGATTGGAAACGCGTTTGGTGGCGGAGGGTGAGCCGTCGTCCTTCGGGTAGTCGATCCGGCTGTGCAGCATGCTGCGGAGGGTGGCGGCGAAACTGTCTTTCACGATGGCAAGTTCGCGAAGGGTGAGGGGGCAATCGTCGAGCTGGCCGTCGTTGATTTTGGTGCGGATGATCTCCTCAACCATGGAGCGAATTTTCGCCGGGGTGGGTTTTTGGAGCGAGCGGGAAGCGCTTTCGACGCTATCGGCGAGGGCGATAATGCCACTTTCGCGCGAGCTTGGGCGAGGTCCGGGATAGCGGAAATTTTTCTCCTCAACCATCGGCAGATCCTCGGGATTTTCCAAACGGCGGTCCACTTTTTCCAACTCGGTGCGTTTCTGCTCTTGGGCGCGGCGGTAGAAGAAATAGACGAGCGAATCCCCGTGGTGCTCTTGAATCACATCGATGATGCGCGGGTTGAGCTTATGTTTCACCGCGAGATCGACGCCGTCCTTGACGTGGGCGATGATGACGAGCGAGCTCATCGTGGGGGTGAGGGAGTCGTGCGGATTTTCCGCGCCGTCGTGTTGGTTTTCGATGAAATAGCCGGGCTTTTTCAGTTTGCCGACGTCATGGAAATACGAGCAAACGCGACACATCGGGGCGTTCGCTTGGATTTTTTCCGCAGCCGCTTCCGACAGCGCCGCGACGACGAGGCTATGGTGAAAAGTGCCGGGGGCCTCGAGCTGCATCCGGCGGAGAAGCTTGTGGTTCAAGTCGCTGAGTTCCAGCCAGCTGATATCGGTGGTGAGGTGGAACGCTCCTTCGAAAATCGGCAGCAGCCCGCTGATGATGAGGGCCGTAAGGACAGCGGTCACGAAAGCGGCGGCACTGCCGGTGCCGAGGAGCTGCAGGTGGTTCATCGAATCCGGCCCGAAAACCGCAGCGATGTCTAGGCGCCCCAGCATCAGCCCGAGGATCAGCGTCACGGCACCCACATAGATTCCCGCTTGGAGAAGTTGGAGGCGTTTCCGAACCTCATTGGCCAGCAAAACACAGGTAATGCCGCTCACCAGACTGAGAATCATGAAACCCAGCACGTCCCCCTCAGGCACCAACAGGCAACCGATCAACGTCACATAAACGGCGGAAAAGGCACCCACTGCCCGGCCGAGTAATACACCGTGAAGCATCGGGGCCATCGCAAACGGCACGAAGAAAAACCGGTAAACCTCGGGAATCGTTCCGAAATCGGTCAGGCGCATCACCACCCGCAGCATCAGAAGGTGGACGATCAAGCCCCCGAGGACCAGCACCACCCGGCTGTTCCGCCGACAGGAAGTTTGCAGGCTGACCTGAAACATCACGATCGCTGTGACTGCGATGACAAAACCGTAAAGCGAGCCTTTGAGCGGGTCGTTGGCAAAGGCTGTTCCCTCAGAAGCCTTGAGCACAAGCACGCTGCTGCTGACGGCAAACGTCGCATAGAGCGCCAACTTCACCCAGAGACTGTCTTCCAGTGCCTGGATGACCGGATTCTCACTGTGAACACGGCGTTTTTTTCCCGACGAAAGTCCCATTCGGGCCAACCGCCAGCGTTTGATGGCATCCAAAAATCCCACAGCGGTATATGATCGGTTCAACAGGCAAATTCCGAGGTCGGAAACTTGCCGGGCTGGAAGCTAGTTCTCATTTCGACCCTTGGCAATCCACAAATCAGACTGGTGCGGAGGCCCGAGGAACCTCTAAATTGCGGCGTGACGACGGAAAAAGGGGGAATGTTGGTGGCTGCACCGGAGCGCTGGGACGAGGTAAGTTTCGCGGTGCCTGCGCTGCGGGCGATGGTGGCGTCCGGGCTGGGAGTTGGCGTTTTGTGCATGGAGGAACAGCGGGAATTTTGGGAAACAGTCGATGGGCTGGCAGTGGTCGGTTTTCCGGCAAAAGCGAAATCGAAAGTCGTGGCGGCTGAAATCCGGCAAAACTGGCAGGCCTCGCTCGCCTGGGAAACCGGTTTCGCTGCCGAAGTCTTCAAACTCGCGGAAATTCCACGGCGGCTCGGGCGGAATGAAGGGAAATTGAAGAAGTTCCTCACGCACCCCCTTGGTTTCAGCGTCGGCCCATTGGATCACCGGGTGCGGTATTATCTTTCCGCCGCCGAGGAGCTGGGCATCCAAACCGCGAAACCGGAATTTTTCACCCCCTGCGACATCGGAATCGAGCCTGTGGCGGGCGCGGTGCTGCTTTGCCCCGGCTCGGATTTTGGCCCAACCCATGAGTGGCCGATTGAACGATGGGTGGAAATTGCCAAACAACTCATTGCCCGGGGCTGCCGAATCACCGTTGCCAGCGTCGGCGGCGGGCGCGGACTGGGGAAAATCCTCGCGGAAAATCTCGGTAAAAGTGCCGAGTTTTTCCACGCCGCCCCGCTGGCCGGAGCGCTGCCGCTGCTGGCGGTTCACGGTCTGGTCGTGGCCGCGGACGGCTCGCTGCCCCACCTTGCCGCCTATGCAGGAACAACGTGCGTTGTCCTTTTCGGCCCGAACGATCCCGCTTGGAAACGCCCTCTCGGCAGACGCCACGCCATCGTCCGCCGCCACGTCGAGTGCGCCCCCTGCCTCCTCCCCAAATGCCCGATGGACATGCGCTGTCAAAACGAGCTCACCACCGATCGCGTCTGGGAAGCCATCCGGGAGAAACTTTAAGCGGCGGAAACGGGTTGAATGGAGCGATGAGAAGCAGGTGAAAAATGGGATGTATGGAAACCGCCCGGAGGGTGCCAACTCTTCCTATTCCCTCTGTTCCGGCAGCAACAGCGCGAAAAACGCCGCCGGGATGAACAGCCACGACGCCATCAGCAGCACGCCCGCGAAGTCGCCCTGCACTTTGTTGAAAATCCCGAAAAACACCACGCCCACCGCCGAGAGGATGCGGCCGATGTTGTAACAAAATCCCGCGCCCGTGCTCCGCAGCAGCACGGGAAACAGCGGCGGCAGGCACATCGTGAACAGCCCGAAACACCCCTGCATCACTCCGATCACTGCGAACAGCCCGTATGTCACCGGCAAGCTGTGCACGCTGGAAAACGTGAACCACATCACCACGAAATACCCCGCCAGCATCAGTGCGATCGCTTTGCCATAACCCATCAGTTTCGCCAACCCGCCTGCCGCGTAATTTCCGATCAGCGAGCCGACCATGATCCATAGCAAAGCCATCACCGTCGCCTGATCCTTCGCCGCTTTCAGAGTTCCCACCTCCGCCAGACTGCGGATGTAACTCTGCTGCCAGAACATGAACGTCCAATGGGCCGTGAGCGAAACCGCGCAAATCAACATCACCCGCCAAGTGACGCTCCGCACCTCCGGCCCGAAAAGCTCACGGATTTTCGGCGCGGGTTGGCCTTTTCTCGCTTCCTCCCATTCCTCCGTTTCCGGCACCGCGCTGCGGATCCACAGCGTGATGAACGCTGGTAAAATCCCGACGAGGAAAATCCATTGCGGCGGATGGCCTTTCAGCAAGGCCCCGGCGAGGCATGCCAACAAAATCCCGCAGTTCACCGCGCTTTGCAGTGTCGCGGCGATCCATGGCCGCCATTTTTTCGGCCACGTTTCCGACAATAGAGACGCGCCCACTGCCCACTCGCCGCCGATTCCAAGTGCCGCCAAAAACCGGAAAGCCAGCAGATGCCACCACTCCTGCGAGAAATATGAGAGCCCGGTGAAACACGCGTAAGTAAGAATGGTCAGCACCAGCGCCTTGCTCCGGCCCAGGAGATCCGCCACCCGCCCGAAAAAACCGCCGCCCAGCGCCCAACCGACGAGAAACGCCGCCTGGATGATCGACGCCTTTTTCCCCACCTCGGGATCCGCCTCGCCCGTCATCAGGAGCTGCGCCACGAACGCCGTCGCCACCAGCGTGTAAAGATGCATGTCCAAGCCGTCGAACAACCACCCCAGCCAAGCCGCCAATCCGGACCGCACCTGCTGGGGAGAAAGATCGCGAAGGCTGCGGAGTTCTTGTGACTTCGGGGAATAATGCATCGGCGAATGACTAGGATTCAAATCACACTCCTGCAATGCTGGAGGCATCGAAGACCTTGAATCGGACATCCGGGTAATTCATTTCGCCTCTCCGACGAGCAGGTAAAGGGATTATGCACGCCAAGCATTATGTTGTGCTGGATCAGTGCAGAGACGCATCTCGTGCATTACCTGATGCAGTTTCCCGCAGGACCGCTCTTCGGGGGGGCTGCGGGAGGTATTACAATTTCCGAGATTTCGGGGCGTCAGAATTGGCTGGTGAATTTGCTGATCGCACCGTCAGTGCCGGTTTTCGTCTCCGCTTTGAGGAAAGCGGCATCATTGGAATAGATACCGTCGTAGTCCGGCGCGTGTTCACGGTCCTTTCCTTGATACAAGCTGAACCCTTCCGCGACCACGCGGCCTGTGGAGGTTTCAACCAACTGCATTTTCGCGCCAAACATGACGAAGTATTTCCCGATGCTGAGCGGGTAGTAGTTGCCCATCCACGCCGTGGCAAAGCAATCGAGCACATAGTCGGCATGGGGATTTTCCTTCGCCACTTCCCCCGCGCCAAGCGCTTTGGTGATTCCCCGGCTGGGAATAGGTCTCAATCCGGTTTTTGCCACGAGATCCTTCTGCACGGCGGAGGTCATGGTGTCGTTGGGATTCGCGATGTGATGTTTGGCCACCTGCTCCGATCCTTCCTTGTCAGCCATGCCTCCGGCGATCGCACCGCCGACTGGGCCGCCGAGTGCGGCGGCCATCGCAGAGCTTTGCTTCATCACCCAATGGTGTGGTTTCTCGCGGGTTGTTACTGTCAGGGTTTTTCCCCGCATCGCGGCACGGTCCGCGGCTGACAATCCGACATTTTTGGTGCTCACACAGGAAGTGGAAATCCCCGCGATCGCGATGAGTGGAAGGAAGAGTCGGGTGGCGTGTTTGATTGATGATGTTTTCATGTTCGGTGTGTTGGCGCCGGAGATCGAAGTGGCGCTAACGGAAGGCTGGCAGATGGCGCGTGAATGACAATCGAAAGTCACCGTCCTTGCCCGTAATCTCCGGAAAGGAAACGGGAGTGGCGGTCGCCAACGACGCGCCGGAGCTTGTCGTGCTATCATGGGGCTGCGGGACGTTGTGCGATCCGCGTCGGAATGGAAGTGGAAAAGAAGAATAAAATCAGAAAGAAAAGGAATTTTAAGAATCGGTTGTGAATTCGGATCAATCAACTTTCTGCCGATCTGCTGGGTTCTGGATACGAAATGAAAAATATAGTTATATGTTAGTATGTGATTTGTAGCAGCTATCAGAAAAATCGAAAAAAGATCGGAATTGTCGGATATATCAGTTGCCAGTTATTCGATTTGATTGCTAGCAAGGCGAATCAATGAATCAGTTTTGCAAAACAGTCCTCGCCGGGTTGCTCAATTTCGCGTTTTTCACCAACCAGGTTCTGGCGGACCTGCCGCCGGTCACTTTCGATACCGCCGAGTGGGTGCCTTTCCAAACGGTTGGAAACAGCACGACTCCCGGCTGGCAACTCACCACGGGGGATGCCTCGGTTTCGGCAAACGGCACCGGGGTGAACGGGGGGAAGGCGCTGCTGTTGCCCGTCAATCCGGTTGATAGAACCAAAATCACGCGCTCGGTGACATGGGACGTCAATGAGAAGACCGCCTTCATCGACTTCCAGATGAAGCCCGCCGCGGATCCTACGGGCAGCTCTGCCACATTTTCGGTGAATGGCACGCAGCTCGCGTTCCAGGTCCCGGCGGGCTCGACCACGGGGGAGATCTGGGTGCTCAATGGCGGTGACAATAACGGAACGCCGAATCCGAATCCCGCCCAGTGGATCAGGACGGCGGGAAGTTTCGATGTCGCAGGCACCACGGCCACTGGTTATTTCCGGGTGACCTTGCGGCAGGATTACGAGCACAACCTCTGGGATTTGTCCATCAACGGGAAGCTCGTGGCGGTGAACCTCGCCTTCGACGGACGTGGTGCCAATCTGACTTCCGTCGATTTCTATGGCAGCAACGTCGGCGACACGCTCATCGATGAGCTGTCCGCCCAGACTGAGAACATGCTGTTCAAGGATACGGACAAGGACGGGCTGCCGGATGATTGGGAAACCGCCCATGGTTCGAGCCCATTCGTGTATGACCGGGATGCGATCAATCCGGCTACGGGCAAGTCGTTCCTGGACGGTTATCTGGACTCGCTGTGGCCGTCCGGCACGGCTCCGACCAATGCGGCCAACATTGTTCCCCCCTCCGCCGGCATCCCGCCTCTCACCGTTCTCAGTCCGAATGAAGCGGTGGGTTCTTTGAAGGGCAGCCTGTCAGTCGGTGGCGACGGTTCGGCCTCGTACTCGGTGCCGATCGATATTCCCAAGGGCACGGGCGGCATGGAGCCGAAGCTCAGCCTGAACTATTCCAGCAGCGGCGGCAATGGGATCATGGGCCTGGGTTGGAGTCTTGGCGGCTTGCAGACGATCACGCGCGGTCCTTCTTCGGTGGCGAAGGATGGTGAATTCGATCCGATGGATTTTGATAGCAATGACCGTTTCTTTCTCGATGGCGAGAGGCTGGTTTGTGTGGGCGGCACTTACGGCGCACCGGGTTCCGAATACCGGACTGAGATGGATTCGTATGCGCGGATCACGGCGGTGGGCGGATCGTTAGGCGCTGGTCCCGCTTCATG
>JBDSZP010000048.1:0-21851 GCA_039925065.1 Luteolibacter sp.
CCACGTAACGATATCAAGGCTGGAACTGTTGATTGCGTGATGAAAAATAGCCTAATCGCCCCACACCGCGTCAAGGCTCGGCTCCCTTGATCTGGAGTCCTATGCTTGATCGAAACGCACTCACATAAGGGGCATGGACGTCTCGTCCATGCGTGGAGACGGGAGGTCCCCACCCCATATCGAGCAGATCAAGTCCACCCCAGCATGAAGCGACCTTTCAGGACGCGAAACTAATTCTGCCGGTCACCCGGCACTTTGTGCCGGGCTGGTATGACTCGTCCAGTTAGGACGGAAGATGCCTCTTGTCCGCCCTCGACCTGAGGCAGGCGCCCCCCAATATCACATCACCCGCATGAAAAACGCCGCACCCGGGTTTCCCCTGAGTGCGACGCTCGTGTTTTTTGCAATCTGCCACGGCTCTCAATACATATCCACGCAATCGATGCTGTAGCCCGCGCTGAGGAAACCGGTGCTGCCACTTCCGCTGATAGGGAAAACCGTCAGGGTGTTGGTGCCCGTGACGAACGCACTGGCAGGAACGCTGAAGGTGTAGGTCGTATTGTTCCCCCGATAGGTGCCGACCGTCAGCGTGCGGGTGGAAGGCTGGCTGGATGCGGATTGGTTGGCCGAGTTCCAGGAGTTCACCGTGATGTCCGGCCGCGCTCCCGAATACGCGCAAGTGATGCCAACCCGGATGGTATGGGCGGCGACTTGCCCGCTGGTCAGATTGAACGAAACGACCTGCGAGCCGTTCACATCCTTCCACTGATAGGCCGGGAAGCCACTATTTGAACTGCTGCCCACCGTGTAGGTGCCGGGTGCCCAACTGCTCATGCGGACATCCGAGGGATGCATCGTGGTGAGGTTGCCCCCATTGCGGAACTCGGTCGGGCTGCCATCCCAATTGCCGATGCGCCAGATCGCAGCCTGTGAGCTGGGATCGCCAGTGATCGTGATGGTATTGAGCTGGTTGATCCCGCCTGCGGTGACCGCGACACTGCCGGACCACACAGCGAGTTCGTTCTTATAAAACGTCATCGTATAAGTGCCGGGAATCATTCCGGCGCAACTGTAGTAACCGTTGGTAGCAGCCGCAGGCGTCCAATATTGAGCCTTCGAATTGGCAAACCCGACGGTATAGGTATAGGCCGTATCGCGACCGGCGATGCCTACTCCGGTGACACGACCGCGAGCGGTGGAGGCAACGTAACCGGTGAGCCCCATGCCGCTGAACCACGAAGTATCCGGCGTGGCTGGTGCGCCACCACCGTTCATGACCAGCGTATAACTATTGAGAATCCCAAAGCGGAACGCTTCCGTCTGAGCCTCGCCATAGTTCACGATATAGGTGATTTCCTGATTGGTGCTGGTACACTGGTTCATCAGGCAGCGGAAAAACGGACCGCCGGAATTGCCTTCGTTATTATCCCGAACGACCCATGCACCCACGCCGGAGCCGGTCGCACCGATGTAGCTCCAGTCCCTGAGACGCTGGTTCGAGTAATGCTTCGAACGCGTCTGACCATTGCTGAGACCGAAGATGTCACCGGATTCGATGGCTCCCGTGTTGTTTCGGATATCGGAAGGCGTCGGACCGTTAGGCAGTTTGGCGACCTGAAGCCGCAGAATATAGCGGCAGAGGCCGAGCGTGTTGGGCTCGGAGGTGAAATAAGTTCCCATATAGATGTTCGCATAGCCGCTGCGTGCCATATAATAATGGGTGAGATTTCCAGCGGTGACGGTGACCTTGACGTAGCTGGTGTTCAACACTGCGGCGCTCACACTCACGGCGGAAACTCCCGAGTAGAGATAGTCAAAACCGGAGTTCACTTGGGAACCGCGCGATTGATCCTGATACTCGACGCCATTGTAAACCAGGCTGGAAATATCGCCTGGGGATTGCGTGCTGCTCCCGTTGTCGGTGCGGCGGACCTTGAACACAAGTCCGGCACCGGTATCGACGGTGTAGAAGTCCGTGCTCGACGTCAGGCCGAAAGCAGCGTTCGCCACGGGCGTTCCTGACAGATAGGCGGCCGCCGCAATTACGGGAGCCAGCAAACGCGCGACGAACGCGCTTTTTAATAGGGGTTTTTTCATTCGATGGGTTGGTTTTTTATTTGTGTTTTCCCCGACCGTAAGAATCAGTCCGGCGGCGGAAAATCGTTCTCCCGCGGGGGCTGGGAAAGGCTGGCGAGAAGGGAATCCTTCTCATCCAAAGTGAGAACCGCACTTTGCCGGATGGAGGCGGTAGCCGCATCCGGATCTTCTGCAGCCAGTTCGCGCGCGACCCTGCCCACCGCCCGATAGCGCTGATCCACGGCGGAAATGCCTTCCGCCCATTCCATCGCCGTTTCAGGAGAACGGTCCAGACCATCGCATTGATAGACGAGCTGGAGCGAAACCTGATCACGGATCTCCTGCCACACCCCCTTTTCATTGATCCACGAAGCAGCCTCCACCGGATCCTTCCGCAGCCATCGGCCAAGCACGTTTTGCAAGACCGCATCGTGCCTCGCGGAACGTTCGCGCCCAAGGGCAAGATCCGCCAATCCACAAAGATTCACGTCCGCAGCATTCGTCAGAATGATATCCCGGACCTTGTCCCTCAGCCCCTCAGGCTCGATTGAGTCCGCCCGTTCCCACGCCTCTGGCGAGTCGGAACGGGTCAGCGAATCGAAAATCGAACACACCGTCTGCTCCTTGCATGTCTCCGGCAAATGACTGGATTCATCCAGCGCGAGTTCCGGCATCCCCGCCTGAGCCGCCGCCACCAACAGGATTCCCGACTTATCAGGTAACGATAGAACCATCTGATGGATCCAGTTCCCCATGGCATCCGGATCACCCTGATGCCATTCCTTCAGGAAAACCGCGAGGGCGGGCAGGTTTCCGGCACGCAGCTTTTCCGCCGCCCTTGTTGAAAAAGCCGCCGTCCCGCGCCTGATTCCATCGCGCTCCGGAATTCGTGATCCCACATAAAGCTCGGAAACTGCGCCACCTTTCCACGCCATGACCGCCACCCATCCGAGGACAGGAAGAAGCACCAGCACGGCGTTTCTCGAATGGATAGCATTCACTACCTATCAATTAGGCACGACCGGAGTGATACAACAATACTCCATAAGGGGTATATTCGATCGACTTCCACCGGCATCCATGCGTGGGGACGAGACGTCCCCACCCCCTATTTTTCAGGCGGGCGAAGCGGACCCGCCCATCACTTCAGATCCAAATCCGGGCCAATCAGAAGAATCTGACATTTTTGAAATGCTTCGATCCGCGATGCCAGGCGTTTCACACCGGCTTGTGCAGGTGCGGGAAGGGCATCGAGAACACCGCTGCCCTTGATCATCGCTTGCAGCCTGACCGAGGTGTCCGATTTAACAGAAGCGTGGATGATTTCATCGTCATCCTCCTTGTTCGGTGGCGCGAACAGACCTTCGAGACCGCTCTTCGGCTCGGGCAGGAGTTTCACTTCCGGCTTTTCCAATTTCGCCTCGTGCCCGGCATAGGCGATGGCTTCATGGAGTCCGCCGATTTCGTCAACAAGGCCGATTTCCAAAGCATCTTTTCCACTGTAAACGCGACCACCCGCCAGCGATTCGAGATCGCCTTTCAGTGCCTTGCCGCGGCCATCGGTGACGCGTTTTTTGAAGGTGCTGTAAACTTCGGTCATCGAGTCCCGCATCAGCTTGGCTTCGTCATCGGAGAAGCCGTGCATCATGCTCATGACCCCCGCATTTTTCCCGCGCTGGATCGTGTGGGTGGTGATGCCGATTTTCTCCATCGCCTCGCCTACCACGAATTTCATCCCGACCACACCGATCGAACCGGTGATCGTGCCCGCTTCCGCGAAAATGCGGTTCGCGCCACTAGAAACATAGTAGCCGCCGCTCGCTGCGACGCCGCCCATGGAGACGACAAAAGGTTTGCCGGTGGATTTCCATTCATCCGTCGCCTCCCACAGGACTTCGCTGGCCAGCGCCGAGCCGCCGGGAGAGTTCACCCGCAGCACGAGCGCCTTGGCTTTTTCCTCCTTCGCGAGTTTGAGAATCTGCGTCCTGACAGGCGCGATCGATTCCTCGGTGATGTCGCCATCGAGGGCGACCACGGCGATGAAATCCTTGCGGAACTTTCCCTTGTTCGAGTCGTTGAACATCAGCTTGAAAAAGTCCATCATCCCGGTGATCTGTGGACCATCGAGATCCGGGAGCTCGTAGCTCCGGTCGAAATCCGCATCCTCGCCGTAGGTCTCGCGCAGCTTTTTCACGAACTCCGTGCGATACATCAAGTGATCGACGAGCTTGCCCGCAACCGCGCGTTTGGGTGTTAGCGAGCCATCATCGATGAGCGATTGGACCTCCGCAGGCTTCAATTTGCGACCGCTGGCGACTTCATCCACGATCTGATCATAAATGGAATTGATCAACGTTTCCTCCTGCTTGAGGGCGTAATCGCTAGGGCCGGTTCGATAGAAGTTTTCCCCAAAGCTTTTGAAATCGCCGATGTGAATGACGTCCGCACGCACACCGATCTTGTCGAGCAGGCCTTTGAAATACATCGATTCGGAATGAATGCCGTGGAACTCGCAATCCGCCTCGGGCATCAGTGCGAAATGGTTGGCCACGCTGCCTAGCAAGGCCGTGCGGTTCGACAAATGCTCGCTATACATCCAGACGTCCTTCCCGGCATCGCGGATGGCGACGAGCTGTTTCCTGATTTCCTGAATCTGTGAGAAATCCACTTTCGCCTCATCCGCATCGAGGACCACGGCTTTCACAGCATCATCCGTCGCCGCCTTTTCCAAACTGCGTGACAGGTCGAGCATCGTGAGCGGACGGGACGCCTTCATCGAAAAATCCATCACCCCCTGCTCGCCTTGCCCGGACTCCGAGATCGGCCCGTCCAAATCATAAACGGCGACGATGGGCTTCACCGCTTTCTCCTCCGCATAAGATACCGCAAGAGAAGCCAAAAGACCCAGAGAACAAACGAACTGCCGATTCATTGAAATGGATTAGCACGCAATGGACTGTCCCGCAACCTATTGAACCGTGGATGCACAGGGCGGCATCCCTTTGAAAAAACCAAGCGCGAATGAACGCGAAGAGACAGGGCATATTGCCATGACCGTGGAAATACCCCACGGCGGCGTTCGAATTCTGGCCCAAAGGGCCAACATCCCTCAGCCCAGCTCATCGGGCTGGGTACATCCGCCAAAGATTCATGCGTCCCAACGGGGGGCGATACCGACGCGTTCGATCGCTCCCCGGATCGCGACCTTTCAGGCCGCCAACGGCTTTGCGTGATCCGACCCAGGGCGTTGCCCTGGGCTGAGGGATGCTGTCCCGTTGGGCCAAAAACCTCAAAAAGATCTCTATCCGCCTCGGGATTCAATGAATGATCACGCCTGATGGCTCCGCTCCAGCGCGGCCGCCACGAAGCCCGCGAAGAGCGGATGCGGGTGGTTTGGCTTGGATTGGAACTCGGGGTGGAACTGGGCACCGATAAAGAACGGGTGGCCTGGCAGCTCGACGATTTCCACGAGGCCTTCGTTGGCGGAGACGGAGGAAATGACGAGTCCGGCTTCCTGGAGGCGCTCCTGATAGTCGGAGTTGAACTCATACCGATGGCGGTGGCGCTCGTGAATGCGGTCGGCGTTTCCGTAGAGATCCGCAGCCTGGGTGCCGGTGAAAAGAATGGATTCCGAGGAACCGAGGCGCATGGTGGCGCCCATGTCTTCGATGCCTTTTTGCTCTTCCTGAAGGCAGATCACGGGATGCATCGTGGCTTTATCAAACTCGGTGGAGTTCGCATCCTTCAGTCCGCAAACGTTTCTCGCATATTCGATGGTGGCGATTTGCATGCCGAGACAGATCCCGAAATACGGGATCTTCTGCTCGCGGGCATACTGGGCGGCGAGGATTTTCCCTTCGATGCCGCGGTCGCCGAAACCACCGGGAACGAGAATGCCATCGACATCGCCGATGACTGCCTTCGCGCCGTGATCTTCGATCGCTTCCGCTTCCACGCGGACGATCTGGACTTTCGTGTCGTGATGGGCACCGGCGTGAATCAGCGATTCGTAGATGGATTTATAAGCATCCTGCAGCTCGATGTATTTTCCGGCCACGGCGATGGTGACCTTGTTTTTCGGATGAATGACGCGCTGTACGAAACGCTCCCAATCTTCCAGCGCGGGCGATGGCGTGTGGCCGAGGCCGAGTTTATCGACGACCAGGCGGTCGATCTTGTCGCGGCGCAGGTCGAGCGGGCATTCGTAAATCGTGTGCGCCACATCGCGGAAAGCGACGACGTTCTTTTTCTCCACGTTGCAGAACATGGCAATCTTCTTGCGGTTGTCCTCATCGAGATCCGCCTCGGTGCGGCAGATGATGATGTCCGGCTGGATGCCGAGTTCGCGGAGTTTCGCGACGGATTGCTGGGTAGGCTTGGTTTTCACCTCACCGGCCGCCTTGATGTAAGGAAGCAGCGTGACGTGGATGAAACAGACGTTTTCCTTGCCGACCTCGAGCGCGAACTGGCGCAGCGCTTCGATGAAAAGCAGGCCTTCCATATCGCCGACAGTGCCGCCGATCTCGGTGATGAGGACGTCCGTTTTCGGATTGTCCCTGGTCACCTGATGCATGCGGGATTTGATTTCATCGGTGACGTGCGGAATGAACTGCACGGTTTTTCCAAGATACTCGCCGCGACGCTCCTTCTTGATCACCGCGTCGAAAACCTGGCCGGAAGTCAGATTGTTCATACGGGAAAGCACGCCGGAGGTGAAACGCTCGTAGTGGCCGAGGTCCAGATCGGTCTCCGCGCCATCATCGAGCACGTAAACCTCACCGTGCTGGTAAGGGGACATCGTGCCCGGATCCACATTGAGATAGGGATCGAATTTCTGCATCAGCGTGGTCAGCCCGCGGTGTTCGAGCAGCGTGCCGATGGAGGCGGCGGCAAGGCCCTTGCCGAGTGAGGAGACGACGCCGCCGGTAACGAAGATGTATTTCATAAAGTGATGAGTGAGCAGTGATCAGTGAGCAGAAAGGAGACGTTCGATTTCGCGGGCTTGTTCCGGCGTGTCAACACCGGGTGAGGTGTCGGAAGTGAGAAGGACTTTGATGCTCGCGCCGTTTTCGAGCGCGCGGAGTTGTTCCAGAGACTCGGCTTTTTCCAATGGCGACGGCGGCCAGGTGACGAAGCGCTCGAGAAAACTCCGCTGATACGCGTAAATCCCCTTGTGGCGGAGGACCGGCAGGCCCTCGACAGGATTGCGGAAAAACGGCAGAGGCGAGCGGGAAAAATAAAGCGCGCGGCCATCGAGAGCGATGGCGACTTTCACCACGTTCGGGTCCTGCACGGCGGGATCGGCAGGATCGAGTGGGTTGGCGGCGGTGGCCATGTCCAGCGTCGGATCGGCAGCCATGGCGGCGGCGAGTTCGTCGATCAGCGCCGGATCGATCAGTGGTTCGTCGCCCTGGATGTTGACGATGTGAGTCGCCTGCGGGACGGCTTTTGCGGCTTCCGCGATGCGATCCGTGCCGGTCGGGTGGTCCGGAGAAGTCATCGCGACTTTGCCTCCAAAGGCGAGAACAGCGTCGCGGATCCGCTCGTCGTCGGTGGCTACGATGATGTCATCGAGGCGGGAACACTGCTTGCAACGCTCCCAAACGTGCTGGATCAACGGTTTCCCGGCGATCAAATGCAGCGGCTTCCCGGGGAAGCGGGTGGAGCCCCAACGCGAGGGGAGAACGCCTAGAATATGGATCGGTTGGGAAGAATCGGACACGCTTACGAAAGGTTGGGCAAGCGTAAGGCACGGACAACGCACCGGACAAGAGCGGTTTCGGAAAAAGATTTTTGGCCTCGGGATCCGTGTCTCGAACCCTTTTCGATAATTCATCAAGTAACCTTAGCTTTCCGAATTCTTGGAATCTTCGTTCATTCAATCACGGTTCGCCCGGACCTCCGTCGAGGATGGAATCGCTGCGCCGGATCTGGACGCGACCGAAATCCAACCCCTTACTCTTCCGGTTGAGCGCGACCTCGATCCTTTCCTTCGTCCGCTGGAATCTCAGGAAATATCGGTTGTCTTTCAAGCGCCCGTAGCCATTCAGTTCCAAGGCAGGAAGATCGATTCGGTATTTCCCAACGGGAAACGCTTCTGCCTTCGTGGATTCCTTCCAGTCCAGTCCAGTCCTGCCGTGATGACTGGCTGGTTGGCCGGAATGTAGAGCATGTAATTTTGATTCACCTCATCATTGAAGGTCGAATGCCTGTCGGTCGGCGAGCCGGGGAGAAGTTCTGAAAACATACTTTCGTAGAGTTGATGAAATCTTTCATCAGGAACGTAAATGCCGACAGATCGTGCCCTTCATTCGCCCCAACGCCTCCTCATTGTGAGCAAGCATTTCACTCTGCCGCACTTCGCCCTGACCACGGAATTCAAACACCGGGGTGTGATCATTCCACCGTCAATATGCGGGTCTTTGGCCCAACGGGACTACATTCCCCAGCCCAGGGCATCGCCCTGGGTCAGATCAGGTAAAACCATTGGCGGCCTGAAAGGTGGCGATCCGGGGGGGGCGTCGAGAGCGCCCCGTGTCGCACTCCGCCGGGGCGCAGGAATCTTTAACGATGTTACCCAGCCCGTTAGGCTGGACTGAGGGATATTGACCCTTTGGGCCAGAATTTCGGAGCCCAAAGAGGCGGCGATAGGATTTAGTCCCAGACATAGCGTTCATCGAATGCCACCTGATACCGTTCCAGCAGACGCCGATACTCGTCCTGAAACGTCATTTTCTGGTGATGCTGTGCCTGGTTGCGGATGTAGGCCACCACCTTGTCGGCATCCGACTGGCTGACGGAAAATGCGGCGTAGCCGGATTGCCAATGGAAGTCCGCCAGTCGACCGTCCTTGGTTTTGATCCATTTGGATGAACTGGTTTTAACAGTTTCCACCACCTCGGCGATGGTGCGGGTCCGTGACAGGCCGAATAACAGGTGGACATGATCTTCCACACCACCCACTTGCAATGATGGGCATTGGATGTTGTCCAATGTCCCGGCGAGATAGGGGTGAAGTTCGGTTTGAATGGCGGGTATCAGCAGCCGTTCACGGTTTTTCGTACTGAAAACCAAATGGATCAAGATTCGCGATAGAGACTGCGGCATATTATTGTCCCCATCAGGTATCCGATATCGATCGGGTTGATCCAGCGCAATCCCGGCGAAGATCAGGGATTGGCCAAAACTAACTATCCACGGCCGGACGCCGCCGGTGACGAATCCTGGCCCGAAGGGTCAACATTCCTTAGCCCAGCCCATCGGGCTGGGTGACATCCATCGAAGATTCATGCGCCCCAACGGGGCGCGATACAGGGACGCGTCCGACCGCCCCGGATCGCGACCTTTCAGGCCGCCAATGGCTTTGGGTGGCCATACCCAGGGCGTTGCCCTGGGCTGAGGGATGTAGGCCCGTTGGGCCAAAGAGTAGGCCATCGGCCGACGGGTCAACATCTGGCCCAAAAGGTCAAAATCCCTTAGCCCAGCCCATCGGATTGGGTAACATCCGCCAAAGATTCATGCGCCCCAACGGGTGCGATATCGGGGCGCATCGATCGCCCCCCGGATCGCGACCTTTCAGGCCGCCAATGCTTGTGTGGCCATACCCAGGGCGCTGCCCTGGGCTGAGGGATGTGGGCCCGTTGGGCCAAAGACCGGGATGTGACGCCGTCTATGGCTGCCCAAAACCAAGGGCGGGCCCATCCACCATCCACCATCCACCATCCACCATCCACCATCCACCATCCACCATCCACCATCTCCATCTCCATCACCATCTCCATCACCATCACCATCACCATCTTCATCTCCATCTTCATCTCCATCTCCATCTCCATCTCCATCTCCATCTCCATCTCCATCTCCATCTCCATCTCCATCTCTATCTCCCATCTCCCATCTCCCATCTCCCATCTCCCATCCCCAATCCCCAATCCCCAATCTCTTAATCCTACTTCCTCACCACCGGGAGGACTGCGGCGGGTTCTCGCTGGACGGTGACTTTCACGGGGCGGCGGGGGGACTCGCCGTCTGCCCGATAGACAAGGACGAGACTGCGCTCGCCTTGGTTTTGAAGGATATCGCCGGAGTGCAGGGTTCTGAGAGTGCCGGAAACATCGGTCATCAGGATTTGGAAGGGTAGTTCGGCGTTTGCGTGCATCAGGCGTTGGAAGGATTTCCCCGCGCCGAGAATGAGGTTTTCATTGCCGAAGACGATTTTCACTTCGACAGGAGCGAGGTTGACGACGCGCACGCTGCCTGCCGGAGCGGTGATCGGGCCATCTGGCAGAACGAAAAATTTCGCTTCGTTCCAAGTTCCCTTCGCTGAGGCCCGCCAGAGGAGGACAAGGAAATCATCGTCTTCGGGACGGGTGAGTTGGAGCCAGGGTGCCGAATCCTTCTGATCGATCGCGCGGCGCAGTGTCAGAGGGCCCGCGCCTTCCGGAACTTTCAGCGGCCCGCTGATTTGACCAAGTCGCAGGGTGGTGGTCTCGGCTTTCTCCTCACCGAATCCTAACATCACCTCACGCGGCGGGATGCTGCCTTCCGGAGGTTCCAGCTCGTAGCGCACGCCGTCGTGGATTTCCTGACGGAACGGTGGCATCTCTCCGACCGCTAGAAACCTGACGTGGCGTTCGGGCGCTTTCGGTATTTCCGCCGCGGAAAGTAGCGCGGTGGAGGAGGCTGCGAGCAGACTGACGAGGGGGGGGAATTTCATACGCGGAGGGATTCGATCAAGTCTCGCCGGGTACCAGCCAGCGGAACGAGGTGATCACAAAATGTCGGCCATAGTCTTCGGGTCGGCCGGAAAATTTCGAGTTCAGCCCGCTCTCATCGGGCGTCAGCGGCTGCGGTGTGCGCTGGACGACTACCTCACACCAGGCCTGCGCCTGGACTTTCCCAACGGCGTCCACCGCATCGCCATAAGCGCGGATGACGAAGGAATCCGAACGGGCGGTTAGGGCAGGACCGAGGACTTGCAAAACGTCAGCTTGTGTCAGATAGGATGCCGCGCCCCAGGCTTTCGAGGCGGGCTTGAGGGTTTGCTCAAGGCGGGTGGAATCAGCGATGTTATCAGGATGCGTATAGTCCGGCAGCGAGTTCTGGTTATTCAATGGATAATGGCCGTTCAGACCTGAGTTCAGGCCGGCTTTTTCGATGGCCGCCTGGAGCGCGCCAGCGCGGCCGGTTTCATCTTCCGCGAGACGGCGGTTGATGAAGTCTGATAGTGAAAGGAAGGGGCCGCGCAGTTTCACCTGCTCGACAATGGCCGTGGCAAGCCGATCAATTTCATCCGCGTCCAGCTCGCGATAGCCTGCCCACACACTGTCTCCGGACATGCCCCCACCCTCGCGCAAGGCCTTTCCCGGCGGATTGAGGACACGGGGAAACGGGACGCTTCCATCACTCCCGTAACCGGTGCGGTGGGTCGATCCCAACAGCGCCTTCCATGCCTCCACGCGGGTGGAGTTCACATTGAAGGCACCATCCACCATCAGGCAGGCAGCGGATTGATAGAAATCCAACAGGCTGGCTTCGGTCGCTTTCGGGTGAGCCAGGCACATCCTTCCGTTAGGCAGCGGATCATTCACGGGATCGGCGAGGAATCTGGCTTTTTCATCGGTCGTTCCGCTGGAGAGGAAATAGCGGTCCCACAGCGAACGGTTGGCCTCGAACGAGAGATCGTAGACGAGATTGTCCTTGGAGGGAAGGTCGCCAAGGATGGAGCGCGCGGTGGCCGCCCAATCCCCCTTGGTGGCGGAGCGTTGGGCATCATTGGACCAGCCGATTTCATTTTCATAAAATCCGCCGAGCTTCGCGGCATCCGACTTACCGAGCACTGGCGCGGTCCGATGCAGGCCGTTGTTTCCACCCGTCCCCAAGCGCGGATCTGCCAGAGAATTCCCGATCGCATAGGATGGATGCCAAACCAGTTCGGAGAGCTTCACGTGCTGGAGCTGGCCTAGCGAAATCACGCCTGTTTCGTGGCGGGGCACATCGAAGAGCACGTAGCGTTCCTCCCCTTCCTGTGGCGGGCCGAAGGGATTTCCATGATAACGGCCATTGCGCGGCACAGGCATCTGGTCATCCCAGCTCACCGCCTGATCATACAAATCCCGGGTGTAGGCACCGAAAAACCACGGTCCGCCCTTCGGATCGCCGCCGATATTTTCCCATGGCGAGCGGATGATGAATGAAGCGCGCGGATTCCAGTTCGCCAGCAGCGCATCCTCGAAAAACGCGGTGCCACGCAATGCACCGGAGTTCAGCAGATTGGACTGCTGCTCGTCGAACCAACGCATCCGGATGCCCTCGCGGGTGCGAACGTTAGGGATCACCGTCGGTTTCGGATTTGCCTTATCCAACAGTTGCATCGGCATTCTTTCATACTTGCTCCAGGCGATCCGGGGTTCCCTGCCCGCTCCGTATTGCAACGAAGCTGATAGGACGGAGATTTGCGGCAGCGCGTCGAATGCCTCGAACGTGATGGCCCCCGCATCTTTGACTCGTTTCAGGATCGCCCGGGTATCGTCGCTTTGATTCAGAATCCCCCACCTGCCGTTCACATAGACATTGGTGGGCGCATACCAGAATTGGGTCGGCAGGAAATCGATCCCGCCATCGAGATCGGATGCGGAGACATAATAACTGCGCGATGGATCCGGTGCGATCTCACACGACAGCACGTTGTTATCGAGATTGTAGGCACCCGGTCGATAGACACTCAACCCGTCATACTCAGCACACTTGGGCGGAGAAAACACCAAGCATTCACCCGGCCCGAATGTGGTTTCCGGAATCGAGAAATAGTATGAGCCCATGTAGGGATCGTTGTAGCCTTGGGAATCAAACAAGAACGGCCAGCTCGCAAAAGCCGTGCTTCTGCCACCCTCGAAGTTGATCCACTGGACCTCTGGCGAAAAATAACCGGGCGGCTTGATGTTGTTGATGTTCGTATTGGCAGTCCACATTTCCTGGCGGCCGTTTCCCTGCATCATGATGATGGACCTATCAACTTTCAGTTTCACATTATAGGGATTCCACAGGACCACCCGCGGATACATCAACTGCCGGAGTTGGAATGATTTCACGGGGGTGACCTTATCCAGATAACAACTCATCTGGGTGAAATTGGTGGCCTCGACCAGGATCGGTTGCAGTCCGGAGCGGAGGTTTCCGGCGAGTTTCACCGGCTCTTCGTTGGCCAGCGCGCGCTTGCTGCTGGACGCACCGGCGGACGGATCCGCGTCCGGAAGTTTCGCCGGCACATTCTGCCCGGAGTATGGCACCGATGAGCGGGCCCAATCCCTCAGCAGACCGAAGCGCGGCCCGCCTACCTGATAGCGGGAATCCTTCACACTCTCCCCGAGATCCGCAGCAGGCCCCACCAGAGGATCATTGTCCGAAATGCCCTTGAGGTTTTTAAAGTCCGGCACTTTTCCATCTCCCTGGAAATAGGCGGTCAGATCGCGCTTGAGGCCGCCGTTCACCACGTCCGCCAGCACGCCGTAGGATTGGGTGGTGAAATCAAACGCATGCCGCTTGCCCCAATCCTTGCCTGCGGCGGTGAAGGCGAGCTCGGCACCGCTGGTGAGACGCTTGGTTTGTGAGTCATCAAGGCTCACTTTTCCCTCCATCATCGCCATGTCGGCAGCTTGGGACACCATTACGCGATAGAGTCCGCCGCCCGAAGGGGACTTCCGATCGGCAGGAATTTTCGAGCGAGGATCCGCTGTCGCGATGTTTGCCCGGATGCCCAGATCGCCGGTCCACCACGCGCAGTTTCCGGAGCTGCCGCCGGGGGATTTCACGCGCATCTTGGGCACGACGACGACGGGCGTGTTGTCCTGATGAACGAGCGTCACGGTTTCCGTGGTGGGATCTTTCGAAGGATCGCCGTTGCCACTTACCAGCCATTCGAGAACCTCGGCGGCGGGATCGAGCTTTTTTTCCCAACGCGCGTCGCGCAGGCCGCCGGTGAGATCATCGCGGGTGAGGAGCGGATCGCCGTTCGCCTGAGTCGTGCGCCAGACTCCGGTCCAGAAGGGTTGCTTGGGGTTATTCCGCAGGATTTCCGCAGAGGCGGAAACGCGCTGATCCGGGCCCATGGTTCTCTGCAATTGCCCGATCGCCTGGATCAGCGCGAGCCGCGCATTCGCCTGGGCGGTGGCCCGCGCGGCCCCGACCGTGGACTTGCGCAGCTCGACGGAGGCCAACCCCATGATGCCCAGTGCCACGACGAGCAGCATTGTCATCAGGACAAGGCAGATCACGAGCGTGAAACCATTTTCACGACCGCGTCCGGGGGAGCCGCGATGAACCACAGAGGGCACAAATAGTTTCCTACACCCGCTGCCCCGTTGTCGCGAGCGATTTCCGCTGCGCGGAAACGTGGTTGTGCATCCACGTCACCCGGGCAGTGTGCCTTACGGAAACCGCAGCCCCTTACACCGGAGTCGAGAGCCTGCTGATGGTAGCCGCCTCGACGAATTTCTCATCCCTGAGGATCTCAGCGATTAAATTGGCGATTGCTGCGTTGTCCGGATCGTTGGCCCATCCGAGCAGTCGGGCGCTGGTGGCGGCTTCCCACTCTTCCTCGCTGGAATAGGATTCCACATGAGGAAATTCCACCTTCTCGAGGGCTGAAATCAACGCTGCGGAGAGTGAAAGAGCCCGCCGGAATTCCTGCGCTTTCCCTTCATCCCCGAGCAGCAAGCCCGTCGTCGCATGAAGAACGGTGTGCCCCAAGTAAGTCGTGATTTTCTCCACGACGGCCATTCGCTCGTCGGCATGCTTAATATAGGCACCGATCGCCGTCCTCAATTCAGCGGAGATCCCAGGCTTCGCCAATTGTGGCAGCACCATGGCAATTCGCCGCTGTTTGTCATATATATTCACCAGTTCGGAAAGAACTCTTCCCGCAGCGGTCACCATCGATGAATTTCTAGATGGAGGCCCTGTAGGAAGAGGGCTTTCGTGTTGTCCGTTCATGTCCACACGCGAGACTTAGCACAAGGATTCCTGACTCACAATAGGAAGAACTACTATATTGTAACCATGGAAAATCATGCGGGAAAATGAGGTCTAATTGCCAAAACTCTTCAAAATTCGAGCACCATATTCAATTTAGACCGTTCGCTGTTTTTTTTGAAACGTTCTTTTGAACATTACCCACGCATTATACTGAGAAATGCCCCCCTTGGTAAACCAAGTTTGCACTTGCCCGGAGTGCCTGTTATCTCATTTCGAATGCCAATCGAGATCCGGGCGCTGATCCATCATGATCTCGATTTTGGTGATCCTGTCCCCCTCGGCGCTCCGGGGCACCACGGCCGGACCTGAGGAGCAGGCCTCGTTCTTCGATGAATTGAGCGGCGGCCGCCCGTTCTCGGAAGGTGGATACTCCTTATAGAACGGTTCAACATTCCATTCATGCACAAGATTCAGTTCAGGTTGTTTCATCGTCATTGATTTGAGTTCGGTGGTGAACTTTAGACGGAGTGCCAATCCAGTTCCATAGGGACGTTCCCAGTCCTAGGGTAGGGTGAGGGCGTAATCTTGCTAGGAAGGAAACGAAGGGGGGCATCAGTGATCGGTGAGCGGCTGGCTCATGGAGTGCGGGGGCAGAGCGCAGCGCCGACACCGCTTTGGATCGTCGGGGTGGTTCCGGAGTCGGGGGACGAACCATAGCGGTGTGGCGCTATCGCTTCCCACCGCACTCCAGGACCTTGGAGGCCGCCCTCGTCCATGCGTGGGGACGAGATCGTCCCCCCTATTTTTCAGACGGACTCTTAGACAAGCTGGGTCTCGACGAGGAAGCGGTAGGTGCCGTCGCGGTCGATGAGTTCCTCATGAGTGCCGCTTTCGGCGATTTTTCCATGATTGAAGACGAGGATGGAATCGGCGTGGCGGACGGTGGAGAGGCGGTGGGCGATGACGAGGCTGGTGCGGCCTTTCATGAGGCGCTCGAGGGCTTCGTTGACGAGGCGTTCGCTCTCGGAATCGAGGGCTGAGGTGGCTTCGTCCAGCAGGAGGATTCTGGGGTCAGCTAGGATGGCGCGGGCGATGGCGATGCGTTGGCGTTGGCCGCCGGAGAGCTTGGTGCCGCGCGGGCCGACGAGGGTCTCAAAGCCTTCGGGCAGGGCGGAAATGTAATCGAAGGCATTGGCCTCACGGGCTGCGGCTTCGATTTCCTCCACGGATGCGCCGGGTTTCCCATACTCGATGTTCTCACGGATGCTGCCGCCAAAGAGCAGGACTTCCTGCGGGACGATGGCAATCTGGGAGCGAATGGCGGCGAGGGAGAGGCTGGAGGCGGGGCGGTTATCGAAGAGAACCTGGCCGTTTTCAGGAGCGTTGAAGCCGAGGATGAGTGAGAAAACGGTGGATTTCCCCGCGCCGGACGGGCCGACGAGGGCGACGCGTTGGCCGGGGCGGACGAAGAAATTCAGATCGTGAAGGACCTGGACATCGGGCCGCGAGGGATAACGGAAGGAAAGGTGCTCGAAGGCGAGGTAGCCAGTGAGTTTCGCATCGGCGTCGCCATCGGTGCGCTCGGGTGGGGTGTCCAGCAATTCGCGAAGGCGTTCGGTGGCGCCGGCTGTGGCTTGGAACTGGGAAATGATTTCTGGAAACGAGCCGAGCGACGCGCCGACGAAGATGGAGAAGAGGATGAAGGAAACGAAGTTCGTGCCGTTGATTTCGCCATGGGCGAGCATGCGTGCACCGGACCAGGCGACGAAGGCAATGGTGCCGAAGAGGGCGAAGATGATGAAGGACAGAAAGGCAGCGCGGTGTTTCGCGCCGCGCATGGTGACGTGAAAAAAGCTGTCGAGAGAACGATGGTAGCGGTTTTCCTCAAAGGATTCGTTCGTGTAGGCCTTCACGTCGGCGATGCCTTGCACGGTTTCCTCGATGACGGTGCCCGCTTCGGCGAGCGAGTCCTGCGCGGACTTGGAAAAACCCCGGACTTTCCTCCCGAAAAACGCGATGGCGAGCACCACAAATGGCACGCTGCCGAGCATGATAAGCGACAATTTCCACGACGCGACGAAGATGAATATCAGGCCGCCGATGAGGATGACCGTCTGGCGAACGGCCTGCGGGACGGTATTGAGCAGCGTATCCCGGACCACTCCGAGGTCGGCGGAAACGCGGTTGCTGAGAGCGCCGGATCGTTGTTCCTGAAAGAACGGCATCGGCAGACGGACGAGGTGCGCGAAGAGATCGCGGCGCAGGCGGTTGAGCGCGGACTCGCCGGAACGGATGAAGCCTTGGACGCGGAAAAATGCGATGCTGGCCTGAAGCGCAAGGGCGGCGGCGAGTTCGAGCACGACGCGGTTGGACTTGGCGAGGACCTGCGCGGGATCGACGCCGGATTTCAGCGCGTCAGTGGGATTTCCGATGAGCTCTTTCAGAAACCATGGGAAAGCCAGGGAAAGCATGGCGGTGAAGAACAGGGCCGCCATCGATGGGATGAAAATCGCCTTTTCCTGCATGAGATAACCGAGGACCCATCGGTGGGAGGAGATCGGCTTCTTCTTTTTCGGCTCGGACATGCGCGGATGGGAAACGATGGACGCGGCGGCGTCAATGACGGGGAAAATTGGATTTACCGCAAAGGCGCGGAGGTCGTGAAGGAACGCAAAGAGAAGAGAGAGGACGGTTTGGCATTTTCACAGGGATTCGGAATGGAAGACACGGCGAATCGGGCGAATGAAGAAAAAGATTCGCAGGATTCGCGAGATTCGCGGTGCCTCGAAAAATTTCACGGCAGCACGAGGGCGGCGGAAGCGAATCCTTGGAGTTGCGCGGCGGGCCGGGATGCGTCATGGATGGCGGCCATGACGGGTAAGGAAATTCGGGAAGTGCTGGATCAGGCGCGGGTGCTGCCAAGCAAACAACTGGGGCAGAATTTTTTGATCGATCCGAACATGGCACGTTGGATCGTCTCACAGCTCGAAGTTTCCGAGGATGACGCGGTTTGCGAAGTGGGACCAGGAACGGGTGCGCTGAGCGTCCACTTGGTGGGAAAAGTGCGGAAATTGATTCTGATCGAATTCGATGGTCGGCTGGCCGGTGCGCTGAAAGAGCGCTACAAGGATGACCCGAGCGTCGAGGTCCATCACGCGGATGGCGCGAAATTCGACGGGCGGGTGCTTTTCAAACACCGGAAGCTGAAATTTCTCGGAAATCTCCCCTACTCGTGCGGCGGCGCGATCATGAAGAATTTGCTCAGCCGGCCGCATCCGTTCGAGCGGGCGGTGATCATGCTGCAAAAGGAGGTGATCGAACGTCTGGCCGCGAAGCCCGGCACGAAAGATTACGGCATTCTCTCGCTGCGGACCCAGGCGAACTGGGAAGTCGAGCCGATGAGGACGGTGCCGCCCGAGGCATTTTATCCGCGGCCGACGATCGACTCGGCGGTGGCGGTCCTGCGGCCGAGGACCACAGGCTTGCCGCCGTTTGATTACCGGTTGTTTGACGAGCTGATCCGCCGGGGTTTCGCGCAGCGCCGGAAGCAGTTGAAAAAACAAATGCCGGACGAACCCGCGTGGGAGAAAATTTGTGCTGAGCTCAAGGTGTCCGCCACGGTGCGCGGCGAGGAACTCACGCTGAGCCAATGGGTGGATCTAACACGTGCTTACGATCCGCATCCGCTGAAGGACCTGCCCCAGAAGGCGGGCGAGATTTTCGACGTGGTGGACGAAAACGACGAGGTCACCGGCCAGGCGACGCGCGGCGAGGTCCATGCGCAAGGGCTGCTGCACCGCGCGGTTCACATTTTCATTTATAACAAGCGCGGCGATCTGCTTCTGCAAAAACGCTCGCTGCTGAAGGACGCGCATCCGGGCGTCTGGGATTCCAGCGTTTCCGGGCATTTGGACGCAGGAGAAACCTACACATCCGCCGCCGTCCGCGAGCTGGAGGAGGAAATGGGCATCCGCGTGGAATCGGTGCCGGAGGAAATCGCGCGGATCGCTCCGTGCGAGGCCACGGGCTGGGAACACGTGCGGCTTTTCAAGACGCATTACGATGGCAACCTGCGTTTCCCGAGCGCCGAGATCGATGCGGTGATGTGGTTTCCGCTATCGGAAATTGAAACATGGATCGCCAACCGGCCGGAGGATTTCGCGACGGGATTCTTGGAATGCTGGAAGGCCACACGCGTCTAGGGCGCGAGCAGCTCCGCCAGCAGATCGTCCACCCGCACGCTGGCGATGGTGGTGGCGATATCGCTCATGGCATAAGGCAGGATGATGTGCTCGCCATGAAGCAGGGATCCGCAACTGTAAACGACGTTGGGAACGTAGCCTTCGCGCTCGTTGCCTTCGGGTGACAGAAGAGGATACCGGAGCCGGCCCAGCACTTTCGTCGGATCGTCCAGATCCAGCAAAGCCGCGCCGATGCAATATTTCCGCATGGGACCGACGCCGTGGGTAATGACCAGCCAACCGGCTTTCGTCTCGATCGGTGAACCACAGTTTCCCACTTTCACGGATTCCCACACCTCGGCCGGGCGAAGGATGATTTGCGGATCGGTCCAATGATGCGGGTTGTCGGAAAACATGATGAGCACGTTTTCATCGTCCTGCCGTGAAAGCATGGCGTAGCGACCGTTGATGCGGCGCGGAAAGAGGGCCATGCCTTTGTTCTGCACGGCGCTTCCATTCAACGTCAGGACCCGGAAGTTCAGGAAATCAGGAGTCTCGATGAGTTGGGGAAGGATCGCACGTCCGCTGTAGGCGGTGTAGGTCGCGTAATACATGACCGAGCCATCGTCCTCGGTGAAACGCACGAACCGCGCGTCTTCGATGCCGTTGCTTTCATTCGCGGAAACCGGAAAAAGAATGCGCTCGCTGAGGGCGAGTTTGGGACTGAAGCGCAGTTCGTAATTTGAATCGGCCAGCCATTTGATGCAGTCGAGCGTGCGCCGGATGTCGTGGGTGATCGGCAGGGTTTCACTGCGGACGCGCGCCACGCTGGCCCCCAGTTCGCTGCGGGTGAAACTATCGCCCAGCGGAGCCAGGACGGAGGCGGTGCAATCGTTGCCGAAGCCCATTTCGTGGAGTTTGATATCGAAGCGCTTTTTCCAATAGGTTGGATTGAGAACCACCTCGGACACGGTCACAAACCGCGACACGGGATCGAGACTGATAGAACCATCAGATGAAATCATGCCGACGCGGAACTCGATGGAAGAGATGTGTCCCTCGCCCGTCGCACGCAGGCTCATGATGAACCGCAGGCCGCCTTCGGGAACATCGGTTTGATCCGGATGCGGGACCATGGAAGGGTTGAACAGGGCGGCGGATTCCAGCGCATACTCGCCGGAAAAAAGCGCGCCTATCAGCAATTGTCGGGAATGCGAGAGCGGGCGCTGGGTGAAAATGTATGGATGGACTTTCGCGTAATGTTCCAGCATCAGGGCGTCGATCTCGAAGTGCCGGGAATCAAATTCATGATTCACTGACTGCAATTCCTGCTCGACCTCATCCTCACTCAAGGCAAGGGCACGGCCGATAATGGAGGTCACGCGTTGCGCTTCGGCCGGGATGAAGGCGCGGATGATGACTCTGGAGCTTTGTGGCAGCAGCGAAATCGGGTGGCGGCGGATGGGAATGGTGTTCATAAATGAGGAGGTGATGGACGGGCGGCGAGGTGCTCTGCATAATTCATTTCGGCGAGGGAAAGGTGAAATGCCAGTGAAGATTCCGCTCCTTGGTTTTCATTGACGCGGTCGTGGTGCAAGCCGTCGCTACAACCTCCGGTGCTGGAATCGTAGAGTGGCAGGCCAACGTCGTTTCGGCCCAAAAACCACTCGAAAGCGCGTCTCGCCTCGACCGACCATGCGGAATCCTGCGTGGCGAGAAACGCCTCCAGGCAGGCGGAAACCATGGCCTGGGCCTCGACCGGTTGCTGATCAAAATCCGCGCGGGACCCGCCCTTCGAGTAGAAGCCGTTGCTGCCGATGGGCCGGAAGTGGCCAGCCGGGGTTTTATGAATGGAAACGAGCCAGCCCAAGGACTCCAGACCGATCCTCAGGGCCTCCGAATGCGGCATCCATTGACCGCTGAGGATGAGCGCCTGACAAATACGTGCATTATCGTATGTGGCATTCGGTTCAAACCACGGCCATTCGTCGGTGGCATGATCTTCCCAGAGATCCACGAGCTTATTCGTGAGGACCTCGCGAGTGGCATTAATTTCATGATTGTCCGGCTGTCCGCGTAAATATTCGTGAATGCCGAGCAAGGAAAACGCCCAGCCCCTCGGCGAATGAAAGTCCACGACAATCGAAAGGCCGCGCTCGAAAAGCATGGAGGACAACCTGCGCCGCCCTTCATTGCGGGAACGCCCGGCACCAACGCCCAACGCCCAAAGCGCCCGGCCATGGCTGTCCTCGCTGCCCGCCCTTTCCAGCCACTGCCGCCCGTGACTCATGAAATTCCGGAACCGTCCGGTTTCGCCATTCCAAGCCGCTGCCAGAAAGGCGAGGTAGGTGGTCGCGAGCTGATCGAGATTTCCGCCGGGAGGCTTCATCACAATTTCGTCCAACAGATTACACAGGATGAAGGCCCGCGCATTATCATCCGTGCAGTAGCCTTCGTGGAAATTCGGAACGTTGAAAATCGCATGCTGGAAAATACCGGCGCTGTCACTCATGCGGGTGATGTGATCCAGCCGCAGCGGTGGCAGATAGTAGGGACGGCCGGCGAGCGTCCATCCGGCAAAGGCGGTGCGCGGCGTTGACCGGTGATCCTTGCAGGCGTGCT
>JBDSZP010000049.1:0-4452 GCA_039925065.1 Luteolibacter sp.
GTCTGGCGATGGGTCATCCTTCCTATGTGAGCACTCTGGTCCAACGGATCCGCCGGGATAAAAAGGAACAGAAAATCCTGAAAAAATATGACAACATTTGAAAAATCTAGGACCGACCCCGTTCACGCGGAAAGTGAACAAGTGAACCGTACAAGCCAAACCAATGGCATGGCGTGTGCCAATCCATTTAAAAATCGATGCAGGAACGGCTTCTCGGCGGTTGGACTCCCTTCCCTTTGACCGAGCGAGAAACCCAACTTTCCGGACAAACCTCGTATGAAAAAAATTCTCATATTCGTTCTTCCAATCATATTAATAGTTTCGTCGTGCACTTCATCTGATCGTGATTTGGGTGATAAATTTTTCCTATTTAAGGGTTACCCTTTAAGTATAGGTTTGAATGTGGGTGGTGGCGGTGTTCAGGGTTTGTTGGAGGGTGACATCGTGGCATTTGGTTATGATGACAAATATATAACAGTAAGAATGAGAAGCGGTGAGTATTTCTACCTTGAAAAATCAAAAATACTGATGGATCCGGCGGAGCCAACGAATCGTGGGAAAGGACCATTTAGTAGCGATCAATTTAATGAAATGACAAAAACAAAACGATTGCCGACTTTAAGTTATAAGCCTTAGCCCATCCGCGTCAAAGTGAACGAAAGTGAATGGTACATACACAACTACTAAATGGGGTCATACTAAATGGGGTCAGTCCTAGATTATTCAAATTGAGAGATTGATGTAGCTGATTCTGGGGCGCAGATTGCGCCCATGGCGAGACAGCCGAGATTTCAATACGCCGGGGCGGTGTATTATGTGATGGCCCGGGGAGACGGGGGGAAGCAGCTCTTCATCCATAAGGAGGACCACGAGTCGTTCCTATTGGCCGTCAACCGCGGGAAGCCCTCTCTGGGGCCAGTCCTTGCAAATTCACATCAAACCTGATAGGTGTGGGTGGTTGTGGTAGTCCAGAGCATGGGCAGACCCTTCCGATTCCAATACCGCGGCTCGGTAAGCCGAATGACTTCTGCTGGGCGTATCGAGAAAATCCTGACAAGGAGAGGAAGTGGGTTGGATGAACTCCCCGTGATCGAATGAAATCCGGGCCACCTATTAGTCATGAGAATTTGCGAGGACCGCCCCCATTTACTGGAATCCATTTGCTACATCAGGCGATGGTGATACTTGGTCCAGACAAACGTCTTGGATCAGATGGAGCACCGCTGTTGAACTTGCCCGTCAGCTCGCGTAACCTGCTTTACGGATCAACGTCCGACGACGCACCATTTCGCGGTTTATGTTAGTTCCGCCCAGAGACCCTTTTCGCAAATCCTTCTGTGCCGCAAATGACGGCCGGGCTCGCCCTCACTTACTCGCTCCAGGTCAAATACTCTTTTTCCGGCACTCTTGCCGGGGCTCGCCGTGGCCGCCTCTGAGGCTCCGTTCGATGAATTGGCTTCGGACTGAGAGGAGGGCATTTGATAGCCCGTTGAAAGGGTGCTGGTTGGAGTTTGCATGGTTGCGGCTGTTTAGCGGCGGACGTACCAACATTGGGAGCCGTTGCGACCCGCTAATTTGCGGGGATTCGTGTTCGAGAACTGATAGCCAGCCTTACCATTCCTAGGCAATTTGCACGATGGTGGTTGCAGTTTGCAGTAGCGACTCTCTACAAATGTCAAAAATGTCAAAAGGCAGTTCTCCGGTAAGCGGGGTGCCGATACTAGGGATGGGATGATCGAAGAATTGCAGATCTGACCGCAATGGGAGCGCTGCGAACATGGACGAACTGATTGAATCGAACACCTTCGTCAAATTTCGCGGAGCAGGATAATATCTTTCTGGTCGAGGTGATTTCAGGAGTCGCCATTGTTGTGTTCCGCTGATTCTCCAAGATGTCCCATCAACAAGTTCTTTATCCGTGATCGTCCCGTAATTTGACGAAGGATTTCAATCAGTGAGTTCGTCCATCTTCGCGGAGGCACACGGATATCCTGGATACATTGTGAAGAATCCGCCTCTCCGTCCCTGCGCGAGAATTCTCTTCGGAGTGGCATCCGATTCGTTAGTACGAGCTAACATTCCGCGTTCGGTGATTCTCAAAAAATGGTTTTCAGATGCTTGCGGAAAGGTTTTCATTTCAACCCGCATGAAAAACAGATCCATCGCCCTGATGCTTGCCTTCACTGGAACTCTCTCTGCCAGGTCATTCACCGATATCAGCGGGAAGGTAATTGAGGCGGAATTCGTCAGTCTGGCAGGTGGCGTGGTGACCATTTCAAAAGACGGCCATCCTTTCACCCTGCCTCTCGCCCGTTTCAGCAAGGCGGATCAGGAGTTCATGGATGTACAGGCCGCGAAAACTCCGGACCATGCTCCGGCTCCCACTGCTGCTGCTGGCAAGATCGAGCTCAACGGCAAGGAGCTTACGCGAAACGGATCGATTAACATGATCGAAGCCCCACTCACCGAGGAAACTCTCAAGAAGACGCGAAAAAACAAGGATCTGACGGGCATCAAAATCGGCATCGCGCTGCCGGCCGGGTTCGATCCCGCCGTTCCTCAGAAAATCCTCTGGGTGAGTGCGGCGATCAACAATGAGGGCGAGCGCAAGGCCGGAAATTGTTCAGTCATCCGGATGTATGCCGGAACGGCGCTGGCGGAAGGTTGGGCGGTCATTGCTGTCGATTGCAATTTGGGTAATCCCCGCAGGGAGGACAATCAGGTTTCGGACGTGGACATGGTGATCCATCATCAAGCGGTGGCGATGCTTTCGGCTGCATGGCCGGGTTTCAGTAAATCCACCTTCGTCTGTGCTGGTTTTTCCGGGGGCTCGAAGGATTCGTTCTCCCGCGTCGGACAACTCGCCACTGCAGGTCTGAATGTGAGCGGGCTTTTCCTCGGTGGCTGCAACGAGGACAAGACGGAGGATGCCAAGAAGGAAACCAAGGTGGGTGGCAGCGCGCTTCGCAAGGTGAAGGTCTTCGTCAGCAACGGGAACAGCGACAACATTGCGACTGTGGCCGCTGGCAAAGCGGTGGGAACCAGCGCGGGCAAGAGTTTCGGACCGGTCCGGATAGAAACCTACGATGGCGGGCACGGACTATCGAACGACCAACTGAAAGCCGCCCTTCGTTGGTTCCTCGAAGTCGGCATAACAAACGGGAAGTAAGATTAGAGATAACATTACCGGGGATCCGTGGACTTTGATTCTTCCTGGTGGGCGACTTGATTAACAATGGACTGATGATGAATCGAAATTTCGTATGATCACGAATTCCCCCGCAGTATCCAGTGGAACGCGAACACCCAATCCATTCAAACCATGCATCTCATTTCCCGCCAGTTGCTTTTCATGTTGATGGCTTCTGCGATCGCCGTAGCGGAACCCGCCACGTCCACGCTCCGCAAGGCCTTCGCCGATGATTTCCTCATCGGAGTCGCGATGAATACTCCGATGGTGAACGGTCGCAATGCCAAGGCTGGGGAAATAGCAGCGAACCAGTTTTCCGCACTCACTGCGGAGAATGACATGAAGTGGCAGTCGGTTCATCCTGAGCCCGGAAATTATCAGTTCGAGGCGGCTGACGCTTATGTCGAGTTCGGAAAAACACACAACATGGCGGTCATCGGTCACACCTTGGTTTGGCATAGCCAGACTCCCGGCTGGGTTTTTCAAGGCAAGGATGGCAAGCCGGCAACCCGCGAAGAACTGTTGGAGCGCATGCGGGATCATATTCTAACTGTGGTCGGCCGTTACAGGGGACGGGTCAAGGGATGGGATGTGGTGAACGAAGCGATTTCAGACGGTCCGGAGAGACTGCGCGAATCGCCTTGGCGACGGATTATCGGTGATGATTTTCTCGACCAGGCATTCCGCTTCGCTCACGAGGCCGATCCCGACGCGGAGCTTTACTATAACGACTATGGATTGGAGAACCCCGGAAAGCGTGGTCGTGCGATTGAGATGTTGCGGGGCTTGATCAAGCGGGGTGTGCCGATCACTGGCGTTGGCACGCAGGGCCATTATAGTCTCGACCAGCCGGTGATTGAAGAAGTGGAGCGGACCATCAATGACTTCGCCGCCTTGGGATTGAAGGTCATGATCACCGAACTCGACGTGGACGTGCTTCCCTCCCGTGGAAATGCGGGAGTAGCTGATATTTCCCGCAAGGAGAATGCTGATCCGGCGCTCAACCCGTATGTGGGCGGGCTGCCTGACGAAATTCAGCAGAAACTAGCAAAACGTTATGGCGAGCTGTTCGCCGTGTTTCTCCGTCACCAGAAGGACATCGAGCGGGTTACATTTTGGGGGCTGGATGATGGGCATAGCTGGCTCAACGGTTTTCCAATCCAAGGACGCACGAACCATCCGTTGCTCATCAACCGTGAGCTGCTGCCGAAGCCTGCTTTCTTCGAAGTGCTGAAATTGGGAAAGGAAATCCCGGCTTCCCG
>JBDSZP010000050.1:0-7790 GCA_039925065.1 Luteolibacter sp.
ATTACACATTTCTCATCCCGCCGAATCTCAGTCCCAATGCCACCCGCCGACCATTTTCAGTCCTTGTGAAATCAAGGATTCCAGCCAGTGCCGATTTTGAATCCTTAAAGGCATTGGACTTCAGTCCTGGACTGCTTTTTCCGGGGTTTCTGGTCATCCACCATTCTGGCTTGATACTTGGGGGCTAAGAAGGAAACCTGCGCCCCCATGTCCGCCGCTGTTCAACACACTCTCGCTGGCTCAGCCACTCTCGAAGGTACTTCGCTCCACACGGGGCAGAAGGTCACGCTCACGCTCAAGCCCGCTCCGGAAGGCCACGGTTTCAAGTTCCGCCGCATCGATTTGCCGGACCAACCGTTCATCAATGCCGATGTGGACAAGGTCCAAACGGTGGAACGGGCGACAACGCTGGCCGAAGGATCGGTGAAGGTTCACACGGTGGAGCACGTGATTTCCGCCCTGACGGGGATGGGCGTGGACAACGCGTTGATCGAAATGGACGCGAATGAGCCTCCGATCGGTGACGGTTCGTCGCGGCCGTTTGTGGAAATGATCAAAAAAGTAGGCCTGCTCGCACAAACCGCGCCGAGGAAGATTTGGGAAATCCGTGAGCCGATCCATTTGGAAACCGGCGATGGCACGATCATCACGATTGTTCCGTGCAAGACTTTCAAGGTGTCCGTGACCAATGTGGGCCCGGATGGTCGTTTCACGCAGTATTTCTCCAGCGAGGTGACTCCAGAGCTTTACGAAAAGGAGATCTGCGCCGCACGGACCTTTGTTTATTACGAGGACGTGAAGCCTTTGCTGGAAAAGGGATTGATCAAAGGTGGCTCGCTGGAAAGCGCGGTCGTGATCCGTGGAAATGAGATCATGTCGAAGGAAGCGCTGCGTTTCAGCAACGAATTCGCCCGCCACAAGGCGCTCGATCTGATCGGCGACCTGATGCTTTCCGGCATCCGGATTTTCGGCCACGTCATCGCGGTGAAGCCCGGCCATGGTCCGAACACGAAAATGGCGGCTACGCTGAAATCGGAATATGCGCGCATGCGTCTGATGGTGCCCGCTCCGATTCTCATTCCAAATGGCGAGAGCGTGCTGGACATCAACGAGGTGCTCAAAATCCTGCCGCACCGTTATCCATTCCTGATGGTGGATCGCATCGTGGATTGCCTTGGCGACAGCAAGTGCACGGGGATGAAAAACGTCACGATCAACGAGCCCTATTTCGCCGGACACTTCCCAGGTCACCCAATCATGCCAGGCGTGCTCCAGCTTGAGGCGATGGCACAGGTTTCCTCGGTCCTAATGCTCCGCAAGCCGGAAAACGCGGGCAAAATCGGCTATTTCATGAGCGCCGACAGCGTGAAATGGCGTCGTCCGGTTTTCCCAGGAGACACGCTTTTCATCGAAACCGAGATTCTCAAAATGCGCGGTTCCATCGGCCAAACCCGCTGCCACTGCCTCGTCAACGGCGAGGTCGTTTCCGAAGCGGAACTCAAGTTCGCGCTGATGGATAGATGAGGAAGTTGATGGTTGGGAGTTGATGGTTGATGGCGAAGAGGAAAAGCGGAATCCGCAATCCCCTTCAGACTCTTCCCTCTCCAATCTGACCATCGCCTCTTCGTCTTTCCTCTCTCTATCAACAATCAACTCTCAACCATCAACCTCTTCTCCCAATGTCCGAACGCAAGACACTCGACGAACGCGCCCAAATGACTGACCTCGAGCGGGTCCGCCACTCCTCAGCCCACGTGATGGCCACCGCCATTCTGCGGATCTGGCCGGATGCGCAGTTCGCTTACGGCCCGCCGATTGAAAACGGTTTCTACTATGACTTCGAGATGAAGCACCGCATCACGCCGGATGACTTCGAAAAAATCGAGGCGGAGATGAAGAAGATCTCGAAGGAAAATCAGAAGTTCGAATACAAGGCGATTTCCCGTGAGGAAGCGAAGGCGATGGCGGAAAGCGGCCGTCTCGGCGGACTCAGCGAGCGCCCTGGCAATCCGTCACGTTTCAAGCTCGATCTGATCGATAAAATCCCTGAAGGGGAGCAAATTTCCTGTTTCCAGAATGGCGAGTTTATCGATCTCTGCGCCGGCCCTCACGTCGGTTACACATCGAAGTGCAAGAACGTGAAGCTGATGTCGGTTTCCTCATCGTTCTACATGGGCGATGAATCGAAAGGCCAGCTCCAGCGGCTTTACGGCACGGCGTTTGAAAACAAGGAGGAACTGGAGCAGCACCTGAATCGCCTTGAGGAAGCGAAAAAGCGCGATCACCGCCGTCTGGGCAAGGAGCTCGGACTTTTCCACATCGATGAAATGGTCGGCCAAGGCCTCATTTTGTGGAAACCCAAGGGCGCGCTGGTACGTCGTTCACTTCAGGATTTCATCACGCAGGAGTTGGACAAACAGGGTTACTCGCAGGTTTTCACCCCGCACATCGGCAAGCTCGATCTCTATCGGACGTCCGGACATTTCCCATACTATCAGGAAAGCCAGTATCCGGCGATTGCCGAGCGCGACGTGCTTGAAAAACTCGCGGACGAGGATGCGACCTGCGCAACTCTCATCAACGGTCTGTCAGACGGCACCTACGAAGGCTATCTGCTCAAGCCGATGAACTGCCCGCACCACATCAAGATTTACGCGAGCGACCACCACTCCTACCGCGATCTGCCGGTGCGTCTGGCGGAATTCGGCACCGTTTATCGTTGGGAACAATCCGGCGAGCTCGGCGGCATGACGCGCGTCCGCGGGTTCACACAGGACGACGCCCACCTTTTCTGCACACCCGATCAAGTCGCAGCGGAAGTCACCGGCTGCTTGGATCTGGTGAAAAAAGTTCTCAACACGCTGGGCATGCACGAATACCGCGTGCGCCTTTCACTCCGTGATCCCGAGTCTGACAAATATGTCGGCTCACCGGAAAACTGGGACAAAGCCGAAGATGCGCTGCGCCAGGCGGTGCAAACACTCGGCGTCGAATACACCGAAGAACTCGGAGAAGCCGCTTTCTACGGACCGAAAATCGACTTTGTGGTGAAGGACGTGATCGGCCGCGATTGGCAGTTGGGCACGGTGCAGGTGGACTACAATCTGCCGGTCCGTTTCGGCCTCAGCTACGTCGGTGCGGATAACCAACCGCACGTTCCGGTCATGATCCACCGTGCGCCGTTCGGTTCGTTGGAGCGTTTCACCGGTTTGCTGATCGAGCATTTCGAAGGAAAATTCCCGACATGGCTCGCTCCCGAGCAAGTCCGCGTCATCCCGATTTCAGAAAAAACTCTCCAAGCCGCCGAAGCCGCCACCGCAAAACTCGCCGATGCGGGTGTGCGCGTCACCATTGATCGCACGCCGGACAAGGTCGGCGCGAAGATCCGCCTCGCCCGTCTTGATCGTGTGCCTTACATGATCGTGCTAGGCCAAAAGGAGGTCGAGGAAGGCACCGTTTCCATCCGCCGCCGCGATACGGAAGAGCTCACCACGATGTCGCTCGAGGATTTCGTGGCCTCCGTGAAAAAGGAAATCGCCGAACGGAGTCTTTGACGCCCGGAAAGCACCATGATCATCAGCCACCGAAAGCGTTTCATTTTCACGAAGACCGTGAAGACCGCAGGAACGTCGGTTCAATCGTGCTTCGAAAAATACTGCCTGCGTGAGGGCGAATGGAGCAAATCCCATTCGCCCAACGGGCGGGTGACGGACGAAGGCATTATCGGATCCCGTGATTCGAATGCCGGTCAATGCGCTTGGTACAACCACATGCCCGCTCAAAAGGTCCGCAGCCTGATCGGCCAGGACATTTGGGACGATTATTTCAAGTTCACCGTCGTTAGGAATCCATTCGACAAATTGATCTCGGGATTTTTCATGTTTGAGAAAAACAAACGGAATTACTCCTCGCTGCGTAAAATCAAAGCCTTCGCGGGCCGGATTTCCCGCACCGGCAACCCGATCGACAGGGTCACCGGGAAAACCGAAATCGAACGCTTCCGGTCATGGATCCGCAATGGAGGCATGATCATCGATCGCGACAAATATCTCATCGATGGCAAGGAATGCATGGACTACATCATTCGATTCGAACAGATGAACGAGGGCGTCAACCATGTTTGCGACCAGCTCTCAATCCCCTTCGAACCCGATCTCATTCCAACCTTCAAAAAGGGAATAAAGCCGAACGAAAGCCATATCCGCCGCTTTTACGACGAGGAAACCGAAGGAATCGTTAGGAAGATCTACGCGTGGGAACTGGAAAAATTCGGTTACGATCTTCCAGCGTAGCACCGAGGGCGGCTCATTTCCCGGGCTGCCCCGAAAGCGGATCACCGCAAATCATCCGTGTTGCATAAAAACGGACTTGCCGAATTGGGATCACACCTGTATTAGCTTGTCGCAGACGTCGTCAAACCATCCGAATTGATTTCGATAGTGAGATGAACGCCATGATTCCGGCCCCCAGCCGTTCAATGATTTTTCTGAAACGATACACAATGACCCTCAATACCGATCTCTCCAATGATCGGTCATTCCCCGCTGTCTCCGATCTATGATCCGGCGTTTGGTCCATCGTTCCGCATCCCTCTTCGCACCGGTTTTGTGCGGCGGCATTGTCCGTCCGTGCTCTGGTGTGTCGCATATACCCACTGGAGGACAAAGCCATCGCTAAGCCACAAAGAGACCAAAATAGGGGTCGTTTCCGCGATATGACGCGGATCAACGACCGCATCCGTGCCCCGAAAGTTCGTGTCGTTCTCGCTACTGGCGAGCAACTCGGCGTCATGAGTTCGCGTGAGGCACTCGCAAAAGCCCAATCACTCGGACTCGACCTCGTCGAGATCGCCGGTCAGGTGGACCCACCAGTCTGCAAGATCGTCGATTACGGAAAATACAAATACGAGCAGGCAAAGCTGAAGAAGCAGAAGTCGAAAAGCGCCACCCGCATGAAGGAAGTAAAATTCCGCGTCGGCACCGGTCAGCACGACTACAACATCAAGCTTGGCCGTGCGGAAGGTTTCCTCGAAGGCAACCACAAGTGCCGTTTCGTGCTTCAGTTCCGTGGTCGTGAAAACGCGCACAAGGACCTCGGCTTCGTGGTGCTGAACCGCATCATCGAGGACTTGAAATCGATGGCCCAGGTGGACCAGGCTCCGCGTCTCAACGGACGTGCGGTCGCCATGATCCTTTCCCCACTTCCCGCCCACCAGCGGAAGCGGAAATTCCACCTCTTCCACGGTGAACTGATGGAAGAAGACGACTTCGATGATGACGAAAACCACGGCGAAGAGCCGGATGATGATTTCGTTCCAGACGAATCACCTGATGAGGCTATCGAAGAAGCATCTGCCGAAGAGGTAGAAGCGGAAGAGGCCAAATAAAGCGCAGGGATTTCCCATGCTCTATCTGTTCGACATCGACGGCACCCTGGTTGACACCGGTGGTGCCGGGATGAAGGCCCTGCAGGAAGCCACATGTGAGGTTTTCGGCCACGAAGGGCCCCCGCTCGATCTTGCCGGCAGCACGGATCTTGGGATCATTGCGAACATCCACGCCCACTTCGACATTGAGCCGACAGCCGAACGCATCGCGACCTATTTCGCGGTTTACCAAGGGCGGCTGGATTGGAATCTATCACACGGCGGTTTTTCCGGCCGGATTTTTCACGGAGTTTCCACGATATTGGAAGAACTCTCGAACCGTCCGCACGCCACACTCGGTTTGCTAACGGGCAACACAGCGGGCGGAGCCGCCAGCAAGATGCGCCACTTCGGTTTGGCCGCTTATTTTCCTTTCGGCGCTTACGGTTGCGATCATGCGGACCGGAACCGTCTTGGCCCGATCGCTCTCGAGCGCGCCGCTGCCCATGCGGGCCGGAATTTTTCGGCCACGGAAACCCTGGTCATCGGCGATACACCGAAGGACATCGCCTGCGCCCACGCCATCGGCGCGCGATGCCTGGCGGTTTCCACTGGGCAATTCTCCGCCGCCGCATTGGAGGCACACGGCGCGGATCACGTGGTGGAATCCCTCGACCAGGCGCTGGCTTGGATTTAGCAAATCCGTTGCGGAATTCGTTCGCATTCGATAAATCCGGGACACCAACAAAGGGGATTGCGATCCTCCTTACCGCTTGTTTTTCGACGGAATCCGCGTCTCCTTTTGGTCCCCATGATCATGCCTGATTTCTCCCTGCCCGATCCCAAAACACCTTTTTCCATCGGTGGTATTCCGCCACTGCCGGAAATCACACCGAGCAAGGCACCCCAGGAAATCGAGGACCGCAAGGGTGAATCCAAGCGGATCGTGAAGCGGCTGCTGGCAATCATCGCGGACCATCATTCTTCGGCGGATTGCATCGGCGTCGCGCTTGATCAACGGCTGTTGTTGAACGTCATTTCCGCGCTTGAGACAGAAACGCGGAATGAAGACCCCGCTCCCCAGCTCCACGACGAGGATGAAGTTCTGGCGTATCTGATGCAGGCTCTTTACGAAGAGCTTCTGGAAGAACCGAGTAACATCCTTTTCACCACCCAAGTGAACCCGGACACCGTGCGTTACGAAGCAATGGAAGTCGGATTCTGGCGGGAATGCCTGGCAGAATTGAAGCGGCAGATCAGCGGGACCTAGTCCCCGGCGCGCGCTCGGCGATCTGCATTTCAGGAAATACCCGGTGCTGGCAATCGATTCACCAAGTGAGGACGCATATCCAGATCATTCCCGTTAGGGTGTGATTTCCTATAGGTTTCACGGATCCAGCCATCCTTTTCGAGCTGTTCATGCCCGGTGTCACGCGAATGTCACTTTCGCGAAGGGTAAGACCAACTTCATGTGACGGAAAAATCAGTGACGGAAAGTTCATCAAAGAAACCGTGTGGATCGGGTGAGGCAACTGATATTTTCCATTGTCGCTCAAATCCGGATCATAGGATTTCAACAGATCCGTATTCACGACAAGACAAACAATCCAGATCCCCTATCATCAATGAAAACCGTCAAGAAAGCATTATCCACCGCCATCGTCATGACCATGGCACAAGCCGCTCATGCGCAGATCCAAGGACCGTCCACCGGCTCGACACCCTACGTTCGCCCTCTTCTTCCAGGAACGGAAACAATTTCCATTCTAACTACCGACAACACCGGAGCCACAGCCGACGACACGGTTCCCAATCTGGTGGGCGGCGCACCCTATGGTATGTCGGGCATTCCTGATGGCATGGGAGCCTTCGACAACGGCGACGGGACTTTTACCCTGGTGGCCAATCATGAGCTCGGCAACACACTCGGTGCCGTTCGCGCCCATGGAGCAAAAGGCTCCTACGTTTCCAAATGGATCATCAACAAAAGCAATCTGTCAGTGACCGGCGGCGAAGACCTCATCAAGCAAGTTTTCGGCTGGAACACCGCCACCCAGACGGTGGACGCGCCTGTGACAATCGCCCTCAACCGCTTCTGCTCGGCGGATCTCCCGGAAGTATCCGCATTCTATAATTCCGCCTCCGGACTCGGCACGCAGGAGCGCATCTTCATGCACGGCGAAGAAGGTGGCGCAACCGGTTGGCAGCTGGCTTCTGTCATCACCGGCACGGATGCAGGAAAGAGCTACCTTCTAGGAAAGTTCAACCTCACCACTAACAATAACGTGGCAGGTCTGACCGGATTAGGTGCGTGGGAAAACGCCCTCGCATGTCCGTTCGCACAGGACAAGACCATTGTCATCGGTAACAACGACGGTGGAACAGGCATCATGACCAACGCGGTTGCAGTCTATGTGGGCGACAA
>JBDSZP010000051.1:0-4408 GCA_039925065.1 Luteolibacter sp.
AGCCCGCTGCGAGCCGTCGTGGCCAGCAGGCTGGCTCACGAAAAGCGGCAGCAGGCTGCACGCAGTCCAAGCCAAACCGATAGGACATTTCCCGTTCCTGACCACGGTTTGAGAAATTTCTTGCACGAAAATGCCACTCCGGCGGGTATTCAGCGGTATGACGAAATTGACGACGCTATTCGGATTGGCTGCTGCCCTGCTGTTGCCAGTGATGGGGCAGGAAATTCCGAAAGTTCTGCCGATCGGCTCTGACCTGCCGAATTTTTCACTCCCGGCTACCGACGGAAAGACCTACACGCCCGCCGATTTCAAGGAGGCGAAGGTCCTCTGCATCATTTTCACATGTAACCATTGCCCGGACGCCGTCGCTGCCGCCGGCCGCATGCAGCAGATCCACCAGGACTACAAGGACAAGGGCGTGGCGGTTGTCGCCGTGAATGGAAACAACCCCGGAGCGCTCATGCCGGAAGAACTCGCCTACTCGCCGTTTTCCGATTCCTTCGAGGAAATGAAGCCCTTTTCCAAAGACTACGGCTGGACCTTCCCCTACCTCTATGATGGCGAAAAACAGGAATTCGTCACCGCCTGCGGAGGCCAATCCACCCCGCACGTCTTTCTCTTCGATACCGCCCGCAAACTCCGCTACACCGGCCGCATGGACGATGGCGGACGAAACCCCGCTGCCGTTGGTAAAAGCTACCTCCGCGACGCGCTCGATGCCCTGCTCGCCGGAACCGAGGTGAAGGAGCCCGTCACCCGTTCCTTCGGCTGCTCGACGAAATGGCTTTTCAAGAAACCCAACGTCGCCGCCGATCAAGCCTCGTGGGAGAAACGCCCGGTCACCGTCGCCGACCTCGATGCCGAGCTGTGCAAGAAACTCGCCGTGAACAACACCAAGAAACTCCGCCTCATCAATTTCTGGTCCACCACCTGCGGCCCTTGTGTGAAGGAATTCCCTGCTCTGGTGGATACCTACCGGCGTTTCCAAAACCGCCCGTTCGAACTCATCACCATCAGCGTGGACGATGTCCCGCAGCGTCCCACGGTTTCCAAATTCCTCGAATCCCGGCACGCGGCCCTTTCCGATCAAACCGCCCCCTCGCTGAAAGACGAAGGCCGCGTCTCCAACAACTACCACTGGACCGGCGGAAATCCCGACGCCATGGCCAAAGCCATCGACCCCGATTGGACCGGCGCACTGCCCCACAGCGTCCTCATCGGTCCCGGCGGAAAAATTCTCTGGCGCCACACCGACGAGATCGATGCGGTGGAATTGCGCAGACAGATCTTGAAGGGGTTTGAGTGAGACCATGAATCGGGTGATCGAATCCATAATCGGCGTGCTGGTTGGCAATTGGGGGTGCCGGGTTGTTGCTTGGCGGCATTCGTCCGTTGCTTGTGCCGTCTGACATCCCGAAACTCGGAGGCACGGAGCGGCCCCTGATGTTCAATTCGCGAGGCAAGCTTCGTGCGCTGTTTTGGGTCGTCTCCGGGAAAATCACTCTCGATGACTTGGGGAATTGAAAGTGGTGACACCAAGGAGCGGCGGAATCTGTCCGCCGATGCCCATGAGAAGCCAATGAGGTGAGAGTATCGCTTTTCATTGTCCCCACATGGGCCGGGCGATCCGATGTCGCCCCTCCGTGCCCTTGCCGCCAGTTTCAGTTCTCCCCCCGCGATGGCTCGCTTTCATGAGGAGTCGGTGATTCCCCGGATACTCCGAAATGGATGATGCGAACCCGCGCATTCTTCATCTGCCCTGCTTCAGGCATTGGGAGAGGTCCCCTCGACCGACCAAGTCAGCGACTGGAGCGCTTCAGGACGAGTGGTCCGCACAGTCCCCTGTGCGGAATCTTTGTTTTCGGGACGGTCCTGCTGCAACGTAAGAACCGCACAGAGACTGTGCGGACCACTTCAAGTGGTGCCATCGCTTCCCACCTTCAGTCCGTGGACCTCCTGTTATTTCGCGGGCGTCGTGAGATCGGCGGCCATGACTTGGGGTTTTCCGACTTCGCTGCGCAGGGCGGTGACTTGCTCCGGCGTGACGGAGGGGGCGGAGTTTCCGAACGAGTTCCGGACGTAGGTGAGGACGGCGGCGATCTGTTCATCGTTTTGATAGGCGAGGGCGGCCATGCCGGCGGCCATGTTGTATTCCTGGCCTTTCACCTTGATCGGACCTTGGAGGCCGCGGAGTTGGATTCGGATGAGGTTTTCGGCGGGGCCGTTGACCCACTCGGACCCTGCGAGCGGTGGAGCGGCGGCAGTGCCTTCGCCGCTTTGGCCATGGCAGGCACCGCAGAGGAGGAATTGTTGCCGACCGGTTTTCAGGACGGCTGGATCGATGTTCGGGGTGTCGGATTTTTTCGGGCTTTCCAACGTGTTCGGATCGAATGGCTCCGGATTGGCGGGGGAGTTGGTTTGGTCTCCGCCTTTGTCCAGGCTGGCGAGCCAAGCAGCCAGATCGCGGAGTTCCTCCGGCTTCAGGAGATCTCCCATGGGCGGCATGGGGGATACGGGCGGGGTGAATGTGGCGACGTCACTGCGCTTGATGCGGAGGATTTTACCTGCGGCGTCGAGATCGAGGTGATCTGGAGTTTCTGCGAGAAGGTTGCCGCTGAGGGTTGCGCCGTTTTTGAAATCGATCAGCACAGTGCCGAAGCCGGGGGCGATGACGGCGCTGGGGGTGACCATGGATTCGAGAAAATAACGGCGGTCCTTGTGGCGGTTCGCGACGCCAGCGAGGTTCGGCGCGGTGTCGCCACCGGCGGCATGGCCTTCTTCGGCACGGTGGCAGCGCATGCATTCGCTGGCAGGGTGGGAGGTAAAGATGGCCTCGCCGGATTTCGCGTCGCCACCTTCAAGGGCGATGTTCCATTTCGCGAGCGGATCTGAATTTTCCGCGAGGGATTTATCGAGGGCTGCTAGCGCTGCGATGACGCTTGCTCCCTTGCGCTCTTTCGCGGCGGCGATGAGCTCGATGGCGTGTGGGGAAATGCCGTTGGCAGCGCGGAGCCGGTCGAGGCTTTTCACGAAGATCGCGTCCACGGAATCGCCGGGAAGGGTGGAAAGGATTTTCCAAGTCTTCTGGATGAACGGCGTCCGGTTGGAATTGATGGCGGCTTCCAAGGGGGCGAGCGCGGCGGCGGGCGAGAGCTTGGCGAGAAGGGTGAGCGCGGTTAGCGAGACTTCATCGGACTTGTCGTTGGTGAGTCCGGCGAGGAAGGCGCTGAGATTGGAGGGCTTGCGCTGGACGTAAAGGTCGAGCGCATTGGCGCGTGCTGCGGCGGGGAGTTTTTCGTTCACAATGAAATTGCGGAGCGCCTTTTCATCAAGACTGGCAAGCTTCACGTGGTATCTGCCGATCAATTCAAGTGCGGAAACGAGGGCGAAATCGTCCTGTTTGAGCAACTCTGGCAGGGCGGATGTCAGCGCGGGGATGATCGTCTTCGGGTCCCGTTTTGCGAGCGGGCGGAAATGGCCGGTGAGTTGGTCGGCGGGTGGCGGATCGCTCCAGATGGAAACGAGGCGGAGCGCTTCCTTGCGTTCCCGCTCCGGGTTTTCCGGATCGGCGGCGAACTTGAGGACGCGCGCGACATTTTCGCTAGTGCCGATTCGGAAGGAGTTGTGCAGCAAGCGGCGCAGCATGAACTGAGTCCACGAACGGCGTCCGAGATTGTCGAGAAGGGCGGCAACGGCAGGGCGCAGATTGACCATGTCCAAATCGCAAATCGCGCGGATGGCTTCATCTGCGACTTTTGGATCCGGGTCGTTGACGAAGATGCTGATGTTAGGACTCTTCATCCGGCGCAGGGCGACAGCGGCGGCGAGCCTGACGGCAGGGGATTCGTCGGCGGAAAGGGCGCTGATGGTGGCGGCGTTGGGCGAGATGTTTTGCAGGGCGAAAATGCAGGCATGGCGCAGATAGACATCGCTGTTATTGTTTTCCTTCAGCATGTCGCAGATCGGGCCGTAGTAGGCGATCATCTTGCGCTTTCCTGCGAGAATCGCGGCGAAGAAACGGACGCGCGGCGATTCATCGGCCAGCAACGGACCGAGTGGAATCAAGGCGTTGGTGCTGGTGGAGTTGGTCAGGGCGCGGAGGGCCTGGCTGCGGATTTCGGGGTCCTTGTCCTTGAATAAACCAATCAGGACTGCCTCCGCCTGGCTGCGGAGTTTGGCGTTAGGGATGTCGCCGAACTGGGCTGCGGGAAGTGGCGATGTCCCGCGCCGGGCGAGGATGCCGAGGCCCCAGATGCTGTGAACGCGGACCATGAAATTGGACGAGGTGATACCGGTGGAAAAGCGGGTGAGAGCGTCCGATTTACGAGTGAGGGCGATTTGCGCGCGCAGGCGGATGCGGGCGTCCGGGTGCCTGAGGAGATTGGCGAGCTCGGCGGAACTGCGTTGC
>JBDSZP010000052.1:0-10439 GCA_039925065.1 Luteolibacter sp.
GAACCACGTCCGAACCACGTCCGAACCACGTCCGCACCACGTCCGAACCATCTTCTCTGCCGTCCCAACGGGACGCCTCATACCAGCCCGGGATGAAATCCCGGGTCACGCATGAAAAAGATCCCGCGTCCTGAAAGGACGCTTCATGCGGGTTCAATCTTCCGATAGAAATCGGCATGTCCCAATCACTCGCGCGGATACTGTTGCACATTGTCTTCTCCACCAAAGACCGGGAGCCGCGGCTGGATGCGGCGATTCGTCCGGGTGTCTTTGCCTATCTGGCGGAAGTGGGGCGCGATATGGGATGCGAGGTTTACCGCGTGGGCGGAATGCCGGACCATGTTCACCTCGCCATCCAATTGCCCAGAACCGTGACGGTATCGGATTTTGTAAGAAAGGTAAAAGCCACCTCGTCGGCATGGATCAAGAAACAGAACCCTAGTCATGCGGGTTTTTCCTGGCAGGCGGGATATGGCGTATTTTCCTTGGGAGCATCCCAGTTACAGGTGCTCACACGATACATCGACCGCCAGGAAGAACATCATCGGGCGAGGGGTTTTAAGGAAGAATACAGGGAGTTCCTCGCGAAATACGGAGTGGAATATGACGAGCGCTACGTGTGGGATTGAGTCCCCGCGTGGAAACATCGTCCCCGGCCTGCATGAAGCGCCCTTTCAGGACGCCGGAATACGCGGGATGCGTTACCCGGGATTTTATCCCGGGCTGGTATGAATTGTCCTTTCAGGACAGACACCGGAAACCGAGTAGGTGGCGATGTCGAACGGTGGAAGGTCGTGCTTTCGGATACGGCTGAGGATTCTCAGTTCGTGAAAACCGAGGGCGGTGTGACAGGTGAAAAATGAATCAAGAACGGTGAAGGCGGCTTCGGCGGTGGTGAGGCGGGCGTCGAAGATGGATTTGTCAGCATTCAACAGATCGGCATCGGTCATGGCTTCGATGAGCTGCCGCTTTTTCCAGACTTTCGTTTGGATGAATCCTACCAAATCGCCGAGGCAATCGAGGGCGTAGCGGTGATCGTCACTCGGCTGGTTTTTGACGATGAGATCGCAGACGAAGGCATGGCAGAGCGGCGGGCGCCCGGTGGTAAGCTTGCAACCGGTGCAGCCGAGATAGCCGGATTTCGGATCGAACGTCTGTCCAGCGCCATGGACAGCTAGCAGGAACGGGCTTTCGAAGGCTTCGCGGCAGATGTCCACGCGGCAGCAAGGTGTTTTACAAACGCCACAAAAAGGCCCGCAAACTCCTTGCATCAGCTTGCCTACCTTCAACTCGAATGAACGGTATGTTTCCAGCGTCGAGTTGAATTCGGATTCAGTGATGATTTTGGAGTTTGGGGGCTGGAGTGAAATAAGGTGTGCGAGGGTCGGAGCAAGATGCTCCGGCAACGGCCTGGTGCGAGACGCACCAGCCACGTTGCTTTAGTGGGCGGCTCGGTCCTTACAGGTATTTGTCCGTGACGGCACCTTCGCTGGCGGTGGAGACGAGCTTGGCGTATTTCGCGAGGACGCCGCGGGTGTAGCGTGGCTCCGGCTGGGTCCAGGCGGCTTTGCGGGTGACGATTTCCTCGTCGGAGATCTTCACGTCGATGCGGTTGTTCACGGCATCGATGGTGATTTCATCGCCGTCCTGAAGGATGCCGATAGTGCCGCCCATGAAGGCTTCCGGAGTGATGTGGCCGACGACGAAACCGTGGCTGCCGCCGGAAAAACGGCCGTCGGTGATCAGCGCGACGTCTTTGCCGAGGCCCATGCCCATGACGGCGCTGGTAGGTCCGAGCATTTCGCGCATGCCGGGGCCGCCTTTCGGCCCTTCCATGCGGATGACGATGACATCGCCCTTGTTGATCTGTTTGGCGAGGATGGCTTTCATGCCTTCACCTTCGGATTCGAAAACGCGGGCCTTGCCGGTGAAGAGTTCGCCTTCCTTACCGGAGATTTTCGCAACCGAGCCGCCTTCGGCCAGATTGCCGTAGAGCACGCGGAGGTGGCTGTCCTTTTTGATCGGATTCGAGAGAGGACGGATGATTTCCTGGCCTTCCGGATAGGGAGTGGTGAATTTCTCGATGTTTTCACGCATCGTGCGACCGGTGACGGTCATGCAATCGCCGTGGAGGAGACCGCCCTCGAGCAGGATCTTCATGAGGGGCATGGTGCCGCCGATGGCGACGAGATCGGACATGGCGTATTTGCCGGATGGCTTGAGATCGGCGAGAACGGGAACGTTTTTCCCGATGCGCTCGAAGTCGTCGATGGAGATATCGATGCCTGCGGAGTGGGCGATGGCCGGGATGTGAAGCGCGGCGTTGGTAGATCCACCGAGGGCGATGAGGACGGTGATGGCGTTTTCGAAAGCCTCTTTCGTGAGGATGTCGCGTGGCCTGATGCCGAGGTTGATGAGATTGACGACAGCGGCCCCGGAGTCGAAGCAATCGCGCATCTTGTCATCGGAAATGGCGTTCTGGGCGGAACCGTTGGGAAGCGACATGCCGAGCGCTTCGATGGCGCTGGCCATGGTGTTCGCGGTATACATGCCGCCGCAGGAACCAGCACCGGGGATGGCGCAGGATTCGACGGTTTCCAGTTCCTCATCGGTGTATTCGCCATTGGCGTGTTTTCCGACGGCTTCGAACACGGAAACGATGTCCAGGTCCTTGGTTTCACCCTTGATGGTGGCGCAACCGGGGAGGATGGTGCCGCCGTAAACGAAAACAGCCGGGCGGTTCATGCGGGCCATGGCCATGAGGCAGCCGGGCATGTTCTTGTCACAGCCGCCGATCGCGACGAAGCCGTCCATGCCTTCGCAGCCGACCACCGTCTCGATGGAATCGGCGATCACCTCGCGGGAAACGAGCGAGTATTTCATCCCCTCGGTGCCCATGGAGATGCCGTCGGAAATGGTGATGGTGTTGAAAATGATGCCCTTGCCGCCGGCCGCGTTGGCTCCCTTGGAGGACTCGATGGCGAGCTTGTCGATGTGGACGTTGCAGGGTGTGACCTGGCTCCAAGTGGAGGCGATGCCGATCTGTGGCTTGGCGAAATCTTCTTTCTGGAAACCGACGGCGTAGAGCATGGCGCGGCTGGGCGCGCGGTCCGGGCCATCAAGCATCGGGCTGGAAAAGGGGCGTTTGGTGTCTTTCATCGCGGGCGGAGCATCTTGTTGATCGGGGGGCGGCGTCAAGAACTGCGAACTTCCGGCGGGATTTGGAGGTTTTGAACCGTCGTTTTGAATCCGTATCCATCCTCTTCATTCGCGGTTCACTCCTTCTTTTAATCGCCGGTGTCGCGAATTTCGGGTTTCCGAATGGGGATTTTCCGGCATCGTCGCGCGGTGGAGTTGATCACGCAGGCAGCGCTGGGAGCGACGATGGGAGAGTTGATGTTGGGGAAACGTCTGGGCAAACGAGCCATGGCGTGGGGCGCTCTATTCGGGGTTCTGCCTGCGGTGGACGTGATCCTTTCCTTGTTTTTTGATACAGCACACCAGTTGGTTTTCCGGCAGGGACCGAGCCATTCGTTGTGGCTGATGGGACTGGCATCCTACGGGCTCGCGCATTTGCTGGAAAAGCGGTGGAAGCGGGAAAACATCACCAAGGCGCAGGCGGGTTGCTTTGTCTTCGTATTGTTCTGCGGGCATGTGCTGCTGGAGTGTTTCCCGGTGAGCGGGGCCGGAGTGCTGTGGCCATTCGTGGGGGCGCGGCAGGCGTTCAACGATCTTTTCCCGACCGATTTCCTGCTGAGCGCACCGCTCATTGTGGTGGCGGTGTGGCTGGCCGTTTTGCCCGAGGACGTGGTGAAAAAAACGCGCGGCAAGAAAGCTGCGCCGCCGTCGAAACGCAGGCGGCTGGGTTTCTGGGGGATCGGCCTGGCATCGGCCTATGTGCTGCTGAGCGTGGGAATGAAGTTCGTGGCCTCCGGCGGATTCGAAGCGGATCTGAAACGACGCGGAACGGTCTATCAAAAACGGATGGAGGCTCCCACGATGTTCAACCTATTTCTCTGGAGATCCGTGGTGGATCGTGGCGACGAGATGTGGGTGGGCTATCGCACGATTTTCGAAAGCCATGAAACTCCGGTCCGCTGGACGGTCTATCCAAAAGGAACCGCCGCGCTCGCCGGAGTGGCGGACATGCGTGAAATCAAAACGCTGACCCGCCTGACTGACGGTTGGTGGCTGGCCCGCACGAATGCGAAGGGAGTTTGGCTGGGCGACCTGCGCCATTGCGAAGCCCGAAACTGGGGCGATAAAAAAAGCATGGTGGACAGCCGGATGGCCTATTCATGGGTTTTCAGCGTGACCGCAAAGGGCGACCGCCTGCGACAGATCGACGAAACATGGAGGAACACCGGAGAAACGCTCAGCCGCATGTCCGGCAGAATCATCGGCAAGCGAGAACAGTGGGAGGCGAATCCACGTCTGGCCGGAGTCGCCGGGAGCCTGCCGGAGTTCCTGCCGGTGGAGGAATGATTCAACGTTGGTTCCCGGGAGCGATTTCAGCTTCCTTCGCGGGATGCCCATCGGCCTCTTGAAATAGGTTGTTATCGGGGAGGGTGGACTTGATGCCGAAGACCTCTTCAAACGTTTTGCCTGGCAGGAGATTGTAAACGATGGGTGCGCTGCGATTGCCTTGCTCGTCATAAAGGTAAACCACTCTTTGAAGGGGCATTTCGCCCCCGGTATCCGGGTTGATCCTTTTCACCCGCGCATCAAACACGAGCTCTTGGACAAGCTTTCCGCGTCTCTCATTGTAGCCATATCGCACCATGAACAGCTCGTTGTTCATGCCATCGGAGATCCTGCACCCCAGCGGATTCCCGTTAGCATCAAGTCTGTAAAGGGCCGTCATGGTGAGAACTCCCTTGGCCGAGTAAGTCTTTCCGACGAGGGTCTTGTCTTCCATACGGCGGACGAAGACCGAACGGGAACCATCGGCGTGTCGCACGATCCGGACGTTGGGCCCATCGACCGGCTCGGGTTCGTTTGCGTGGCTTGGAGCAGGAGCCGAGAGGATCGGTGGGTGGGAGTCGCCGAGTTTCTTCACCAATTCGACGAATTCCGCGCGATCTTCGTTCGCGTCGTTCGCGAGTCCGGGCTTGGCGAGTTCCAACACTTTTCCCCAAGGCGTTTCCCTCACCTCATCCATGCCGCGGAGCTTCATACCGAAGAGGGCGACGGCGGTGGCGAATTGGAAGTCGGCGTCGGTCTTGTCGAGCGCCTGCGCATCTCCCGTTAGCGGAAACTCGATCTTACGGCTCTCGTCTCCGTCGGGATGCTTGTAGCGAAGCTTTACCGTCAGCCAATCGTCGGTGGCGGCGGGTTTCGCGGATGCCGCATGATATTTCAAAACATCCGTGCCAGAGGTTTCGCCCGGAGGAGTGAGTTCGTAAAACGCGGTGACGGTGTGGCCCGCGCCGATATCTCCGGCATCCACCTTGTCGTTGTTGAAATCCTCATTACGCAGCACGCGGTTGGCATAGCCGATAAGACGGTAGCCGCCGACTTTCCCAGGATTGAACTCGACCTGGATTTTCACATCCTTCGCGATGGTCACGAGCGTGCCGGATAGATTTCTCAGAAAAACCTTCCGTCCCTCGCGTTCGGAATCGATGTAGAAATAGTTGCCGTTTCCATCATGGGTGATGGCGTCCATCATCTCGTCATTGAGATTGCCGGTGCCAAAACCGCAGACGGTGAGAAACACCCCGCCCTTCGCGCGATCCTTCACCAGCTCGACCAGCGATTCCCGCCCGGTGACGCCGACATTGAAATCACCATCGGTCGCGAGGATCACGCGGTTCACGCCACCTTCGATTTTCTCTTTCATCGCGAGTTCGTAGGCACGCTTGATTCCAGCGCCGCCATTCGTCGAACCGCCCGCTTCGAGTTTTGATAGAGCGTTGAGCACGGTAGTCCGGCCTTCGGCATCGATACGGGTGGACGGCAGCGCCACGCCTTCCGTGCCGGCATAAACGACGATGGCCACGCGGTCTCGGTCGTCGAGCTGGCCAACAAGCGTGGCCATCGATTGCTTGAGCAGCGGGAGTTTGTCCGGGCTTTGCATTGACCCGGAAACATCGATGAGGAAAACGAGGTTCGATGCGGGACGCTTGTTCGATTCGATTTCGCGGCCCTTGATCGCCACACGCACGAGCTGGTGCGTCGGTGCCCACGGGCAAACCGCGAGTGTGGCCCCCACAGCAAACGGCCCATCGCCTTTCGGTCGGTCGTAGTGATAGCTGAAGGCATTGATGCATTCCTCGATGCGCACCGCGTCTTTCGAAATAGAGCGGCCTTCCCGGATCATGCGACGCACGTTGCCGTAGGACGCGGTATCCACATCGATCGAAAACGTCGAAAGCGGGTCGTGCTCGGCAGTTTTCCACGGTTGGTCGATAAAAGTGCCGTAGCGGTCGCCGGAGGTTTGTTCGGCAGGGGTGTCACCGCGCGAACGGGGTTGTCGCGACCGACTGGCTCCGAGCTCCATCTTAGAATAGTCACTTGAAGGCCCGGGCGCAAATGCTCTGCCAGAACCGGCACCAGATTCTCCTTTGCCCGGGCCAGCAGCCGAAGGAAGCGGAGGAAGTGTACCCTCGTGCCCGCCCCCCAACTCCGAGTCTCCGGGGGGCATTTCCACAGGCGCAGGCAATTCGTAAGCCGAACTGCGCCTGATCATTATTCCTTTCGGTGCCGATCCCGCATCGATGTGACTTTTCACGGCCCTGTCCTTCGCAAAACCACCGGGAACAATTTCATTTCGTTCAGGATCCTTGGAAGCAGATTTCACCTCCGTCTGCGCCACTGTTGCCGTCGGAATCGCGCGCTTCTGCACCCACCAGATTCCCCCACCCGCTGCCAGCGCGATGCTCGCTGCGAGGGCGAGACGGGAAAAGGTTCGGGCTGGGGGGCGTTTCACCACACGGGTTTTCCCCGCATCGACGGCGGCTTCAATCCGGGCGAGAAATGCCGGATCGGGTCCGTTCGCCTGCTCGCGGAGCAGTTCGTCGATCAGGCGGTCTTCGGGAGATTCAGGAAATTGGGAGTTCATGACGGGAAAAAGTTAGGATTCAAATGGGGGATTCGAGGCACAGGCGTAGCGCCGATCGGGCGCGTTCGAGGCGTTTCCGAAAGGTGGCGGGAGAAATGTCCAACATCGTCGCAGCAGCCCCGCCATCGCGGCTTTCGTCATAATAGGCGTGGACCGCCTGTGAGAGCGGTTCGGGCAGTTTCGAACGACAGTCGGATAGACGATCAAGCAATCCGGCCTCGCCATCATGGGCACTCCAACTGCGAACGGCTTCCTCCAACCGGACCAACTCGGGATCGCCGAGCGACACCTCGCGTCGGTGTTTCCGGCAGTCCTCACGCCACTTGTTACGAACGATGCCCCGCAGCCAGGAGCCAAAATCGCGGGTGACATCGAAGCGGCCGATCGTTTGCCACGCCGCGACGAAAGCTTCCTGAACAAGCTCCCTCGCCCGCTCCGGGTGGCCGGACAGCACCCGGGCATAGGCGAGCAGCGGTTGGTGATGGTCGCAGATCAGTTCGGAAAATCGAGTGCGGTCCATGCCAGGCGGAGAGTGGGCGAGGGCGAGAGGTTTCATGGCTTTTCACAACCTATTGATTCGAACATGCCCGGATGTGACATTGGGATCGAACTATTTTCAGAAATCCCGGCGGCTGAATTCTTCCCTTTCGCCTGCCCGTGAATGAGCTAAGAATTTCTTCAGTGAAATTGATTTCCATTCTGCTGGCCATGGCCATGACTGCCCGGGGCGCATCAAGCGATCCGGGGACGGTGGCCATCGACTTTTTGGAAAAGGTCCGCGTCGGCAAGCTCGACCTCGAACCTGGCGGGGACACGGCGCTTTCGGCACAAACCGCTGGCGAGAAAAAGCTCGAAATCGCGAAGCGTCTTGAGCGCATGGCCCGCGATCTTGGCAACGATCCGTTGGAAGTGAGCGAAGTGAAAATGGACGAAAATTTCGCGGCCGTCCTGGTGAGAAAAATCGGCGGATACGATCCGGGTCGCTTGCAGGTTTTTCCCGTCGCTCTAGTGAAGCATGGAATGGAATGGTCCGCAGCGCCGGTCCCTGCGTCCTTCGAGAATGCGGGTGCCGGATATGCCATCGCCCTGCGGAAACGCCTCGAGTCGTTGGAAAACTGGATGCTGCGTGAACAAGTGCTCGATTTGGAAAAACTGCGGGAGCAATCGGCTGCCCGGATGCGCGCGAAAATCCAAGTGAGCCTGCCGATTGAAGAGCTTCGGAAATTCAGCCCGAAAGAAGCGGCGGAAAGATTTCTGGCGGCTTGCGAAAAAAAGGATCTGCCAGCCATCCTCGGAATGCTTGGCGGGCTATCCGCGGATCTTCCCAACGATTGGCCCGCGCGTCTCAAAGGTGCCGACAACGCTGTAAACGCCGGCTCGCAAGCAGCCTCACCATGGCACCTGCTGACCTCTCCGGAAGTGTTGCGGGTGGTCGTCCGGAACGAAGAGGATGAGGGCAGCCATCTCGTTTCCATCGCCTGCCTTGATCCGTCCGATCACGACAGCCGCACTTCCCAGGCTCGCGTAGAGATCCTCCATTTCGATCTATCGAAAACCAGCGACGGGCTTTGGAGAATTGACCCGCCCGATGCCTTCTTGCGAGACACCGCGGATGACGAAGACGAAACCGACGACGAAACTGATGCGGGCTTGGTAGAGGAATTTCCCACAAAATGGAGGCTCGCCCATCCTGCCACGCCGCGGATTCATGCGACGGAGGCACACGGAGCGCTGATCGCCGCGCTTCAAGCGGACACCCCCATTCCCGTTCTGAATCTCGCCAAGTTGAATAGTGAACCCGCCCTCGCCTCGAAAGCATGCATTGCGGCAGCGAAACTCTGGTGGACATTTCATGACCCCACATCGGTGCATTACGCCATGCCGCTCGCGTTTCAGGAAAATGGCAACGCCGCAGCCGGGTTGTTCCAATTTTTTTCTCTGCGCGAGCCGGACCGCTTGGATTTACAAATCCTCTACTTCGAAAAATCCGAAAAGGGATGGCAATGGACACCCAATCCGGACACAGCAACCCGGGAAAGCCTCAAACAAAAGATCGATCCCGAAATCCATCGCTGGACCGATGAATGGCAGCAAAACCTGCTCGCAGACAGTTACGAGCTGAAGGAAATCCCCAACCAGGCGGCACCTCCGAAAGAAGACGCTCAAAAACTGGTGGAAGAATGGCTTCGTGCCTGCCAGGCCGGGGACGTGAAAGCGGCGCTCCATCTCACCGCGCGCCTTCCGGATCCGGGCGGAGCGACCACGGTCCTCAGGAATCTGGGCCACGAAATCACCAGCGCCCGCCGCAGCAATGTTTCTTCCAGGGTTTCCGGGATTTATCAGGGAAAGATCTGGACCGCCGTCGGGATGAAAATTGATCAGGGTGGAAAATCCTCCAATCCGCTCTATCCAGTCATCCAAACTCCCAACGGTCCGCGAGTGCTCATCGAGATCGATTTATTCTCCTCTCGAGGAAGAGAATTTCTCAATAAGACCGCACTGGATCGCCTTCAAAAATTGGGATCCGCCACTGCGGCCGACGATCTGCGGAGCTTGTTCGCGGATTTCCAGAATCAAACGGACATTGGGAAAAAGTAGGGTTCCCCGGATTATGACCGATACCCTACTGGAGAATGGGGAAAACCTTACACTTTTGTTGATCTCGTCCGTTTTTGAGACCTAATTTTTTAAAATTCAATTGATTGAGTTCAACTTTTAGAGTTCTTAACTTTTTAGCCAAATTGAAATTATGTCCCCGGTTTCGAAAAAGCAAATGCTGCGACCCGCCCAAGTCCGCCGCCCCTCCGGGCACAAAGGCATGGATGGCATGACTTTGCTTGAAATGACGGTGGTCATTCTGGTTTTGCTCAGCTTGGTCTCTGTTCTGTTTTTAGGGGCTCAGGCATGGAAACGCGGATCGGATCGTGCGCTCTGCATCATGCACATCGAGAACGTCCAGAAAGGCGTCCGCAGTTTCGCCAACCTCTATGGGTATGATCCGGGGGAAAATGCTCCCAGCCTGCAAAGTCAGATCATTGGTCTTGGTCGCTTCGTGGAAAACACGCCGATTTGTCCGTCCAACGGCACCTATAGCTTTGGGGCGGATTTTGGAAACGATACGATTCCACCGGTAGGCGATCTTTACCTGCAATGCTCGCTCGCCACTTCGAACGCGCATATCCCGGACAACCACTCCCAGTGGTAAAATGCTCCGAGAATAACGCGATGGCGTAGGTTGCCAAACTCGGGATTTAGGGTTTTATTTTCCGCGTCAAATTTCTCGCCCCGTCCGATGTTCTGAGCCTTCGGACGATGGTGCCCCCCAGTATAGTGTGTGTAGCTGCCCCGGTCGCCCCCCAGTGATCGGGGCAGTGGG
>JBDSZP010000053.1:0-7231 GCA_039925065.1 Luteolibacter sp.
CCCCCGGAGCAAGACGGCGGACGGGGCGGGAGTGGTAGGCCTGAGGGACGGGGCCATGGTGCTGACCATAGGCGACAGGCTGATCCGCTTGATAGAATCTGCCGGGGCCGGGACTCTCGGTCATGCCTTCGAGTTTTTCGACTTCCGCAGGATCGTTGCCGAATTTCTGCAGGAGGGCGACAAGAGCCTCACGCGGAACGGCAGCGACGACCGGACAAAGCGGTTCCGCCGGGATGCAAGTCTTCCGGCCAAACCAAACACCCCACACCGGATCGAGCAAAGCGGCGGCAGCGGCCTCCAACGTGGCGCGCTCCCCTTGAAATATCACGATGAAGCGGGCGTCCATCAGATAGGACCGACGGGTGATGACGGTCCCGAAAGGGCTACCATCACCGGCTTTGCAGGGGATGTGGAGTTTTTCGGAAGGGTTCGTCTTGTCATAACCCCCGCCGATGGTGTGGAAATCCGCGAGCCGGGTGACGGGCACCGTCTTGGACCAGCGAAAAACGGAAAAGCTCAAGGCCGCGATAGGAGCGAGTTTTTCCGATTCATCCGGAGCATGCTTGTCGATACCAAGAGCTGCGGCGAGCACGCCGATTAGGGCACTTTTTGTGGGCCATCCTTCGGTTTCCCGACGTTGGAACTTGGAGGAAGCACCCCAGGACTGGAGCGGAGCATCGATGAGGAAGGCAAGAGTATCAGACATCGCCGGAGAGGAGTTGATCAATGAAGGACTCCAAGCCGATTTCGGTGAGCCAGAATTTTTCACCGAGGGAACCCCATGTTTTTTCAAGGGACTCCAGGTGTTCTTTCATCGCGGCGAGTGAAGTTGCTTGAAGACCCTTGCCATTGGCTTTGACCGGGGCCTCGAAGGCATTGGCAAGCTGGAGTGGCTGGCCCTTGTCCTTGCGGATGCCGAGGACTTCGAATGGAAGCGTGGCGGCGTTCATCGAATTCTGCCGCGCACCGGGCACGGCGATGAGCGTGGCACGGATGAAATCCCTGAGGACGGTCGCACGCTGTTCCGAAGTGAGCTTGCCGAGATTTTTTGGATCGGCGAACTGGGCGAGATTGATAGCTGTGTAGCGGTAATAGGTGGCGGAGTTGAATTCCAGCGTGCCGATCATGCCGGCTCCGGCGTCCTCGGCATCGCCCTTGAGGTCATCAACGGAAGAGAAAAAATCGATTTCGTTGGAGGCGGAGTGGGTGGAAAGCGCGTGGGAAAACATGGCTGCACCTTCGACATTGAGGGTGGCGTCATTGGCCACCATCCGGCCAAAAAGAGCAATGTCCGCAGCATCAAGACGATCCACTTTCTTGATGGCTTTTTTCGGTTCCTCACCGGCTGCGACGGCCGTGGCAATCTGTTGGATTTCACCGGGCGACAGATAGACGGCAGTGGTGACCTGATCCGGTTTCTTCGCATCCACCTTGCTGAAGGCTTCGCAGATGAGCTTTGCCTTCTCGGCGGCGGCCGTCCCATCGAGTCCGGCGCTCACCAATGCGGTGGTGAACGGCTCCAACAGGAAGCGGCTGCGGATGCCTTTGAAATCCGGCGACTCGCTGCGGGCGAGCATGCGGACAGCGCGCTTCAGCGATTGACTGGAAAGGCGGGCACGGGTGACGCCGCCGAAGACGGCGGATTTCGGGGAGCCAACGTCATCGCGATTGAGACAGGAGACGGGGAATGACTGGAGGATGTGGAGTTCGATGAGTTTCATAATTGCGAGAGTTTGCTAGTTTTCAGGGTTCGGTTTTCAGAAATCAGAATGGCGAGAGGCAGAGCATGCCGAAGCCGAAGGCCTTGGCTGAGCCGATGCCGGATGCGAAGGCCTGGCGGGCGAGTTCGGAATTGGTGATGGTGAGAACGCCGGTGAACTCGGTGGCGGTGTGAAGACCGGATTTTCCCGCTTTGAGGAAGGGCTGGCGCGGCTGGGGAATGGTGCGAATTTCCTCCGCAGTGATCGAGAAGCCGTGTTGCGCGGCCTTGCGCTCCAGCCAGGCGAGGAGGTCCTCTCGATTGGAAATGGGAATGCGTTTCGCGTTACGACGCCTGCCTTCCGCATCACGCGGGGCGGCAAGTTTGCGCGTGGGATTGGCAAGCAGCGAAAAACGGTAGCGCGGGTGGGTGAGAAAGTTTTCGCCAACGACTTTGCTCTGCCAGCCATGATCCGGACACCAATCGGGCTTGGTTGGCCCGGCGGATGACAGGATGAGCAGGCGGAAACCATTACCCGTATCATCGAGACGGGTCAGGAAATCCCGTGCGGCATCCGGTTGACCGGGGAAGCAATCCCACGCCCGCTTGTGCCAGGCGTAGCTATCGGCAAATCCCCCGTCCTTGCGCCACCGGGCGACAATTTCATAAGGAACCAAGGCTTGGCTGAGGTGGAGATTCATGGTGTGGGAAGGTCGGCGGGGGCTTGCCAGAATTCTTTGGCCCAGGAGGTTTTCACGGACTCGGCATGTCCGGTGGACCAGAAGCGGAGTTCCTTGAGGAGCTTGGCGTAATCGAGCGGAATACCCTCGCGACTGAGCCGCTTGACGAGGCGGTGAAGCTGCGGGGCGAGGTCGTCGAGATCATTGCACGCCAACAAGCGGCGGAAGTGGCGGTCGTAGGGATGATCGCCGTCTTTGCTGCGCTCTCCCAGATTGAATGCGGCGCGACCGATGCCCGAGCCTTCAGCATGGTTCGGATGGACGGCGTAAAGCGCGGCCACGGTGGACGTCCGTTCGTCGCCGATGGCACCGAGACGACCGAGAATCGGCAGCGCCTGATGGCGGGTGGTATCGCTCCAATAGCGGCGGAGCGAGGCGGCATGGCCGCGATCCTCGCAGAGCTTCGCGAGCTGGGCGATGAAGCGCGTGTTGGTTTCGTCGTAGGGGTTCATGGAGTGGCCGGGGTGGTTTTCGGAGTCTTGGGCTTGTTGGTTTTCGGACGGAGACGGCGCAGACCGAGGGCGTAGGCCTCGATTTGGCGTGGAGTGGAACGCGGACAGGCGTGATCGTAGGCGGCATGGGCGGCCCTGCGGACGGCGAGGCTCCACGGATCGTCGGACTCGCCGAAGTTTTTGCCTCGGATCGGCGCGTCGTCTTTGACGAGGTCCAGCAAGAGCTGGCGTTGATGATCGAGGGAGTTCCAGAAGTGCCGCTGGGCGACTTCGACCGGAGCGGAGCCGTTCATCATGGATTCGGCATAAGCTTTCACGGCGGAATAGATGCCGGTGGACTGAGTGTCGGCGTGTTCCACGCCATGGGAATAAATCATCCGGCCGACCTCACCGAAAAGACGGTGGGGAACGGTGAAGCGGTCTTCGATGCCATCGAGGATTTTAGCGTCCTTGGCTTTGATTAACTCGCCAACCCACAGATCTACATCGCCATCCTCATGCTCGATGATGTGACTCTGGAGAATCTTAGGAGCTGCCTGCGCTTGGGACTCGGAGCGACGCAGGACGGTGAGGCAGTGAAGATCCCGCCAAATTCCCCGACTGGTATCTGCTCTTAACAGACGGAACTCTTCTTTCCAAGGAATGACCGTCGCGGATGGTTCCAGCGCGGCGGGGTAGGCCGAATACTCCAACCCTTGGTCGATGTGGATGGCATAACCTTCATGAGGATTTCCGGTGACATCGAGGCGGCAGGATAGCGGGACAAGACGTCCGAGATAGGATTCGGTGGCCAGCTTGGCGGCATCGCCCTTGATTTGGTCCGGCTCACCGAGTTCCCAATAAGGCTTGCCGAAATTGGGGGCGAGTTCGGCATCCATACAGTTCGCGAGAAGGGTCCGCTTGAGGTTTTTCCCGATGAGAAAGGTATGGAGCATTTTCAAGCTGGGACCGTTTCCCTTCACCTTCGACGCCATGCTGCCGCCGACGAAGAAGTTCTGATAACAGAGTAGCAGCCGGACGAGAAAAGCGGAGTCCATAACCCGCGAAGATTCGCCGAAGTGATCGAACACGGTGGGTGAATTTCCCGCCGCCATGGTGAAGCTCACCTGGCACGCGGGGTAACTTTTATCACCGAGAGTGGCCTTGCATTGGAGGAAGCGAGGGCCATTTCCGAAGAGATTGAAGTGGGCATGGATCTCAGCCCGTCCAAGGTACGCGGGAACAGTCACCTCCAGATCACCGCCGAATTCGTCCCAGCCGGCGTAATCGGCGGGCGCGCCGAGGGCGGCCTGCGTGATGCAAACGAGCAACCGCATGAGCGAAATGCGTTCGTGTGGAACGGCGTCGAGATCGGCGATTTCCGCCGCACCGCGGAAGAGTTCGTCGAGGCCGACGAGCGAATGATGCCCATCAAGCCAGCGCACGGGAATCCAAGGGTGAGTGATGAGATTGAAATCAGTCATGGGAGTGTTATTAGAACCAGCTATCATCGCAGGGGTCGAGGGATGGGGTGAAGGAAGCGGTGGAATTCCGCGTGTGGCTCAGGCCGGTGTTGTCGTGGTATTCAAGCAGATAGGGCGGCGCACCATCGGAGCCGATAAGTTCGCAAGCGGCACTGCCATCGGCCACGACAGCGAGCACGGCGTTCTGAACATTGTTGCCGAGCCATGCCGGTTGATTCAGCTCGGCATGGCGGACGAGGTAACGCGGGATCCGGACGGCGTTCCGGTGCAGCTCGATAGCGAGCGGATAGTTGAACGGGCCATAATGAAATGGGACGCGTTCGCCGTTCAGAAACTCGATGTGGGTGGAAGCGGCATTCGGCGCGCGGCGCAAGAGAACGAGGAGCGCGGTGGGAGTGTCGTTCCAACGGGTTTTCGCGCCGTCCTTGTCAGTCTCCGTGGGAGAGTGGAAGACATCGCTGAGTTCGGCGGTGCTCAGCATTTTCGCGGTGAGCTTTTCGAGTTCGGCGCGGAAAACAGCGGCACCGGGTGGCAATGGTTCCGGCAAGCGACATGCTTCCTCAACCAGCGGGCGGATGTCCTGCGGGAGGGTGATGATGCCGTCCGTGATGTCGGAAATCACGCGGTCCGCCTGGAACAACGAGAATGGAGGATAGACGAATCCGGATGGGCCAAGGGAGTCTTTGATGGCCTTTTCATCCTCATTCCAATCGACATCCGGCATGAGTATCATGCAACGGGGCAGCTCAAATCCAACAGGCCGGGAGCGATGGTGGCGGTGGAGGCGGCCAAGGCGCTGGAGGATAAGATCGACCGGAGCAAGATCAGTGACGAGGAGGTCGGCATCCATATCGACGGATTGCTCGATGACCTGGGTAGCCACGAGGATGCAGCCTTGCGGACGGTTCCCGCCGCTTTTGCCGAGAAGCTCCATCCACTCGGCTTCATTGACATCGCGCTTGAACTGGGGGAAGCGGCTGTGGAGCAGGCCGAACTTGAGCCCGCGATCCCGGCAGCGAGACTTGATCTGGCGATAAGTTTCCTGGGCGAGCGCGACAGTATTTCGAACAACGACCACGCAGGCACCGGACTCGGCGGCATCGGCGAGGTTCTGCCAGATTTCGGCGCATGCACCGGGCACCCTCTCGATCAAGACGCGGCTGGAGGAGAGATCGGCTGCATCGACGGGGATTGCCTGCGATTGGCCGCTACCTTTCGCAACCTTGGTGATGAGCGGATAGGCTGAGGAGGTTTCCCCCTCCTCAGCCCCGGCGGCAAGGACGAGCGATTTCCGGCGGGCCAAAGCAAGGGTGGCGGACAACACAATCACGGTGCAGCCGACTTCCAGCAGCCATTTCACAGTCCGATCCACGAGCGCGGAGGTGTAGGGATCGTAGGAATGAACTTCGTCGATAATAACAACTTTCCCCGAAAGAGCGAAGAGCCGAAGAGCGGAATGCTTCACCGGCAGGCAGGACATGATCGCCTGATCAATGGTGCCGGTGCCGAAACCAGCGAGAAGCGCCTTCCGGCCAGAAGCATACCAGTCCGAGAGATCCGCAGCGCCTTCAACATCACCGGCCGTCGGCGAAATGGAGAGAATTCGGTCGGGATTCATCCAGGCGTTGCCGTGGACCAGCGCATGATAGGATGGGTCTATCACTATATTTTCGAGGAACGCCGAAACGCGCTCGCTGATGCGGTTGCTGGTCAGCTGGGTGGGCAACGCGAAATAGAGTCCGCGCTCGCCACCTTCCGTCCACCGGCGATAGCTCGCGGCGAGTGCGGCTTCGGTTTTCCCCACCCCCATGGGGGCTTCCACGATGTATAGGCCGGGAGAATCCATCGCTGCGATCAACGCTTCCTGAAGGGGCCGAGGACTTTCCACACCGGGAAAAAAATCTCCGAACGCCCGGCCAGAATGAACCCCACGACGATGCCATCCGAGATCTTCGACGGCTTTTTCCGCCAGATTGCGGACGCTGGAGGGGGTTTCGCGGTCGGCCAGCGAACCACCCGTTGAGAGCGGAAACCATCGGGTGTCGGAACCAATCCAGTCTGAGAATGTGATAAACCCGGTGAGCCAATGAACGAAGGCACCTTTCGGGATGTCCCCCTTGGGAAGTTTTCCGAAAACAGTTTCGAGCTCGAGCAATAGCTCATCACGCAGAAGACACGGCCATGCAAGGCCGCCTTCCTTAATTCTGGGAACACGCCCGGTCGCGCTGGGATATTTCCCATGATGACCTCCTGCGGCTAGCACCCAATCGAAAGGCTTTTTCTCATGAAGTCCGCCCAGATAGGCTTGGCTCACCGTCGCATGATTTCCCTCATAGAAGGTTTGGCCCATGGCATCCGGAAAATCCCAATGGGGACGCGCCTTCAACTGGAATCCCGGGCTGAGTTTCCCAATATCATGAGCCGCAGCAAGGGTGACCGCCCCCGATGGAGCAAGGTGGTGGCATCCCGGGGAGAGAAGGTGCCGGACCTGTTCCGCCACCGCGCCGACGATGAGGCAGTGATCGCGCACGGTGAGTGCCGGCTTGCCGGTGGCAGGGTCGGTTTTGGCCCAACAGTGCTGAAGGCGTATGAGGTCAGAAGGCATGCCAGATAGAAATTCAGAAATCCAACAGCACAAAGACTGAAAAATCCAACAAGGCACTGTCGAGAGGAAAACCTTTTAACGAGTAATAGTCATCATTTTCACGGGATGCCGGCTGATATTTTCATGAGCTGCCCGCATCGTGACGCGGGCGTCCAACCACGCAAGGCCGGAACACATGGTGGCCCGGAGTGGTCCGCACAGTCCCCCTGTGCGGTCTTACGTCGCAGCAGGACCCTCCTGAAAACAAAGATTCCGCACAGGGGACTGTGCGG
>JBDSZP010000054.1:0-19817 GCA_039925065.1 Luteolibacter sp.
GATCGAGGACAGGATGATTGCCTCGCTGGTGGGAGTCGCGCCGCATCCCAAGGACAGCGGGACGAGCAAATTCCGCCGCCGGGTGGCGGGAGGCCGGGGACAAGTTAGAAAAGTCCTCTATATGGCCACCTTGTGCGGCTTTCCCTTGTCGTCTCGGAGCCGATCGTAAAACGCCTTGAGAACTGGATTGCTTTAGGGTGTCTTCTATGCGTAACGAGGACACCCTGAAGCAAGGGTTGGACTACATACGAAGATGCAGGTCCGATCAGAACCTAGCCCTTGATCTCCATCAACATTTGCGGGTTGTTCGGGAATTTCTTCAGGAAGAACAGCAGCCGTTCCATCGCCTCGGCCGGGCGGTGGCCGGAGAGGCCGCGACGGATAAGGTGGATCTTGTGGAGCATGTGATCCGGGAGGAGAAGCTCTTCGCGGCGGGTGCCGGATTTGAAGATGTCGACTGCCGGATAGATGTAGTTTTCCGCGATCTTGCGGTCGAGCACCAGTTCCATGTTTCCGGTGCCTTTGAACTCCATAAAGATGGCTTCGTCGGCGCGGGAGTTGGTCTGGATCAACGCGGTGGCGAGAATGGTCAGTGAGCCACCTCCACGGGTGTTTCTGGCGGCGGCGAAGAGGCGGCGCGGGACTTCCAGCGCGCCGATGGTGATGCCACCGGAACCGGTGCCGCGGCCACGGTTGTTCATGTTTCCGTTATAGGCCCGAGCGAGGCGGGTGATGGAATCCATGAGTAGGAAAACGTCCTTGCCCGCTTCCACCAGACGCTTGGCGCGCTCGATAGCGAGCTCGGCGATGCGGCAATGGTTGCGCGCCTGTTCGTCGTTGGAACTGGCGTAAATTTCCGCGCCGGGAAGGGCACGGCGGAACTCGGTGACTTCTTCCGGGCGCTCATCGACGAGCACGACCATCAGATGGATCGCTTCATCGTATTTCTCACGGATTGCCTCGGCCATGTGGAGGAGCAGCGTGGTTTTTCCCGAGCGGGGAGGGGAAACGATCAGGCCGCGCTGGCCGCGACCGACGGGGGCCATGATATCGATGACGCGGGTGGTGAATCGCTCAGGGGTCGTTTCGAAACTGATGCGGCGCGTCGGATTGATCGCCTTGAGTTCATCGAAGTGGGGAAGCTTCGCCGCTTGTTCCGGCGGCATGTCATTGATCGTGGTGATCTCGACGAGCTGCGGACCGCGCGGGCCTTCCTGATAGACTCCGTGAATCCACTGACCGAGCCGCAGGTTGTATTTGCGGATGGTTTCGGGAGTGACAAAAACGTCGTCACGGGCTTGTTCAAAATTTTTCTTGGGCATGCGCAGGAAGCCGAAGCCTTTGGGCGCGAGTTCCAACATTCCGTTGGCTTCGATCTTAGGGCCATTGAGTTGGATCGGGCGGCGATCCTCCTGATCGAAGTTTTTCTGCTGCTGATTCCCACCATCGTGGCGCTGACGGTTGGGTTGGTTCTGTTGGCCATGGGGTGCCTGTCCGCCTTGTTCCTGGCGTTCATTGTTGCGGCGCTTGCGCTTGTCGCGGCGGCGCTTGCTGCGGCTTTCGTTGGGAGCATTCTGTCCACCACGGTTTTGTGGATTCTGCTGCTGTCCTTGGTTGCCCTGTCCTTGATTGCCGTCGCGTTGTTGGTGATTCCGCTGCGGCTGCTGTTGGCCTTCTTGTGGAGGGCGTTCGCGGCGTTCCTGCTCGCGTGGGGGCTGATTTTCGCGCTCCTGTTTGGGGGCGTTTTCTTTCGGAAATGGAGTAGGCGCTTCGTCGGCAGGCGGACGTGGGGCGGGAGTTTCGCGGGGAGCGGCTGGCTCGCGTGGCGCGGTCGGGCCACCACCGGGCACCCGGCCGTAACGGCGCGGGCCGTCGTCGGCTACCTGATAGCGGGATTCCGTAGAGGGAGGGGTGGATGGTGCTGCCTGTGGGGGCGCGGCTAGTTCCGTCTGGGCGGAAGCGACCTCAGCGACTGCTTTTTTCGCGCGTGGCGCTCTGGCAGGACGCGGAGCCGCTTGATCGTCGGGAGCGGGGATCGGTTTGGAAACCACCGGCCCGTCGAAGGGTAGTTCCGGAGTGGATGAGGCGGATGCAGCGGATTTCCTGGCAACTTTTTTAACGGCTGCGGTCTTGGTCGCGGTTTTAGTCGCCGTTTTGGCTGCCTTCGCCGCGACTTTCCGGACGGTCGTTTTTTTCGCAACCGTTTCAACAGTCGCGGTGGCTTCTTTCGCAGCAGTCTTGGTAGCGGCTTTTTTTGCCACACGCTTGCGGGCCGTCGGGGCATCGCCCACGGTGGCTGGCTGCGGCATGGTATCCTCGTTGTTATTTTTGCTCATCCGGAATCGGTTAAAAAGGTAGGTGCGCGGTGCGCGGGAAATTTTTTAGGAAGCGAGTTGGTCGAGAATTTCATCGGCCACTTCGAAATTGGTGAAAACGTTCAGGGTGTCGGGATAGTCATCGAGCAGGTCATGCAGCTTGAGGACCTGACGGGCGACGGTCAGATCGCTCACGACACTGGGGGTTTGGGGAATCGACACGAGTTTTTCGGAAATCAGATTCAGGCCGGCACCGCGCAGGAGATTGGCGACGGTGCCGAGTTCGTTCGCGGCGGTGAGGATCAGATGTTCGTCGGAATCGCTTTGGACATCGTCTGCACCGGCCTCGATGGCGGCGTCCATGATCTTGTCTTCGGGAATCTCAGAGGCGGCGATGTGGATTTCACCCTTGCGGTCGAATTGATAGGAGACACTGCCGGGCGTCGCGACGCTGCCACCGTTTTTCGAAAAAATGGTGCGCATGTCCTGAGCGGTCCGGTTGATGTTGTCAGTGGCCATTTCGATGATGAATGCGATGCCTGCGGGGCCGTAACCTTCGTAGGTAATTTCCTGAATCATTTCTCCGCCGAGCTCTCCCGTGCCTTTTTTGATGGCGCGGTCGATGTTATCCTTGGGCATGGAGACTGCCTTGGCATTGTCGATGGCGGTGCGGAGACGGGCGTTGGCACCCGGATCTCCACCACCGGCACGGGCGGCGAGTGCGATTTCGTGAGCGCACTTGCTGAAGACCCTGCCTTTGATGGCATCGACTCGGGCTTTGATGTGTTTGACCTTGGACCACTTGTTGTGACCGGCCATAAGATTGGATGAAAAGTGGAGGTTTGGGTGAAGCAGGCGGGGTAAGGGATGTGAGTGAAATCACTCGCAGACCTTATGCAGGATGTGCAGGGACAGGATGGGAAGTAGCTTCACTGCGCTTGTCCGGCTCGTTTTGCTTGATTAAAAAGCTTACAAGACCTGGTGGGGCAGGGGGCGTCAACCCGAGAGGTTGTTTGGAAATTCAACGCGAAACACCGCTCCGTCGTTCCAACGAGCAAAGAATGCTGCACATGGGAACGCTTGGCAATCGAAATTTTCAACACGGTTGGGTTGATCCGGGCGTTGCTACCGATGGATTCGTCCGATTTTGTCGATTGCCGAATGGGTTTGCGAATGTCAGACTTCGGCCATGAAATTGAGTCTGACATGCATGTTAGGGGTTCTGGCCGTGGCCTCGCCTGCATTTTCCGCTGAAGAAGGTGCGAAGATCGAGGAGAAGGCGATAGAACCGGCGAAGGAGGGCGCGAAAGATCCAGCGGAGGACAAGGGGGCGGAGCCGGCGGAGGACAAAGGCGGCATTCCGAAGGATCTCATCGATGATCCACATGTTCGTGAGGAACTGGCGGTGAACGAGTTCACTGCCCCGTCGATTTCAAAACTTTTCGATACCCTGCAATTCCTGATGCCGCTTCCCATCGTGGAGGTGGAGCGGAAAATGCCTGCTAGGATGCCACAGGACCGCGCGGATCTCGCCATGGAGCTGGGCTTCCTGATCGCTGACGGATTCCTGGTCGTGCAGGCCGAGCAGATGGACAAGGTGGAGGATCTCGCCACCGATCTGACACGGTACGGTAAGGCGCTTGGCGCGGGGGACCGGGTGAACCGGCATGCGGCGGGAATGTTGGAAAGTGCGAAACAAAAAAACGTGCCGCAGTTGAAAAAAGAGCTCACCGCCACACAGCATGACGTGGAGGCGGAGCTGGTCACCTTGCGCGACGCGGATCTTGCCCACTTGATTTCACTGGGAGGATGGATTCGCGCGTTGGAAGTTTCCACGGTGGCGGTGGACAATCAGTTTTCGCCGGAGCGCGCCCGCAAGGTGATGCGTGAGGACATCGCCGACTATTATACCGAATCGATCACCGGGCTTGAACCGCGGATTTCCGAGCGCCCGAACTATGTGGCGATGCGTGATTTGTTGGCAGGTCTTCGTGAGGAAATGACACTTGAGGAAGGCAAGCAACCGACTCCGGAAAAAATGAAGGAAATCCGCAAGAAAGCGGCGGAGTTGGTGGGTCTCGCATTGAAGCGCCAGCAATGAGCGGTTTATCTGAAAAACGGGTTGCCGTGTTAGGTCTCGGCATCATCGGATCGCGCGCTTGTTCCCGATTGGCGGAAGCCGGTTGGCAGGTCACTTGTTGGAACCGCACGCCGAAAGGTCTTCCCGGCGAGGCTGATACGCCGGAAGCCGCGATTGCAGAGGCTGCGATCATTTCAATTTATCTGAAAGACGTGCCTGCCGTCCGCGAGATCGTGGGCAGGATCGCTTCATCTCTGAAACCGGGCCAGATCGTGCTCAATCACGCGACCTTGGATTTGGAGACGACGAAGTGGTTGAATGAAATTTGTTCCGATCACGGTTGCCGCTTTCTGGACGCGCCTTTCACCGGAAGCAAGATCGCCTCGGCAAATGGGCAGTTGTTTTACTATGTCGGTGGCGATGCCGCTTTGGCGCAAGAGCTTGAACCCTTTCTAGCGGTCACCAGCCGGGGGCGGCTTTATACCGGTGAAGTCGGAACGGCGACCGTTCTGAAACTCGCGACCAATCTGATTTCCGCCTGCACCGTGCAAGCGATGGCTGAGTCTCTGGCGATCGCAACCCATCATGGCGTTTCCTCTGAGTGTCTGATCAGCGCCGTGGCCGAAAATGCCTGTGCGTCCATGCTCACGGGGATGAAGTTTCCGCTGATGGCCTCGGGAAATTACGAGACGCATTTCTCCTTGTCGAACATGGGAAAAGACTGCCGCTACATGCTTGCTCTATCCGATTCGGCTGGCTTGAAAACGCCTGCCATCGAGGCGGTTTCCAAGCGCATGGGCGAGCTGTGCGACGAAGGGCTCGGAGATATGGATTTCTCGGTGCTCGCAAAACCTTATCTTGAAACACTGTGAGCGGAATCCATCGAATCGAATTGGGAACTCCATCTATCTTGGAATTCCGTGGGCCGGACGCTGTCAGGTTTCTCAATGGCCAGGTCACCCAGGACGTGCGCCGCGTCGCTGACGGGAAAATCTCGCTGCCTGCTTGCGTCACCGATGCGAAGGGCCGTTTGCAATTCCGCGTCACACTTACCGGAACCGATGACGGTGCTTTATGGGTAACCGGTTTGTCGGAATGGGCAGAAGCGTTGGAAGCGCGCTTGACCCGCTATCTCATCGCGGATGATGTCGAAGTCGTCGATCTGACCAGCAGGTATTCATTGGTGCATTTCACCGGGACAATGCCGGACGTTCCGGCCGATGTGATTGCCCGTGAATCGACGCGTTTCGGAATCTCTGGAACCGATTGGTGGATTCCTTCCGATTCGCCAATTGAATTTCCTGCGGATATCCCCTCATTGAACGGAGATGCTTTGGAGGCATTGCGGATCGCGAATGGCATTCCTGTATGGGGAAAAGAGCTCGTCGAAGGGATGTTGCCACCCGAAGCACGGTTGGACGAAACTGATATTTCCTATCAAAAAGGATGCTACATCGGTCAGGAAGTGATTTCCCGGATCAAGTCCGCAGGCAAGGTGAACAAGCGCCTCACACGTTTTTCAATCGCCGCCGACGTCCCGGCACTCTCCGGCACTCTGGTGAATTCCGAAGGAGCTGCGGCAGGCGAACTGACGAGTATTTCTCCGCTGGCGAATGGGGATTTCCGCGATGCTTTGGGTTATTTGAAGCGCGGGGCCACCGAGGTTTTCCTGAAAACGGAAGATGATGTTGTCCATACTGTAAGGATCGTCTGAGGTTTTTTATCCTTTGCTGTCACGGGATTTCGCGGGAATATCATCGCGATGTTTTTTAGTTGGCAATTGTTGGCGAGCGGGGTGTCGAATATTTCGCCGCTGTTTGCCCTGCTCACCTTGGTTCTGGTGTTGTCGGTGTTGGTTTCGCTGGTATTGGTGAAATTCAAACAGAGCCTGCTGGTCGGCTATCTGCTGAGCGGAGTCCTCATCGGGAATTTCGGATTGCTGTGGCTCACCGGGATGCACAAGGACAACCCGGTCATCTCGGATTTTGCGGAAATCGGTGTGGTCCTGCTGATGTTCACCTTGGGCATCGAGTTTTCATTGAGCGAATTCAAGCACCTCTGGCAAACCGCGTTGATCGGCGGAGGACTGCAGGTCGGTATAACAGCCGGTATCGTCGGATTGCTGGCGGCGGTGTTCGGCTATTCCACGGCGGATAGCATTGTTCTCGGAGTGGCGGTCGCTCTCAGCTCCACTGCGGTGGCGATGATGTCATTCGAGGATTTAGGCCAGCAGAATAATCCTGGGGCGCGGGCGAGTCTGGGAATCGCGTTGTTTCAGGACATTCTGGTGATCGTTTTCTTCCTCGTGATGCCTGCGCTGTATGGTCAGGGCGAGGGCGGTATCGCCGGGCAGATCGGGGCCGCATTGTTGAAAGGCGGGCTGTTTCTGTTGGGGGCGTGGCTGCTCGGCAGGTATGGTCTCACGCCGCTCCTGCATGCCGTGGCGCAGACCCGCAGCCGCGAGCTTTTCACGCTGACCGTGATCGGCTTGTGCGCCGGGGTGGCTTTTGCCGGAAGTGCATTGAACTTGTCATTGGCGCTGGGGGCTTTCGCGGCCGGGTTGGTGGTGAGCGAATCCATCTATAGCCATCGGATTCTATCGGACATCCTGCCGTTCAAGGATTTATTCCTCGCGATCTTTTTCATCTCCGTCGGTTTGTTGATCGATGTCTCGGTGATTGCTTCGGATTTATCGCGAATCGTGTTGGGGAGTCTTCTGATCCTGGTGTTAAAAGGAGTGGTCGTTTTCACCGTGTTGAAATGGGTCAAAATCCCGAGTCGGCCTGCGCTGCTTGCCGCAGGGAGCCTTGCGAGCACAGGGGAATTTTCGTTGGTGCTGATGGGCAAGGCGGGCGGTTACCACCCGTTCGATCCGGGCACCGAGCAGATGCTGTTGGTGTGTACTGCTGTCACGATGGCGGTGGTTCCATCCCTGATGCGGGCGGCCGGACCTGTGGGGAAATGGTTGGAAAAAAGGGGACTTCTGACCGTCCGCAAGATCGTGCCCGAGTCGATGACGCCGGTGATGGTCCTGAAGGAAATTTCCAATCACGCGATCATCTGCGGCTACGGGCCGGTTGGGAAATCCCTCAACGAAGCCCTGAAACGCTGCGGTGTGGATACCTTGGTGATGGAGCTGAACTCTGAAACGGTCATGGCGCTGAAAAAGGAAGGTCAGCCCGTCCTTTTTGCAGATTCCACGCATCCGGAAGCGCTCGATCTGGCGGGCATCCAACGCGCTCGTTTGGTCGCGTTCACATTTCCATCGGTGACCGCCACCTGCGCCGCAGTCCCGCTGGTGCGCGAGAGAAATGCCGGGATCTATATTTTCGGCCGCGCGAAGTACATCGCAGACGTCGAGCGGTTGCGGGGACTCGGCGTGCAGGTCATCCACGACGAGCGGGAAACCGCCGTGGCCATGGTGCGCGCCGCCATTTCTTCCTACGAGCGCCCGGATGTCGATCCCGAGGAAGTCGTGCTGGAAACCATGGCGGAAGGTTGAAAAATCCCGGGCGGGTGATTTTTTGTTCGGGTTTCGCCGGATTCTTCCGCTAAGAACCGGGCGTGGCACTGCTCCTGGCAATAGAATCTTCCTGCGATGAAACGGCGGTCGCGATCGTCCGCGGTTCCGTGGGACAAGCGACCGAAGTGCTGGCATCGGAAATTTCCTCGCAAATCGAACTTCATCGCGAACACGGCGGCGTCGTTCCCGAACTCGCATCCAGAAACCATTCATTGCGTCTGCGCGGCCTGGTCGAGAAAGCGCTGTCGGACGCCGGTGTGGAAATGCGGGACATCGATGCATTCGCCGCCACCACCGGCCCCGGATTGGCATCATCCCTGCTGATCGGCAGCACGGCCGCGAAGGGAATGGCCTGCGCCACCGGTAAGCCGTTCCTCGGCATCAATCACCTCGAAGGCCACCTTTTATCGCCGTTTCTCGATCAAACTTCCGTCCCGCCGCATGTCGCGCTGATCGTTTCCGGAGGACACACCCTGTTGCTGGACGTGGAAGGACCGGGACGCTATCAGAAACTCGGCGGCACCCGCGACGATGCGGCCGGAGAGGCTTACGACAAGGTTGGGAAAATGTTGGGGCTGCCTTATCCGGGCGGCCCTGAGATTGAAAAGACCGCGCTGGGAGGAAACCCGCAGGCCTACGATTTTCCACGCTCGATGCAGCATGAGCCACATCTCGATTTTTCCTTTTCCGGGCTGAAAACGGCGGTGCTCTACACACTTCAACGCGAGGCCGGGAAATTTGCCATCACCGACCTGGCGGCATCGTTCCAACAGGCGGTGATCGACATTCTCGTCCACAAAACCCTGCGCGCCGCGAAGCAAACCGGCAGGCGGAAGATTGCTCTATCAGGCGGTGTCAGCCTGAATAAAGCGCTGCGTGCTGCCTTGCAGGAAGCCTGCGAGCGCAAGGGATTGGAACTTGCTGTCGCGTCACCGGGATTTTGCGCGGACAATGCCGCGATGATCGCCTTCGCCGCGCTGCTCCGCCATCTTGCGGGTGAAACTTCGCGATTGGATGAAGATATCCACCCGAATTTGCCGCTGGTTTGATCCCCGAAATTGTGATTCAAAATGAGACCTCAAATGATCTTCAGCACCTTGGTTTTTGATTTCGACGGAACGATCGCCGATACGCTCGGCGAGACCCGCCGGATTTTCAATCAGATCGCCCCGGACTACGGGATCCGCCAGGTCGAGGAGCATGAGCTCGACCATCTCCGGCACCTCTCTCTGAAGGACTTGCTCGAACATCTGGATATTCCAAAACGCCGCGTCCCGGCGCTGATTTCACGTGGCACCGGCATGATGCGTGGAAACATCACCCAACTGAAATTGATCGAAGGCATGGGTGAGGTGCTCGTCGAGTTGCGGAAGCACGTCCACAGCTTCGGCATCCTCACCTCGAATGCCACCGCCAACGTCGATCTTTTCCTCAAAACCCACGGCATCCGCGAGCAGTTCGATTTCATTTCCTCCACTTCCAAACTCACCGGGAAGTCGAAACACCTCAAGGCGATCCGCAAAACCTTCTCCTTGTGCCCCGGCCAAATGCTCTACATCGGGGACGAATTGCGCGACGTGAAAGCCTCGCAGAAAGCCGGCATTCCCATTGCCGCCGTCACCTGGGGTTTCAATTCCCGGCAATCCCTCGCAGCCGCAGCACCGGATTTCCTGTTTGATCACCCAACGGATTTCCTCCGCCTCCTCCCGGTCCAACCGTAGCCCGGACATTCCTGTCTGGGCCCATCTTGCTGGGGCTTGTGAAAGAACAGACAGGAATGTCTGTGTTACGGCCCGCCACTTTCAGTGACACCCATGCATTGACACCCACGCGGTTGCTTGGGCAACCTCGCCACATGTCCGAGGATAAATCGCCGCTCGATGAGCACGCTGTCGAAGAGGATTCCGCTTTGGAAAATGCGCAGGAGTCTCCCAATACTCCCGTGCCGCCTGTCGTTGCGTTGGGATTCGTGATCATTGCCTTGCTCGGAGTTCTGATCGTCATGGGAATCAAGGGTGGTTTGTTAGCCGGTTCTTCCGGTTCCTCGGAGCAAATGACAAAGCTCAAGGCGGAAGTCGATGCCCGCCGCAATGAGCTCAACCGCCAGCGCATTTCGATGGGCTTGTCGCCATTGGCTGAAGGTTCCGAACCGATTGAAAACATCGCGAAACGCCTCAAAACCGATACCGATACGTTGGTGGCGCTCACAGGACGTTTTCAGGAAATGCTTGGCGAAAAGGACAACGAACTCGGTGCGAAAAACGCTGAAATTCTCCGTTCCGAGCAGTTGCGGCAGACCTTGTCCGGTGACAACACCCGCCTCCAAAGCGAACTCAGCCGGGCTCTCGCCGGCGGCTCCGATGCGGAACGCCTTCGCGGCGATCTCGCGAAACTAAAATCCGAGCGCGATAACATGGCGGCCGAACTCAATTCCACCGTCGAGAAAATGAAAACCGCCGGTGCCGGCGTTTCCGAAGGGGACTATGCCGATCTCAAGCGCCGCTTCGATGAGACCCTCCGTGCGAAGGAATTCTTCGAATCCCGTGTTCACGAACTCGAAGGGAACGCAGCGAAATCCAAACTATTCGCCAGTTCTGAAAATGAACTTCTCCCGGCAGCCGTCGAACTCTTCCGCAGCCTCCGTGAGTTGGAAAATCAACCGGACTCGGATATTTCAAAGGCTTACAGCAGTCTCGGAGCGAAACTTGGAGCGAACGTGCTTAAGACCCTCACTTTTCCCACCGGCGCCAGCGTCCTGGCAGCCTCTGATATGGAAACCATTCGTAATCTCGTGGCCGACATGCCCGATGGTGATCTTTTATTAGTGATCGGTTACGCCTCCGAAACGGGAAATGTGGATAGCAATCAGAAGCTTTCATCGGACCGCGCCACCGCTGTGGCTGAGTTCTACTCCACCGTGAAACGTCCCGAACAACTGGCGCAGGCCGTCTATCTCGGCCAGACCGACCGTTTCAGCAGCCGCATTCCAGAGCGCAACCAGATCGTCGAAATCTGGCGCATCCGGAAGAAGTGATGGGATTCAAGGGCGGGCGACATCGCCGTTCCCCGATGCTTTCAGCGCCAGAGTTCGCACGCGTGAGCTGCGAATCCTGCGCCGAACGCCGTCAGCCACAACCGCCGGTCATCAGGATTTTCCGCAGCGAGCCTGCGCTCCAGCGCGAAGAGCACCGATGGGCTGCTCATGTTTCCATGATCCCGCAGCACCTCACGGGTTTCCGTTAGTTTGAATGGCAATACCGCTTCCAAGGCATCCACCACATCGCGTCCGCCCGAGTGGGCCAGTACCTGATCCGGCTCTCCCTTGCGCTGCGCGAACAACACGGCCACCGCTTCCGCCGCCAGATCGGGAACCGCGCGGTGCAGTTGATTTTTCAATTTTCCCGACGAGTTTACGAAGCGGATTTTTTCCCGTTCCTCCGGGCGATGCGTGGTGGTGAAATGCCCCGCTTGCCAATCTCCATCCGCACCGGCAGCCGTCCAGATCGCCGCTGCCGCACCATCGCCGAAAAGGCAGAGACTGATGAGAACGCCCGGATCATCATTGGCGAAAAACGCAGCCGAGCAGATTTCCACCGCCACCGTGGCGACCACCGCCTTCGGATTTGCCGCGAGAAATCCCTGCGCCGCACGCATCATCGGGATCGCCGCGCCGCAGCCGAGCCCTACGAGATCCGCAAGATAAACATCGTGGCGCATTCCTGTCTGTTCCGCGATGTGACTCGATACGCCGGGGCAAAGGTAGCCGCTGCACGTGCAGACAAACAGAGCGTCCACATCGGTCGCCACATGTCCGGCTTTTTTCAAAGCGTCCATCAGCGCGGTGCTCGCCAGAGGCGGGGCTTCCCGCTCGAAGCAGTTGTTCAATTGTTCCGCACAGCGCCCGAAGGATGACTCGATCGAATCGAGTGCCAGATTCCGGCGTTCGATGCCGGAGGTTCCGTTACTGAGGATTTTTTCCATCAGCGCTGCGGATCTCGGCTTGAGACTGGAAAGCAGCTCACTGCCCTGGATTCCCGCCCAACAGGATTTCTGGGTGTAGGAATGAGGCGGAACGGCGGTGGCGATGGAGCGGAGATACATGAGCGGGTGAGGGAATTCTAGCGAATCAGGGAAAGCATTGGTTGGAAAGGCAGCAGGCGCGCGGAAGCCAGACTTTGAAAAAGGGATCTGCCGCGCGGATCTAGCAAGACTGGATGAATCATGCCCGCGATGGCCAGCCTCCGCCGGAATTTCCGCCGGACGGCGGTGCTCACGATGTTGGCCGCGTGTTGCCAGGATTGTCGGCCCTGCGAAAAATCCACCAGCGGGCCGACCGCGCATTCCGCAGCTTGGAATGCCATCGCCATCCCGTTCCCGGTGAAAGGTGGGATCATACTTTCGGCATCGCCCAACGTGAGCAGGCCCGGCACAGGGGGCTGGCGGCCGAGTTCGAAGCCGGCCACGGCGGAAAATGATCCGGCTCGCCACACGCTGGAGCGCAGGGTTTCGGCGAGTTTCGCGTTTCCTCCCGCATCCAGATAGGCGGTTAGCAAATCCGCTCCCTCCGCCTTAATCGATCGGTCGATCCGGAACAAACCGCACACATTCGTCCAGCCGTCCTCTACGTCCGCAAGTCCGACGTAGCCGTTTTTTCCCGCGTGCATTTCCAGATCCGCTGATTTTGATAGGCCGCGCACGTGGGATTTCAGTCCGATCCACGGTCCGTTTCGGGGCCGCCTTCCTGCCGTCCAGACGAAACCGTCGCGAGGTTCTGGCAGGGCACGGAAATGGGTCCTCACGTTGCCACCGAGTGTTTTCACCCGAGTCCACAGCCGTTCATCCAGCAGATACCGGGAAATTCCGAGCGCCGGTTTTTTAAACTCGTCGCGGTGAATCAGTCGGCCGCACTCGTACCAGCCGAGCGAGCGATGCCGTTGCGCTTCTTTAAATAGATCGGCGATCCCCAACGCAGCGAGGGTTTCCTCACTCACGCCGGAAATGAATTCCCCGCAGACCCGGTGGCGCGGGTAACTGCCCGATTCGAGAACGGTCACCGGCACGCCGCGAAGCTGCAAGGCCGCTGCCAGCGACAATCCTGCCAGACCTCCGCCTGCGATGGTGATTTCATGATTCAATCAGCGCCAAGCTACCACGCGCCTTGCCCCGCAGCACGTTGAAGTTTCGCGCATTTGCCAAAGTTGCTTATCCAGCCCGAGCAAACGCCCGATCTCACCCGCCGCGAAGCCGGCATCGATGCTGACATGCATGTCGTGCCGCGTCACCCGGTTGATCCACGGATGCAGCGTTCCGGCCAGTAGATGTGGTAATCGGCTGCGATCCGGCTCGTTGAAAACAAGCACCTCGAAATTTCGCATCCAGGGTCCGAGCGCTAACAAAGAATCGCCCTCGAAGTGATGGAGAAACAAATTCGCCACCAGCACGCCACCTGCCTCCGGCGCGTCCTTTTCGAAAATGTCCCCGCGCTGCCAATCCACCCGCGCATCCAGATCCTCCGGCCTCGGCGCAAGATCGTAAGCCACCACCGCTGCCTGCGGAAACATCCTCGCCAGTTTGTTGCAAAGCGTCCCGTCGCCCGCGCCGATTTCCACAATCCCACGGCCAGCCTCCGCTGGAAACCGCCGCAGCGTCCGGCAAACCCAGCGCTCATTGCCCATCAGGAAATTGATCCACCGCAAGTCCCGCCGACTCCGCAGCGCCTCGGGGTCGTCGGCGGGCAGGTGATCGAGCAATTCTGGAATGACAACGCGGCGGTTCATCAGCGCGCAGGCTAGCCGCAGGGCCACTTCCCACAATAAAGGAATTTTGACCCTTCCTTCCGACCTCCGACCTCCGACCTCCGACCTCCGACCTCCGACCTCCGACCTCCGACCTCCGACCTCCGACCTCCGACCTCCGACCTTCGACTTTCGACTTTCGACCTTCGACTTTAAAGCGCGGGACTACGTGCCAAAAATGTCATGACTTGCTGGCTGGATTGTTCTCCGCCTATCTTTCTCCCATGCCTCAGCCACCACGTCGCCCGTTCCAGAATCAAAAGGGACGGAAACCCGGACCACCTTCAGGAAATAAGCCCTCGCCTCAGAAGGATCGTGGCTGGGATCCGGTGGCCGCTTGGTATGACAAACTCGTTGGCGAGTCCGGCTCGGATTATCATCAAAAGGTCATTTTACCCGCCGCGCTCCGGATTCTCGATCCTCAGCCGGGCGAATCCGTCATCGACGTTTGCTGTGGCCAGGGGGTTTTGATCAAGCCGCTGCTGGATGCGAAAATCGGCAAATTCACCGGAGTGGATGCCAGCCCGCGCCTGATCGAAGCGGCGAAATCCCGGCACGGTGCGAACCCGCAGGTTTCACTGATCGTCGCCGATGCCTGCCAGCCCGGGCGCTGGGCGGATGGTTCCAATGACGCCGCCACCTGCATCATGGCTGTGCACGATGTGCCGGATTTGGTTGCCTTGTTTTCCAACGTTGCCCGTGCGCTCAAGCCGGGTGGCCGGGCGGTGATGGTTTTCATGCATCCGTGTTTCCGGATTCCACGCAAGACGCATTGGGGCTGGGACGCCGACCAGAAAATCCAATACCGCCGTCTCGATAGCTACGGAACGCCGCTGGAAATTCCGATCACCACGCACCCGGGAAAGGGGACTGGCGAGCAAACGAGCTTCTATCACCGTCCTCTCGCCGATCTCCTCTCCGCCATGGGCAAGGGCGGCCTGGCGGTCACCGCTTGCGAGGAGCTTTACAGCCATCGCCGCTCCCAGGCATCCGGCCCGTTCAGCAAGGCCGAGCATCTCGCAGCGGAAGAGTTCCCGATGTTCATCGCCCTGAAAGCGGTCCGGTTGTAGTCCTAGCTCAAGGTGACGGCGGAATCCGTCCGCCGATGCCCATGAAAAGCCAATGAGTCGAGGGTGACGGCCACTCATGGGCATTCCCATGGACTGGCGATCCGATATCGCCTTTCCTTGTTTTGGCCCCCGGATTCCCATTCACGGAATGGTTTGTGGACACTCCGGTTTCCGGTTAAGTTACGAGACCATGAAATGGTCGTTCAAACTCGGCAGCGTTGCCGGTATCGGTGTTTTCCTGCATTGGACTTTCATTCTGCTCATCGGCTGGATTTTCTTCGCACACCTGAATGCGGGACAATCCCTCGCCGAGGCTCTAACCGGAGTCGGCTTTATTCTCGCCTTGTTTACCTGTGTGGTACTCCACGAATTCGGCCATGCGCTGACGGCGAAACATTACGGCGTGGGAACCCGGGACATCACCTTGTTGCCGATCGGCGGGGTCGCCCGTTTGGAAAGCATCCCGCAAAATCCGGTGGAGGAATTCTGGATCGCCATCGCGGGTCCTGCTGTGAATATCGTCATCTTCGCGATCCTGTTCTTTTTACTGCTGCTCATGGACAGCAACGGTGGGTTGCTCGACCTCCAATCGGCAGAGGGTGGTTTTCTCACCCGGCTGATGTGGTTGAATCTCTTTCTCGCCTGCTTCAATCTGTTACCCGCGTTTCCGATGGATGGCGGACGCGTGCTGCGTGCCCTGTTATCCACCCGCATCAGCCGACGCCGCGCCACCTCCATCGCCGCCAATATCGGCCAGGGCATGGCGATCCTGTTCGGGATCATCGGATTCATGTCCAATCCCTTCCTGATTTTCGTCGCTGTCTTTGTTTTCCTCGGGGCTCAGGCGGAGTGCGAGGTGCTGGAAATGCAGTCCGCGCTCGAAGGGCTGCATGTGCGCGATGCCATGATGACGCGTTTCCGCACCCTGTCCGTGGACGATCCCCTCGACAAGGCGGTCGAGGAATTGCTGGCCGGTTCCCAACAGGATTTTCCTGTCCTTGATGGTGATCGCTACCACGGCATCCTCCGCCGCAACGATCTGATCAAGGCCCTGACAGACGGTCGCGAGGCAGCCACCGTCGGCGAGACCGTCTGTTGCCAATGCACTCCCGCCGAGGAAACCGATGTCCTCACCAACACCTTGGAAACCATGGGGAACAACCAGTGGTCCACGCTGCCCGTGCTCCGTGGCGGGCGCTTCGTCGGGTTGCTCACTTTGGAAAATGTTGGGGAACTGGTCATGATCCACACCGCTCAATCGGCCAACGGGAAACCTGCTTGAACTGTTTCCGCGCGGCCTCATCTCAGGGTTCCCCGGCCAGATCTTCTTGTGAAAAACCGGCCCGCAGGAAACCGCCTTGGGATTTCCCTGTTTTCGAAGTGGGGGCGTTGCTGGCCAAATGTCCCGAGTCGGTGAGATGGGGAGTGGATGGGTCGCACGAAACGCCATGTGCCTTATTCCACGGAGAAGTTTCGGAAGGAATCGCGGAGCCTGAAAGTGGTTGAGTCATTCGCACGGATACTTCCGTTTCGATGGCATGCAATCAATTATGCGTAGAAACCCTGAAATGGCTGTGGTGCTTTCCCTTACATGCGATTTGGAAATGCGCGGCCCGAAGTTCCGAAGGGCCAAGGAGCGGCGGAATCTGTCCGCCGATGCCCATGGAAAGCCAATGAAATGAGAGAATCGCTTTTCATTGTCCTCCATGGACAGGGCGATCCGATATCGCCCCTCCGTGCCCTCCGGCGGACACCCCAAGGAAGCGGCGGAATGGAGAGCCGACCCTCTTGTCGGCCAAGCCAATGAGCGGCGAAAGAAATGTGCTTTCGCTCGTTCACTTTCTCCCCTCATTGGCCCACGACAAGAGTGTCATGGCTCCTTAGCTTGGCCGCGACCGCAGATCTTTTGACGTCATCGGCCTTATCTTTCAGATGACTTCTAAGAAATGTTGGCGGCCCAAAAAACGTCTGCCTGACAATTTGTAAAACTGTCAGGCAGACGAAAGGGATCGAGCCAGTTTGACTTACGCCAATTTCAAAGCATGAAGCTATCTTCCGCCGGGGTCTTGCCGAGGGAAATCTGGAGCTCGCCGTTGGCGGAGAGGTGGGTGAGGCAGTGATAGACGTCCTCAGGATCCGCGTCGATTTCGGTGGCGACATCCTCGGCGGTCTTGGCGTAAGCGGTGACGTGACCGCGGACCTTGTTGAGGGTTTCCAGGAAAGTGCCGGCGGCTTTTTTACCCGCTTCGACGCCGGGTTGGTGATAGGCGTTGATGTTCACGAGCGAGGCGTAGAACGAAACGGTGCGCTCGAAGAGGGCGATGAGCAGGCCGAGTTGGAACGGCGTGACTTCCGGGATGGAAATCGTGACGGACTTGCGGCCGGATTCGTGCAGCGCCTTGCGGGTGCCGCGAAGGAAGCCTTGGAGGAAATCGGCGGTGCTGTTGCCCGGCTCGACTTCGATGCTGTGGCCGCTGCGGCCTTTTCTCACTTCAATGAAAGTGACGAAGAAATTGTTCACTCCGTCGCGGAGCTGTTGGACGTAGGCGTGTTGGTCGGTGGAACCTTTGTTTCCGTAAACGGCGATGCCTTGGTTCACGACGTTGCCATCGAGATCGAGTTCCTTGCCCAGCGACTCCATGACGAGCTGTTGGAGATACTTGGAAAACAGCACGAGCGAATCCTTGTAAGGCAGGACCACCATATCCTTTTCGCCCTTGCCGTTGGTGGCGCTGTGCCAGGCGATGGCCAGTTGCATGGCGGCGTTGTTCGCGAGATCCGGCTTGCGGGTTTCCACGTCCATCGCGGCAGCTCCGGCCAGCAGGGCGTCGATATCGAGGCCTTGCAGCGCGGCGGGAACCAGACCGACCGTTGATAGAACGGATGTCCGTCCGCCGACCCAGTCTTCCATCGGGAAGGTGGCGAGGAAATTGAGCTGTTTGGCGTATTGATCGAGCTTCGATCCGGTGCCGGTGACCGCTGCTGCGTGGCGGCCGAAGTCGAGGCCTGCTGCTTCGTAAGCGGCCTTCGCTTCGAGCATGCCGTTGCGGGTTTCCGCCGTGCCGCCGGATTTGGAAATGACGAGCACGAGGGTTTTTGCGAGACCGACGTTGGAAAGCTTGGCGATGACATGATCCATGCCTTCCGGATCGGTGTTATCGAAGAAATAGAGCGGGAGGCGTGCGTTCTGGCCGATCGCTTCCGAGACAAGCTGCGGGCCGAGTGCTGAACCGCCAATGCCGATGAGCAGGACTTGCTCGAAGTTGCCGCCGTGTGGATTGGTGATGGTGCCCGTGTGAACCTTTTCCGCAAAATCCTTGAGCGCTGCAATCGGCTCGGTGACGGCTTTTCTCAACTCTTCGGTCGGCGCGAGTGCGGCATTGCGCAGCCAGTAGTGACCCACCATGCGGCCTTCGTCGGGATTCGCGATGGCGCCGCTTTCGATCGCGACGATATCGCTAAACGCCTTGTCGATCTTCGGTGCGAGCGCGGAAATGTATTCCGGCGCGATGTCCATCAAAGAGAGATCGAGTGAGAATCCGTGCTGCGGATAGCGGGTGATGCTTTGGTTGTAGGACTGCCAGGACATAGTGTGGTTGAGTTGAAAGTGATCAGTGATCAGTGAGCAGAGAAGAAAAATGGGTATGAAAATCAGGCGGTGAGGGGATAAGCGGGAGTCATGGACTCAGTCGTAGGTCAGAATCGAGTTGACCGTGTGGGGCAGGAGTTTTTCGCGGCCGTTGAGGAAGCCCAGCTCGATGAGGACGGAAATGCCGATGATGTTCGCGTCCAGTTCGTCCAGCAGCTTCACCGCCGCCGCAGCGGTGCCGCCGGTGGCTAGCAAATCATCGACCAGCAGGATGGATTCGCCCGGTTTTACCGCGTCCTTGTGGAGCTGGACGATGTTTTCCCCGTATTCGAGCGAATAGGACGCTTCCAAGGTGTCCCAAGGCAGTTTCCCCTTTTTTCGCACGGGGACGAAGCCCGCGCCGAGGCGGTCGGCGACGGCGGCGGCGAAAATGAATCCCCGCGCATCGATACCGACGACCTTGTCGATTTTTACGCCGCCGGTGGTGTCGCAGAGCAGGCTGATCGACTCGCGGAAAAGCGCGCCATTGGAAAGGATGGGCGTGATGTCTTTGAAAATGATCCCCGGTTTCGGGAAATCGATCACGTCACGGATGGCAGCACGAAGGGATTGGGACATCGTGCGCGGAGCCTAAACAACGGATCTGCCGATGGGAAATCCCAAAACCCTGCGGAAACCGGAAAAACTCCGATCAAATAGTGCATTTCGGAGGGGAGAATATCGCATCAATCACCACTCGGCCGTTGGCGCATGGATTTCTTCTGCGAGGTGATCCGCTTGTCCGCTACCGAGCGGTTCTTCGAATTCCGCGACCGGGGGCGGTTGGTCCGGCGCATTTTTTCGATCGCCTGGGTTTTTGCCGTGGCCCTGCCGTCACGGATCGCCTCGAGTTGATCGCACAATTCGCGGCGTGCGAGGAAACGGTTCATTTCGCGCGAGCGGTCCATCTGGCACTTAATGCAGACGCCGCTTGGCAGGTGTTTGAGGAAAACGCAGTTCGAGGTCTTGTTGATTTTCTGGCCTCCCGCGCCCGAGCCCCGCACGAATTTTTCCAGCAGATCGCCCTCGGTGATTTTGAGGGCGGTCATCCGTTGCGCCAGCGCGTCGGTCTTATCCTGTGAGATCGGATTTTGCACGCGGGGCGATTCGGTTGGAGCCTTACTTCGGGAGCGCGGAGCTCTGGGAGAGCTTTTGGAGAATCCTGTCCCGTGCGGATTCCTCGATGATCTTGGCGTCGGATAGGTCGCGTGCGAGCTCCTTGGCGGCGGCGATTTCCACATCGGACGCTTTGGTGGTCGTTCTGGCAGGTCGGATTTCCAGGTTGGCGATGACCCGTTCCATGCCGGGAGAAAGCGAAGGATCGATGAGTGTTCCGATTTCCGGGTGGTTCCCAGCCTCGGGGCCGCTCGGGATCGGCGGCAGCTCTCCGGCCTTCATACTTTCCA
>JBDSZP010000055.1:0-21947 GCA_039925065.1 Luteolibacter sp.
AGTTGTAGTAATCGATGGGAGCCAGCGTCACACGGAAGACATGTGCATCGGACGGCTTGTTTGATAGAAAATCCGCCCAGGAAATATCGGACCATCCCACCCAGCTCTCCCAATCGATTTTCAGCCCTTGCGGACCGTCGATAAAAGTCATCGTCTTCTCCTCCTGGTCACCGGTTCTGATATTGAATGAAACAATGGAACCATGACTTACAGGCGCGCCGCCGGAGTTGAACAGCGCGATGCCGACAACCGGAATTTTTCCGTCCGGATAGAATTTGCGAACGCGCGCTTCCGCCACTTCCGGATGCCGGACGAGCGGCAGAATTGCCTCTACACGGGTGGCCTGTGTGAATTTCTCCGCGAGTACTTTCGCCTCGTAAGCGATCACCGCTTCACTGCGCCGGACCGCCTGGGGAGCGGTCACGCTGCCATTCTTTTCTACAGAAACTGATTTCAAATCCGGAACGTTGACAGAGGATTTACCGCTTTTCGTGGCGAAAATCATCCCGGCGACGATCAATACAAAAAGCGCTGTGCCGCCGATGAGCATCAACCGCATCTGCGTATTTTCTCCCCGTCGCATGCCCCGGCCTTGGCGCGCCCACTCTTGTTCCTCGTCCGGAGCTCCTTTTTTGCCACGGCGCTTTTTCTTTGTTTTCGCTTGAGCCGTATCTTCGCCGGACTCCCCCGAGACGACGCGCCGCAAGGGAGCCATCAACGGCGGAGGTGTGTCACCTGGCGCAGGGATTCTCAAAATCCTCCGGCAGCTCGGACAAACGATGCCTTGCCCGTCATGATCGCGGGGCACGCGGAACACAAACCGGCAATCCGGGCAAACAAAGCCGCTCCAGCGGCGGGCACTTTCCATCGTCTCTGACACGTCGCCAAACTGACTTGTGATTAGCATTCAGTGCAAGCTTTGCTGTCTCAAAAAAAACAGCGGCACCCGGTGATGGATGCCGCTGTTTTGGGAGAGATTTCGCTCAAATTTCGTGAACCGGAAGATTCGTCACTTCCTCGCGAACCTTCTCGGCCAGCGCCGTCGAAAGGTAGCGCTCGGTGGACGAGCAACCAACGGTGACAATGCGCTTCCCTTTATATTCAGGGCGTTTGGCAACCTGAAGCGCGGCCCAGACATTGGCACCCGTGGAAATCCCGGCTGGCAGGCCCTCCTGTTGGGCGAGAGCCTGCGCGGTGGCGATCGCGTCTTCGTTGGAAACGAGGATGACCTCGTCGATCACGGAAACATTGAGGTTCTTCGGGATGAAACCGGCACCGATGCCTTGGATCATGTGCGGGCCGGGAGCACCACCGGAAATGACCGGGCTGCCAACAGGCTCGACCGCACTGATTTTCACGTCGCGGCGAGATTTCAAAACCTCGCCCACGCCTGTGAGAGTGCCGCCTGTGCCGACAGCAGACACGAAAACGTCCACTTCACCGTCAGTATCGCGCCAGATTTCCTCGGCGGTCGTCTCGCGGTGGACTTGTGGGTTGGCCGGATTGTCGAATTGGCCGGGGCCGAACGAACCTGGGTTTTCTTCGATGAGTTTCTTCGCCATCGCGATCGCACCGTTCATGCCGCGGGCACGTGGGGTGAGCACGATTTCAGCACCCAACAGACGGAGCAGCACGCGTCGCTCGATCGACATGCTCTCAGGCATGGTCAGGATGCAGCGATAGCCTTTCGAGCGGGCAATGAACGCGAGAGCAATCCCGGTGTTTCCCGAAGTCGGCTCGATGATGAGTCCGCCGGGCTTGAGCGATCCGTCCTTCTCGGCGGCTTCGATCATCGACTTGCCGATGCGGTCCTTCACGCTGAAGAGCGGGTTGAAAAACTCCGCCTTCACGCAGATCTCAGCATCAAGGCCGGCGGTCAGGTGGTTGAGACGGATCAGGGGAGTGTTGCCCACGGTGGCAACCATGTTGTCTGCGATTTTCATAACGAGTTTGTTAGTTTTTTGGATTCAAAAAGATCAATGGCTCTCAAATCTGGAAATCAGGGGCTCCGGAGTCAAGGTGTAAGCCGCACTCGAACTTTTCCCCGTTGAAACGGGTGGACTCGGCGGATCCATCTTCGGATGGACGCGTGCTGTGCCAATCGCCCATGGTGACGTAGCCCTGTTCCGCCAACGGGTGACGCGGGAGTCCGTTCTGATGGAAATAGAGGTCCACCTGCGCGTCCGCCCAATCAAGAATCGGGTAGGCTTTGACGGTCTTCTTCTGTTGTTCGACAAAGGGACGGTCCTCGCGGGTCTTCGATTGCGATCTGCGGAGGCCGCTCAGCCAGACGTCGGCTCCGGTTTCGCGGAGGGCGCGGTTCATTGGCTCGACCTTGGTGATGAGGCCGTAACGTTCGGCGCCTTCCTTGCCCTGCTCCCAGAGATTTCCGTAAATCGACTGAAGGCGTGCGGCGGAAACCGTGGGTTGATAGATGCGGAGATCGAGATCGAACTTCGACGTCAGTTCCTCGGCATATCGATAGGTTTCCGGAAACAGGAAACCGGTATCAATGAAGACCACGGGAATCTTCGGCGCGTGCTCGTGAATCAGATGCAACATGACCGCGGCTTGAATGCCAAAACTGGTGGTGGCAACCAGGCGATCGCCGAGCTGATCATAAAGCATACGGAGCCGTTCGCCCGCGCGCAGGGGGGCGAGGGCCGCAGAGAGTCCTTCGGGATCGATGTCGTGGGAGATCACGGGAGGTATTTCGAATTTGAGTGCTGCCATGGCGGAGCGGGTGTTGGAGATCAGTTCAAACGGCGACGTGCGCTTCGGGCTTCAGATTCTTGTGGAAATCCGGGCCTTGGATGGTGGCGTTCACATATCCGGCGCGGATACAGAAGTCGCCGAAACGTTCGCCATCAATCCGCGCCTTGGCGTAGTGGCGGAAGATCGGAGCAAGCAACGGCTTGATGTCCGCAGCAGTGACATCTTCCCGATAGAGTTTCGACAGCCGCTGGCCGGCGAATCCACCACCGAGGTAAACGTTGTAGCGGTCCGGGCCGCGTCCGACGAAACCGATTTCGGAGATGAACGGACGAGCGCAACCATTTGGGCAGCCGGTCATACGGATGGTGATGGCATCGTGACGAAGGCCGTTTTCCTCCAACGACTCCTCGAGTTCGGTGAGAAGATCCGGAAGGAACCGTTCGGCTTCGGCAAGGGCGAGACCGCAGGTCGGCAGCGAGACGCAGGCCAGCGAGTTGAGACGCAGCGCGCTCTTCAGGTGGCTGTCCTGGATGCCATATTTTTCCAACAGAGCCTCGATTTCCAGGCGCTTCGCCTGCGAGACGTTGGCAATGATGAGGTTCTGGTTCGCGGTAAGGCGGAAGTCACCATCGTGAATCTTCGCGATCTCGCGGAGACCGGTGCGCATCGGATAGGACGGCGTGTCGAGTACGCGGCCACCAGCGATGAAGAGCGTGAGATGGGAATTGCCATTGGTATCCTCGGTCCAGCCGTAGCGATCGCCGTTGTCCTCGAACTTGAAGTCGCGCACGGGGCCGAGTTCGTAGCCGAGGTATTCGTTGATCTTCGCGAGAATCCAAGCAGGACCGTAATCGTCCACCGTGTATTTGAAACGCGAGTGCTTGCGGTCGGTGCGGTCACCGAAATCACGCTGCACGAGCACGACCTTTTCCGCGACATCGACCACCTGCTCCGGGGTGCAAAAGCCGATCACATCCGCGATGCGTGGATAGGTTGCTTCGTTGCCGTGAGTCGATCCCATGCCGCCGCCGACAGCGACGTTGTAGCCGACGAGTTTTCCGTCCTCGACGATCGCGATGAACGAAAGGCAGTTCGCATAGATATCGACATCGTTCGATGGCGGCACAGCGATGGTGATTTTGAATTTCCGTGGCAGATAGGTCTTGCCGTAGATCGGCTCGAAATCCTCTTCGCTGGATTCGATTTTTTCACCATCCAGCCAGATCTCATGATAAGCACGAGTCTGTGGGGTGAGGTGGGCGGAAATGTCCTCAGCCGCCTTCAATGCCTGCGCATGGATGCCGGAAAGATACGGATTTGGATTGCACATCACGTTCCGGTTCACGTCACCGCATGCGGCGATGGTGTCCATGGCGGTTTGATTGATCTCGGCGATGGTGCGCTTGAGATTGGACTTGATGATGCCGTGGAATTGGAATGCTTGGCGGGTCGTGAGCTTGATCGTGCCATTCGCGAACTGGGTGGCGATCCGGTCGGTTTCCAACCACTGCTGCGGGGTGGCCACACCGCCGGGAACGCGGATGCGGATCATGAAGGAGTAGGCCTTCTCCAGCTTGTGCTTGCGGCGGCCGGCGCGGATATCGCGATCATCCTGCTGATAGGTGCCGTGGAACTTGAGGAGCTGCTGGTCATCCTCGCACATCGAACCGGTGGAAAGATCCGCAAGGCCCTCTGCGATCGTGCCGCGGAGGTAGTTGCTATCGATCTTGATGTATTCGTTGGCTGAGAGTTTTTTCTCGGACATGATGGTGGAAAAGTTGGAATTGGAATTTAGTAAACGTCGCGTTGATAGCGTTTGGTCTTCTTGAGGTCCTCGACGTAGGCCTCGGCGGCTTCGCGGGTGATGGCCGCTTGGTTTTCGACGACGGAAACCAGCGCTTGATGAACGTCGTGAGCCATGCGGTTGGCATCGCCACAGACATAGAAATGGGCACCTTCTTCAAGCCATTGATAGAGCTCCTTGGCCTGTGCGATCATCCGGTCCTGGACATAAACTTTCTCGGGTTGGTCGCGGGAAAATGCGACGTCGAGGCGGGTGAGCGCTCCGTCTTTGAGGAAATCCTGCCACTCAAGCTGATAAAGGAAGTCGTAGGTATAATGCTGGTCGCCGAAGAACAGCCAGTTCTTTCCACCGCCACCAGCGGCAGCGCGGTGCTCGACGAAAGCGCGGAACGGCGCAACGCCGGTGCCCGGCCCAACCATGATCACCGGAGTGGATGGGTCGGCGGGAAGGCGGAAATTCTTGTTCGGTTGAACGAAGATCTGAACAGGATCGCCCGATTTCACGAGATCCGCCAGATAGGTCGAGCAAACACCTTTGCGCTGGCGACCATGAGTTTCGTAGCGGACGGCGGCGACGGTGAGATGAACCTCATCGGCATGCGCCAGCGGGCTGGAAGCGATCGAGTAAAGCCGTGGCGGCAGTTTGCGGAAGATACTGGTAAGCACTTCGGCGGACAGGCCATTAGGGGCGAAATCGAGAATCGCATCGATGATCTCGCGACCGGCGCTGTATTCTTTCAAGCGGTCTTTCGCGTCCTCGGCGAGCAAGCCGCGCAAGACGGTGGAGTTGAGAGCTTCGGCGAGTTTCGTGAGAACGGCGCGGGACAAGGCGGTGATGTCGTAGTCCTCGCGTAGGGCGTCGGCGAGCAGCTTGCGACCGACGTTTTTCACTTCGATCTCCTCGTTGCCGGTAAGTTTGGCCGCTTGGATGATTGCCTTGACAACATCCGGCGCATTTACCGGAAGCACGGCGAGGGCGTCGCCGGGTTCGTAGGAAAGCCCGGAACCTGCCAGCGAAAATTCCAGGTGCAGCGTTTCCTTGGACGAGCCTTCTCCGTTGAGAACGACCGTATCGATCGTTTCCGCAGGGAAAGGATTCTTTTTTCCATACTCGACGGAAGGGGTCGCCGCAGGAGCGACGTATGTGACCGGTGCGACTGTGGCAGGAGCGAGCGCCGCTAGCGAACTGGCGAGCCAAGACGCGTAGTTTTCCTCATAATCCACGTCGCAGTCCTGACGGGCGGAAACACGGGAGGCACCGAGCACTTCCAAACGCGCATCGATGTCCTTGCCGGTCTGGCAAAACTTTTCGTAGGAGGTATCGCCCAGAGCCAAAACAGAATACCGGACGCCTGAAAGCGCGAGATCGGCAGACATGAATTCCTTGTAAAAGGTGGTGGCGGATTCCGGTGGTTCGCCGTCGCCCCAGGTCGAAATGATCACAAGCAGGTTCGTGGATTTCGCGAGATCGGCGGGTGAAACTTCGGACATGTTTTTCATGACCGCTTGGAAGCCGCGCTTTTTAGCCTCTTTAACGGTGCGATCCGCTAAGGATTCGGAGTTCCCGGACTCGGTGCCGTAGAGCACGGTCAATTTCCCTGCGGAAACCGGTGCTGCTGCGACCACAGGTGCCGGAGAGGCAGCGGCGGCAAGAAAACCACTGAGCCATCCCCGTTGCACGGGATCGAGGCCAGCAAGGAGCGAATCCAACGCTCGGCGCTGGTCAATAGTGAATGGGGCGTGCTCGGGAAGCATAATCCTTAGTTAATTACCTTGTTTTATGAGGTTTCGCGCAAAAAATGGGGGCAAACCTCCGAAAACGCAACTTTTTTTTGCCTCGTGATACGGATTCTTTGCGGCAGTTGGTGGATTTGGAAGAATTTCAACGATGATTCGCTAGACCTCTTCCCTCGGTCGCGTAGGTGTGGAATGATCAAACTTCGAACCCGATGGCTTGCGCTGCTCCTGCTGACGCAGCCGATGGCGGCAAAAGTCACTTTGGCGCCCCTCTTCCAAGATGGTGCCGTGCTCCAAAGGGAAAAAGCCGTTCCGGTCTGGGGAAAAGCGGACGCGGGCAAAGAAGTCACAGTGGCATTCGGCGGGCAGACGAAAACCGCAACCGCCGATGCGGCTGGACGTTGGCAGGTATTGCTCGACGCGATGCCAGCCAGTGAGGAAGGCCGGATTCTGGCGGTCACCGAAAAGGGTGATGCAGCCGTGGAAGTGAAGGATTTGCTGGTCGGAGAAGTCTGGATCGGCAGCGGCCAATCAAACATGCAATTCAGCGTCAGCCAGGCTCGCAAGGAAGATCGGGACATCGCAGCGGCAGGCCCGATTCCCCTGCTCCGGTTGTTCAGCGTGCCACGGGTATTGAGCAACGTCCGGCAGGAAACCGTGGATGCGAAGTGGGTTCCGGCTACTCCTGAGACGGCGAAGGAATTTTCCGCAATCGCGTATTTTTTCGGGAAAAAGCTGACGGAAGAACTCCATGTGCCGGTCGGAATGATTCACAGCTCGTGGGGCGGATCCCGGATCGAGCCATGGTGGGCCGAGGAAGGTTTGGCGGGGATTGACGAACTGGCATCACTGCATGCGGAGCGCCTCGCCAAGAGCCCGGGATTTCCCGAATATGATCAACCGTTCCGGAAATACATCTCAGCGGTTCGCAATTGGTCGGAGATCGCGGAAACGGCCATGAATCAAGGGGCAACACCGCCGGAAATGCCCGCGCAGCCGGAGCGCTTGAAACTCGGACACACGACGGAAGCAGGAACCTATCAGGCAATGATCCATCCGCTCGTTCCTTACGCACTGCGTGGATTCCTGTGGTATCAGGGAGAAGCCAACAATGGCGAGGGCATGCTCTACCGCACAAAAATGCAGGCGCTGATCGCAGGCTGGCGCAAACAATTCCACGACGACAACGCGCCATTTCTCTTCGTCCAACTCGCCCCCTACAACTACGGCGACAACCGCACCTTCGATCTTCCCGGCATCTGGTGGGCCCAACAGGAAACCCTGAAAATCCCCCACACCGGCATGGCCGTGATCAATGACATCGGCAACGTGAAGGACATCCACCCGAACCAAAAAGCCGAAGTCGCCCGCAGACTCTCGCTCTGGGCGCTGGCCGATACTTACGGAAAAACGGATCTCGTGAAATCCGGCCCTCTGTTTTCCGAATACAAAGTGACCGACGCCGGCATCGCCATCCGCTTCGATCACATCGGCGGCGGCCTCGCCACCCGCGATGGGAAACCGCCGACCTGGTTTGAAATCGCGGGAGCCGACGCAGTCTATCGCCCTGCGGATGCGAAAATCTCCGAAGACGGAAAATCGATTTTGCTCACCAGCCCCGCCATTGCCAAACCCGACCGCGCGAGATTCGCCTGGTCCCAGATCGCCGAGCCGAATCTGGTCAACAAAGAAGGCCTCCCCGCGTCAGCCTTCAACACCCATTGGCCGTCCGATCCGACCCTCGGCCACAAGGTTTCCGGAAGAAAACCCCACCTCTCCAGCAATCCAAACGCCCACGGCTGGACGGGCGGCCTCACCGATGGCGTCTGGGGTAACACCGCCGCAAATTGCTACGCGACCGATGAGAGCCCGACGTTTCCCAAATTCGTCACTGTCGATCTCGGTTCCGACCAAACCATCCACGTCGTCAGCTACGGCACCCCGGACATCGGTGCGACCAAAACCGTCGCAATTTCCATCAGCGAGGACGGACAAACGTTCACCGAAGTCGGCCGCACCTCGTTTCCGCCGAAGATCGCGACCCGCGCCGAAGCCCGCTTTGAGCCGAAAAAAGCCCGCTTCGTGCGCGCCACTTTCATCGAAAACCAGCCGGCGCAGGACAACTACAATGCCGGATTCGGCTTCCTCTCCGAGCTGGAAGTTTACGCGCCGTGAGTTTCGGATTGCGGCCTAACGCCCCAGAAGATTCGCAATCATCGGGGTCTTTTGTTCGTAGTTCAATCCCTTTAGGGTGTCTTCGTGACGCAATGAAGACACCCTAAAGGGGTTGAACTACGAACAAAGAGGCTTACCCGCTCAGACTCACCCTTCCTGCCAGACCCAGTTCATCACCACTTCGATATCCGGGTGGATGCTGTGGTGGACGGGGCAACCACGGGCGGCGCTTTCGAGGAGTTTGCGATCGGGATGGGAACCGGGAAGCGGCATTTGCAGATCGAGTTCCAAACGTTTGATCCGCCGCGGTTGGTCGTCCGACATGAATTTCCGGACGGCAACCGCCATGTCTTCCACCGCGATTTCCTTCCGTTTGGCGACGATGCCGATGACGGTGGCCATGCACGATGCCAGCGCGGTGGCGACGAGATCGGTCGGGGAAAATGCCTGGCCGCGGCCGTTGTTGTCCACCGGAGCATCGGTGACGAGGATGTTTCCGGATGGGCCATGAACAGCGCTGCAATGCAGGTCGCCTTCGTATGAGAGTTTGATTTCAACCATGATTCGATTCGTTTGAGATTACGGGACGCCGTTCAATCCGATTTCGGCGGCACTTTGGCAAGTACGACGCGGAATCCATAGATCCAATCCTGGAACGCGGGCGGCACGGCATTGCGCGAGCCGGTGAAGAGGTTTTCCGGTTGATAGGTATTCCAGCCGCCGCCGCGCAGCACACCGAGGAGGTTGTTGCCAAGCTTCGAATATTCATCCTCCACCCATTCCTGCACGTTTCCGCTGAGGTCGTAGAGGCCGTAGGAATTCGGAGGAAACGAGCCGACCGGAGCAGCATAAGCGAAGCCGTCATCGTAATTCGGAATCGTCTGATCGCTGGAAACCCCCGGCGTGCGGGAGGCGGTCACATCCGCGAAATTTCCGACCGGCTTGTCCGTCGGCCAGTTCACGCCCCATGGGTAAACCCGCTCTTTCCGGGCATCACGCCAACCGGGGCTGATCCCCTCTTCCTCTTTCAGACCGGCCATCATGCTCCACTCCAAATCAGTCGGCAGTCGATAAACATGCGATTGAGCAATTCTTTCCGCTTGTCGTTCCTTCTTGGTCAGCCATTCACAAAATGCCTGGGCATCCTCACGAGTGACATGCACGACGGGATGATCCGGCGTCTGCGGGTAGTCCGGTGGACGGGCGGGCTTGTGACCGGATTCCTTGACGAAAAGATCGTAATCGCGGACCCGGGTTTCCCAAATGGACGCCATCAAGTCCGGGCCAACCGGAGCAAAACGCATCTTGATCCCGTTTTCCCAAGGCTTGCCGAAAACGACGCCCTGGTTCTTTTCCATCGTCATGACTTCGGCCAAGGTTTCCCCCTCCTTCACCGTGATTTTTTTGGACAACGGCTTGTAACCCTCCAAAACCAATAACAGATCGACAGGCCCCGGCTTCACCTTATCGATCAAAAGCGATCCATTGGTAACACCCACTGCCGAACCGTTCATATAAACATCCGCGCCGGGAGGATTGCTGGTCAGATTGATCACGCCATAGGCAATCTGCCGAACCATCACGTGAAAGGGCTTCAATCCCTCATTTCTGGCGCGCTCGCTGAGCCCGGCATTTTCAAACGATGCTTCACGCATGGCGATCACCTCATGATCTTCTGTCAGGTAACCCGCCTTGATCGCTCCGCTCCGGAACCAGTTGCAAAAGACATTCGCCTCCTCGGGCGTTGACAGAACAATTTCCGTTTCCACGCCATTTTGGGAAAATTTCAGGGATTCAACTGTGTCGGGCGAACGCTTGGCGGACTTCACAAATTGCGACCACACCGATTTGCTAATGAAACTCGAACTGACATGCTCGCCGCCCACCGGCTGATAGGAATTACCGAGATGATCATTCCAAGGGTCGCCGACGTAAGGCGGTGAGAAATTTTCCAAAGTCCCGGAAAGCACCAGAGGTTCGTTCACGGCAGATGGCGGGACCTTTCCTTGCAGCTTGAACTCCTTGAAGCCGCTTTTCCGCATCGTGTAGTTGAATTCATCACCCACTTTGGCCGTCAGGATGGGCGTGTTGGTTCTTCCAATAAATTTCTCGTTATCGTCATCATCCGTCACTTCCGCTCCTTCCGGGGCGCTGAAAATACGCAGCATTCCCATCGGCAGCGGCGGCGGTTCCGGCGGAGTTTTCCACATCGTCATCCACTCGCTGTCCTTGACCATTTCCCAACCCGCCCAGCTAACAAAGGACCCGAGTATCAGCGTCGTGATCCACGCGGCGGCGCCGGTTTGGCGTCTGCGTTTCCCGCGTTGCAAGCGTCGCAGTGCGTCTGACAAATCAGAAGCCACGGAAATCTTCCGTTTGGAAATGCGTGGCTCGCAAATATCACAAATGATTTTGTTCAGCTCCAACCAACGCTTTTTATCAACTCCCGTCGGCATCTCATCCGGCAGTTCGGGAAACGACATGCGGTCTTTGCCGGTGGCGATTTCATATAAAACTTTTCCGAGGCTGTAGACATCCGCCTGCGCCGAGCCAGGCCCTTCCGGCGGGACAAATCCTTCGGTGCCTACAAACGTCCGCTGCCCGCGGGTCGCGACCAAGCCGATGTCCGCGAGTTTGGCGCGGCCATTGACGAAAATGACGTTGGACGGCTTCACGTCGCGATGGGCGAGGCCGCGTTCGTGAAGGTGATCGAGCGCCTCGGCCAGGCGCAGGCCGACGTCGATGCACTCGTTCGTGTCCCATTGCACGCCAGTCGCCTGATGGTTGTCCGCCCGCAGGGTGCGGGGCTGATATTCGATGGGGTTGATATCCTGCCCGGACGTCATATCGTCGCCGAGCTCCATCACATAGTAGTAAAATGAGACAGTATCCGGGCTGCGGCCGACGTGGAGAATGTTCACCAGTGCCGGGTGATCCCGCGACATGGGCTCGAATTTCAAAATCCCCTCGAACTCCCGTTCGAATCCGCGCTCGTCCTCGAAATCCTCGCGCCAGACCACTTTCACCGCCCGCAAGGCACCCGTCACTCCGCGGGCCAGCCACACTTCTCCGTAAGCCCCACCTCCGATTTTCCGCAGAACCTCGTGATCGGGGATGGCAGGATTCGGGCGGATTTTAATCGGCATCGTCTTCGTCTTCGAGTTTGGCGAGTTCGCGTTTCAAAACGGCACCCACGCGGTGCTTCGCCAAATAAACCTGTGCCATGCTCACGTTGAGCTGATCCTGGACACGCTTGGCATCCCATTGTTTGATCACATAGCAGTCGAAAATTTGATACTGCTTCGGCGAGACCTGGGCCTTCACACGGGACAACGCGGCATCCGCCACATTTTTTTTCCATTCCACATTCCACAAGCGGGACAGGACATCGCCGTTAGGATCTTCCACGCGATCGATGACTGCGGTTTTGCGATCATTTTCCCACTCGCCGGCAATCATCGCAGTATCCTTCTTCCGTTTGCGGAATTGATCGTTGATGCGCCAGCGCGTCATGTTCATGAGCCAGGTTTTGAACGAGCCTTGCTCGGGATCGTAGAGTTTCTTTTTGCTCTGCTTAGCGATGGATAAAATGGTCTCCTGCACGCAATCGAACGCCTCGTCCTGCCGCAGTCCGGCTTTCACGGCTACGGAGTAAATCAAGCGCCAGTAAGTTTGATAGAACTCGTCCCACGTCCGCTGGTCCTCCCAGTTGTCCAATCGGGCAATCAAGCTCTTCCGGGTTTTCGCATAAGCCTGCCCCAGAATCGCGTCGCGTTCTTCTCCTTTTTCCTCGTCGTCCTCAGACATTAAGAACTCTTTACCTCATTCCTCGCCCCCTGTCTTTCACCGATTCGGATTTTTCATGGTTCGTTGGTTATCAATTTCAAAAAGTTTTCTAAAGCCCGCCAAACCATCTCCGAAACCGAAGGATCATGGATGTTATTTACATTTCGCACGATTGTGTCCTATTGTGCCGTTTCACCCCCACTCCACCCGTGTTCGCGATCACCCTCGCGGACTCCCCCCACGGAACGAGCATGCCCCCCGTCCAATCACCCCTCAATCCTTCTCAGGCCGTCGAGCGTATCCGCGAAATCATCGTCGGCCGCCATCTCGACCGTCTTGAGCAACGTATCACCCGGCTCGAAACCGGAGGAGCCGCGCCTCAGGCGAATCCTCTCGTGGAAGACCGCCTTTTCGCCAACGAGGCCCGCCTTGAGGCCTTGCAGGAAAACGTCGGCCGCCTCGCCGATTCCAACCGGGAAATCAACGAGCAGCGTTTGTTGCAATACCGCGAGGAAACCCAGCGGCTCGCCGCTCAAATCCAGCAGGTCGCCGCGATGAAATCCCATGAAGCCACCGCTCCAGCGATCGGCCAACTGGAACGCAAGATCGGCAGCTGGCTGACTGATTGGCAAAGCTCATTTCATGCCCATTTGAACGACCGCGACCAACATCTCACCCGCCAAATCCGCAATGAAGTGGCCACGCTCTGGGAAAGCACCGAATCCCAAATGACGCGCCTTCAAAGCCACATGATGGACCGGAAAGCGATTGAAGAACGTTTCGGCCGCATCGCCACCGCCGCCCGCGCCCTTGCCGAGTGCGCTTCACCCTCATCCGCAGGCCCCGGCTTCGCCACCCATTAAATGTCCGCTCTTACCCCCCTCCCCGGTCCGGTTCCAGGCCTCGCCGCACGCGTGGTTCAACCGAAGTCATGGAATGCCGTGCCATTTCCAACAGCGCAGGAATCCGAAACTTCGCGCCCCGCCCAGCCCCTGCCCCCCTGGACGCGAGAATCGCCCCCCGCCGCACCCGCTTTTCCCACCTCGCGGCCCCCGCCGCTGTCAGTCCTACCCACGCCTGCTGCAACCGTCACACCAGTTAGACCACTCCCCCTGCAGCCCTCTTCTGAAGCGAAACCGTTTCTGCCAGTCATCCCGGAGAAGACCACCAAAGAGCCATTGTCCGATTTTACCGATCATGACCTCCGCGAGGCATTCGGTCCCATCGTTCAGGAAGCCGTCCGCAAGGCCGTCTATGCCAAGGAAAATGGCATGGACACCTATCTGGAACCGATGCTGCGCGCCACCATCCGTCGGGCCTTGGCTGAGTATTCACCCGCATCACGGCCGTTCCAAGCCCCCGGAATGTTCGACCGCTTCATCTGGCATCTTCAGGCGCTCTTCACCAGCCGGACCTATGAGGATATTCTTTTCGAAAGAACCCACCGCTTCCAAGTCGAAGAAGTCTTCCTCGTCGACGCCGCCAGCCTCGCGCTCGTTTCGTTCGCCAGTTGCGATCCCGCCCGCCATTCCTCGGCCCGTAGGGTTTCGAGCACTGTCCAGCGGATCGCCCTACAAATCCGTGACGAAGAGGGAAGAATCCGCAGCAGCGTGGATTTACAAGAAAACCGCAACGCCATTTCCAGAGAAGGAAAATACGTTACGCTCATCGCCGTCGTCCGCGGCCGCCCTAACAAACTCATCATCACCGATCTGGAATTCGCCCTGCGCCGGATCGAGGATCGCTTCCGCGAGCATTTCCAAAAGGAAGGCTCGGCACTGCTTCACCCGCTCCAGCCCTTCCTCGAAGACTGTCTACTAATCCAAGCTCCTGCCAGCGCGGCATGAAATTAGCAACTGGAGCGCAGCGGCCGTAGCCCGGACATTCCTGTCTGGGCGACTTTCTCGAGCTTATGACAGAAACAGGTAGGAATGCCCATATCACGAGACAAAAGAAAACGCCCCGTCCGGAATGGACGGGGCGTCTTTGAAACCAAGTGGCGGAACGCCGGATCGACTCAGGCTTTTCTTCCGCGAAGCGCAAAAATAAGCATGATCGCACCAAACACGAGAAGGACGATGCCCCACTCGATGTTGATGTTATGTTTGAGGGATTTCTCGTAAATTTCGCTGCCTTTGGTGGCGAGGCCGAATCCAGTCAGGATCAGACCGAACAGCGTGAAGAGAATGCCAATCGGCAGGCGGAGATCGAAGTTCATAGGATGGATAGGGTTCGGAGTTTACCAGAAGATGATGTTGAGGATCACGGCCACGAGCAACACCACGCTGCCAACGACGGCGGGACGTTTCCACACAGGCTCGTTTTCTTCCTTGATCTTGTCTGTCAGGGAATAGACCAAGCCAACGAGTTCGGAATCCGCCTTGGTGCGCTTGGTGACAAGTGAAACACCGATGGTGATGACGAAGCAGAAGCTCCATGCAACGATGGCGAGCCAGAAATTCTGAGCCATGCTGGAGGTATAGCCAAATTTCGCACCCAACCAGGCACCTTGTACCCACGGAATGCCTTCACCGATTTTATCCAACGGAACCGGCGAACTGATACCATGGAAGACCATCGCGCAGATGGTGCCTGCCAAGAGTCCGAAGAACGCACCGTGGCCGGTGGTCCGTTTCCAGAACATGCCAAGCAAGAAGGTGGCGAACACCGGGGCATTGACGAATCCGAACACCAGTTGGAGGAAGTCCATGATGTTGTTCACGTTCTTGGCCACGTAGGCGAAACCGATCGAAATGATAATGCCCGCAACGGTGGCGAACTTGGCCATCCACATGTAGTGGGAGTCGGATTTGCCTTTGCCGATGTAGGATTGATAGATGTCGTAGGTCCAAACCGTGTTGAACGCGGTGACGTTTCCGGCCATTCCGGACATGAACGAAGCCATCAGCGCGGTGAGGGCAAGTCCCAACATGCCGGTCGGGAGATAGTGGGCGATGAGCGAAGGAATCACGAGGTTGTAATCCGTGGCACCGGTGACACCGAGCGGGATGCTGTAGTTGGATCCGGCTTTGGCAGCCAGTCCGAGAGCGATCATGCCGGGAAGGATGACGATCACAGGAAAGAGCATTTTCGGAATCGCACCGATGATCGGCGTGCGGCGGGCATCACCCATGGTCTTGGCGGCCATGGCGCGTTGGACAACGAGAAAGTCCGTGCACCAGTAACCGAAGGAAAGAACGAATCCGAGTCCGAAGACCATGCCGAACCATTCGACGCCCATCGGGTTGGCGGTACCACCCATGTATTTCCAGGAGTGCGTGAATTCAGGTCCTTTGACTGTATTCAGAGAATCCATCAGACCATGCCAACCGCCGAGGTCGTTCAAACCAATGATCACCAGTGGAGCAAAGCCAAGGACGATGAGGAAGAACTGAAGCACTTCCGTATAGATCGCGGAGGAAAGCCCGCCTTTGAGGACGTAAGCGAGGACGACGACAGAGGAAATGATGAGGGAGAAATTGTAATCCCACTTGAGCAAAAGATGCAGAAGTGCGGCCAAAGCGTGCAACGAGGCTCCTGATGAAGCCACGGTCATCACCGCAAAGGAAACCGCATTAAGTCCGCGAGTCTTCTCATCGAAGCGCATTTTCAAATACTCTGGCACCGAGCGGGCGCGCGAGCCGTAGTAAAACGGCATCATGAAAATCGCGAGGAAGACCATGGCCGGGATGGCACCCACCCAATAGAAATGGGACGTCATGATCCCGTATTTCGCACCGGAGGCCGCCATACCGATGACTTCCTGCGCGCCGAGGTTGGCGGAAAGGAAAGCCAGACCTGTGACCCACACGGGAATCGACCGACCGGAAGTCAGGAAGTCGGAAGCGGACTTCACGTATTTCTTCAGCACGAAGCCAATGCCAACGACGACCAGGATGTAAACGCCCAAGATGGCGTAATCCACGGGTTGCAGATTGATTACGGGAGCACCCGAGCCGAGTTCGGCAGCGGCGAGTAATGAAATGGATGGGATGAATTGCATGGGTAGTTGAATAGGGTCCTTTGCGGTCCAAAGGAAAGCCCCCGTTTCGGAGGGCTTTCACAATATCTGGATTTGTTACTCGGCGGAGAATTTGAAGACCATCGAGTGCTTGTAGGTCTCGCCCGGCCGGAGGACAGGAGAAGGGAACTTCGGCTGGTTGGGAGAATCCGGGAAGCCTTCGGTTTCAAGCGCGAATGCCGTGCGGAACGCATAGGCGACGCCCTTCTTGCCGACAGATGTGCCATCGAGGAAATTACCACCATAGAACTGGATCGCTGGCTGATTGCTGGAAATTTCCAGCACGCGGCCGCTTTTCGGATCCTTGACGCGGGCATCGAGGCGCATGCCTTCGCCCTTCTTGACCACCCATGCATGGTCGTAACCACCGCCGAGTTTCAATGCTTCGAATTCGTCTTTCACACGATCACCAATGGCGGTCGGCTTGGTGAAATCCATCGGAGTGCCAGCAACCGGAGCAATTACTCCGGTAGGAATGAGGCCAGCGTTGGTAGGAAGATAGCTATCGGCATTCAACGTCAGGACGTGATCGTTGATGGTGGTCGTTGGATCGCCCGAGAGATTCCAATAGGCGTGTTGGACAACATTCACAATGGTTGGAGCGTCCGTGGTGGCAACTGCCTGCCACTTGAGTTCGTTCGCATCGTCGAGGCTGTAGGTGACTTTCACGGAAAGATTGCCGGGATAGCCTTCTTCACCGTCTTTCGCAGTGTAGGAAAACTCGACCGCATCATCGCCGACTGCTTTTCCTGACCAAACGACCTTGTCAAAACCCTTCAATCCGCCGTGAAGCGCACAAGGGATGCCGCCGGGCTCGTTGTTCGTCGCAAGCTTGTATTCTTTACCATCAAGGGTGAACTTGCCGTCCTTGATACGGTTTCCAAAACGACCGACAGTGGCACCGAAGTAAGACTTGTTGGTGAGCCAGCCCGCCAATGTGTCATAACCGTGAGTGACATCGGCCACCTTTCCGGCCTTATCAGGCACTTCCATGGAAACCAGAATCGCACCGTATTCCGTGACCTTGGCAGTGAGGCCGTTCTTGTTGGTCAGTGTGAAAATCTTGATTTCCTGTCCATCGGGCATTTTCCCGTAAACCTCTTGTTTCAGCTTCGTTTCGGCGGCCATAATTGAGGCGTTCTGACAGGAGAGAACACCGATGACCAGCGCGGAAATCAATAAATTGGGCTTATTCATACGCCGATGGGTTTCGCTGAAATTCCGCGTGATGCCAAGCCCGAATTTATCCCCTGATTAGGGGGTGACGGAAACCCTAACCAGTGATATTCACGAGGCATGACTGATTTTGAAAACCCGGGTTCGCTACTGGCCGCCATTCTTGAAGATTTCGGCTGCCAGACGGGAACGATCCATCGCTCGAACGACGGAAAACTCCTGAGCCTTGTTTGCCAGGTCGGAGTGCCTGACGGATTGCTGGAAAAAATCTCTTCAATCCCTTTCGGTAAAGGAATTGCCGGAGCCGCCGCCGAACGCAAGGAACCGGTAGAGCTCTGCAATCTCCAACAGGATCTCGGTGGCGTGGCCAAACCGGATGCCCGCCAAACCGGCGTCGCCGGATCGCTCGCAGTGCCGATTTTCGGAAAAAAGGACGCCCAGGTCATCGGCACACTGGGCATCGGAAAATACGTTCCTCACAATTTCTCGGACGACGAAAAGCTCCGCCTCGCCAACTACGCCGAACAAATCGCCGGATTTTTTGATCATAAATCAGCCTGAGGTGATTGACCCGGCGGAGTATGTGATTAGGCTCCCCCCATGAACACGGTGGAATCAGCGGCTAAAATCCTTGATACGATGCTCGGGCATCTTGGATTCACGGCAACAATCGAGGCGCAGGAAACTCACGATGGCGCGTGCCTGCAGATTCATTCGGGCGAAAGCGAAGCCATCATTGGCAAGGACGGAGATCGCCTCGACGACCTCCAATACCTCGTCAACCGGATCCTCCGGCGCCACTCGCCCAAAGCCGAGCGGATCAAGGTGGATTGCTCGCATTTTCGCGCTATTCAGGAGGACCACCTCAACGAAGAGGTCAAAGGCATTGCCGAACGCGTGAAAACCACGGGCAAACCCTTTCAAATGCGCCCCCTCAATGCCTACTATCGGCGCCTCGTTCACAATATTCTCGCCGATGACGCGCAAATCGTCTCCCATTCGCCGGAAGGCGACGACCGCCTCAAGCGCATTACGATTTCCGTGAAATAAGCACCTGCTTCCACTTGATGAAAAAATTCTTTTTTGACTGCGGCACCCGCGATGCAACCGCTTCGCTCGGATTCCTCGCATTGCGCGTGATGGTCGGCCTGATGATGCTGATCGGCCATGGTATCCCGAAAATCCAGGACTACGCGGTTCGCAAGGATCTGTTCTACGTTCCGGATTTTCTCCCATTCAGCCTGATGTCCTCCCCCGTCAGCTACACCCTCTGTATCGTTGCCGAGGTGGTTGCGGCAGCCATGATCATCATCGGCTTCGCCACACGTCCGGCGGCTTTTGTGCTCGGACTCAACATGGTCGTCGCAGCCTTCGGATTTCTCGGAACCGCTCCTTGGTTTGTCAAACCACCGACTGTCACCGACGCCAAGGAACTCTCCATCATGTACATCATTCCGCTGCTCGCCATCATTCTGGCAGGTGCGGGAAATTTCTCGCTGGACTCGCTGATTTACAAGGAAGGCAAACGCCGCCGCTGGTGAGATCATGGAAACACACCGACTCGTCCTCCCCGGTGACCTGAACCATTACGGGTTCCTCTTTGGCGGACGCCTGCTCGCGTGGGTTGATGAGGCGTCATGGATCGCCGCCAGTCTGGACTATCCGCATTGCCAGTTCGTCACCGTGGCGATGGACACCGTCGAGTTCCATCACAGCGTGCGGGACGGGACGATCCTGCGAATTTCCTGTGAGCGCGAACGCGAGGGTAATACCAGCGCGACTTACGCTGTCCGGGTCGTCGATGAACGCATCGGACAAAATCCTATTTTCTCAACCAAAGTGACGTTTGTCAGTGTCGATGACGCCGGACAAAAGCGCAGCATCCGTGGCTAACCTCCCTGTGGAACCCCTGATAGAAACCATCGATATCGTCCTTCCTCTGGAAAAATCAGAGGACGAGCAGGCCCGGCGCAACGCCGCCGCGATCAAGCTCGGCATACCCGTTTCCCGCATCGGAGGGGTCAAGCTCCGCAAACATTCGATTGATGCCCGCCAGCGCGCCGTCAAGGTGCAGCTCCGGCTTGATGTTTCACTCGATGCTCCCCTGCCGCCGGACATCACACCTGAATGGTCGGCTCCGGCACTTTCGCCAAATGCAAGAACAGTGATCATCATCGGCTGTGGTCCTGCGGGAATGTTTGCAGCACTCCGTTGCCTCGAAAATGGCATGAAGCCGATCTTGCTGGAACGCGGAAAAGACGCCAGCGCCCGTCGTTTCGATCTCGCGCCGATCCTGCGCGAAGGCCGTGTGATCGAGGAATCCAACTACTGCTTCGGCGAGGGCGGGGCAGGCACTTTCTCCGATGGAAAACTCTACACCCGCGCCACCAAACGCGGACCCGTCGCCAAGGTTTACGAAGTTCTCGTCGCCCACGGCGCTCCGGAAGTGATCCTCACCGACGCCCATCCGCACATCGGCTCGAACCTGTTACCGAACGTCGTCAAGGCCATCCGCCAATCCATCATCGCTGTCGGCGGAGAGGTTCGTTTCCAAACGAAAGTCACCGACTTCCTCATCACCGGAAACAAAATCCGCGGCGTCCTCACCGCGTCCGGCGAGGAAATCCTATCAGATTCAGTGATCCTCGCGACCGGTCACTCAGCGCGCGACATTTACCGGCTTCTCGCCGCGAAAAAAATTCTATTGGAAGCCAAAGCCTTCGCCGTCGGCTTCCGCATCGAACACTCACAACCGTTCATCGACCAAGCCCAGTACCACCTCGATCCCGGCCAGGAACGTCCGCGTCTCCTGCCAGCCGCACGCTACCGCCTCGCCACAAAAATCCGGGGCCGCGGTGTCCATTCCTTCTGCATGTGTCCCGGCGGCTGGATCGTCCCGGCATCGACGGAAAATGACGAGGTTGTCGTCAACGGCATGAGCCTCTCGCGTCGCGACTCCCCCTTTGCCAACTCCGGGATGGTCTCCACCGTGGAGCCAGAAGATCTGAAACCACTCGTGAAAGAACACGGCATTCTCGCCGGTCTCGTATTTCAAAAGGAGCTCGAACGCGCTGCGAAACAAGCCGGTGGCGGAGGGCAAGTCGCACCCGGCCAGCGCGTCACTGATTTCCTCAATGGCAGAATTTCCGCCGACCTGCCTGAAACCAGCTACTTTCCAGGAACAAAATCCGCGCCGCTGCACGAGTTGCTGCCTTCCTGGATCACCAGCCGCATGAACGAAGGGTTGCGCCTGTTCGGCCGTCAGATGCACGGATACATCTCCCGCGAGGTTCTATTGTTAGGGTTTGAAACACGCACCAGTTCGCCCGTCAGAATCCCCCGCCGCGACGACACGCTCGAGCATCCGGAAATCAGCGGACTTTTCCCCTGCGGCGAGGGAGCCGGCTATGCGGGAGGAATCGTCAGTGCGGCGATGGATGGCATGCGCGTCGCTGATGCGGCTTGCGTTACGGCGTAAAAAAACCGGCCTCCCGCTGTGCGGAAAGCCGGTTTTGAAAATCAGAGGGCCACTGAAAATCAGTAGCTATACTGAAGGGAGAAGTTGAACTGCCCGCCCTTGTCCGCCTCGTTGTCCGGCGATGAAATCGGGACCGCATAATCCAGCGCCAATGGCAGCGGACTGATAGGCAGTTTCAAGCGGATGCCGACGCCCACATCGCTGTAGAGATCGCCCGGGCTCATGTCCCAGCTATCCGCATTCACGAAACCGGTATCGGAGAACACCGCAGCACGCACGGTTTCGATGATAGGCACGGTGTATTCCGCAGTGATGTAACCGAGAGAGTTTCCGCCATAGACCTCATTGGTGTATTTGGAATCACGAGGTCCGACATCGCGGAACTCAAATCCACGGAGCGTGCGACCGCCACCGAGGAACATCCGCTCGAAGACCGGGATATCATCGCCATTCGTGCTATCCACGAAAGCGAGCTCGCCGCTGAGCGAGAGAATCGAATCCCACTTGAGGTTCCAATACTTCTGACCTTGGCTGGAGAACGTGAAGGTGTTCACGTCGCCACCGAGGCCGGCCAGGGTAAGGCCCAAATCGATCTTCTGGCCGCTGCGGGCCTGAACGCTGCTGTCACGGCTATCGTAAATGTAGTTCGCGGAGATTGCGCTGCGAAGGAAATCGCCACCGATCTTTTTCTCGGAAAGCTCGGAGTTGTCTCCGTTGTCGCCCACAAAGTTCTTATCGACGTAATCGTTGGAATCCACTTGGGAATCGATGTTCACGTTTTCCAAACGATACTCACCCTTGATGGAGCCTTTGGCACCCAGCGGCTTTCTGATGGACATTGCCGCGCCCAGATTCGTTTGATCGTAGAAATCGCTAAAATAGGAGGACTGCTTGTAGAAAACCTCACCCGTGAGGGACAACTGTTGGTCCATGAACCAAGGCTCTGTCAGGGACATCGTGAACTCGGAACGCTCGGCACCAGCCCGGAGGCTCATCGCGAAGCGCTGGCCACCGCCGGTGAAGTTCCATGGGTTGAACAAGTCAAAGTTGGATTGC
>JBDSZP010000056.1:0-12579 GCA_039925065.1 Luteolibacter sp.
CAAGGCCTTCTACGAGCGGCTCAGAAATGACAAGGGAAAGCCGCACAAGGTGGCGATCGTCGCGGTCATGAGGAAAATGCTAACCGTCCTCAACAAACTCCTCGCCAATCCACAATTTTCACTTGCACGAAACACCGCTGCTTTAGGGTGTCTTCGGTGCGCGTAGAAGACACCGAAGATAACTTCTCCGCCGGATTGCCCGAGTGGCACGCAGCGTAAATCATACGAAGGCAAGTGTTTGTAGTTCAACCCTTTAGGGTGTCTTCGGAGCGCTCGGAAGACACCCTGAAGGGTTGAACTACGAACGATCACAGCGGTTTCGCATACGTCCCGCAGCGATTGTGCCAGCCTTCCTCCCAACGCTTTTCGCCGCGCTCCGGCGGTGAATTCGCGATGCGGCGGGAGAGCACGCGTTTCGCGGCGGCCGCAAATTCCGTGGCGGCGGGTGCGCCTGATGGAACATCCTTCATTTCACCCAACACCTGGAGCAATCCCCAGCCACGGCCGTTGTAGCGTTCCGATTCCAGAGTGCCATCGCCCTTGAAATTCACGTAATCGATCAGCGCGTAAGTCCCTTGGGAGGTCGTGGAAACCTTGCGGTAATTCGCCTCGATCCGTGCTTTTTCGCTGCCGGGAGCGGCGGCGAGGATTTTCGGCAGCGCCTCGTGTGACCGGGCGATGATGAAATCCGTCTGCAAGCTCACCGTCGCCGCCAGCCATTTCCGCAGACTGGTCAGGCGCGGACCGTTGAAATCCTTCTGAAACTCCGCCTTGGTCCGCCACGGGCTGTATCGCTCCGCAGCCACCGCCGGGATTTCAGCTCCGCGCTGACGGGCGAATTCGATGAAATGCGGCCAACTCTCGCTGAAACGTCCTTTGAACCCTTCCGGATACCAGATGAAATGACCGATCCCCAGCGACGGGAACTCTTCCCCGCCGTTCCAAGTCGTCAGGCCGGCGACGCTGCCCGCGCATTCGTTTTGCCAGATTTTTTTCCCGATCGCCGCCTTCTGCCCCGCATTCAGGTTGCTCGCGGATGGGGCGGCAGGAGCAGCACAAGCGGTAAAAAGAACGGCGAAAAAAGAAACGAAACGAGCGGCTTGCATGGTCGGACGCTACACCTACCCTTCCGGCAACCGCAAGTCCGCTTCCTATGAGCCGCATTCCTTGGGATAAAATCCTCAACATCACGCCCTTCGATCTCGTCAAAATCCTGATCACCGCCGTCATCATTCTATTCGTGAACAAGATCCAACTCGTGAATGACCGGCTTTCCGCCCTGCTGATCGCGCTGCCGCTCACCTCGCTGATGGCCATGATCTGGATGCACCACGGCGGCCAATCCTCGGAACGCCTCGCCAACCACGCTGAAGGCACATTTTGGTTCGTCCTCCCCACCCTGCCGATGTTCCTCATTTTTCCCTGGATGATGCGGAATGGCTGGGGATTTTGGACCACGCTGGCTGCGAACTGCGTCATCACGATCATTCTTTTCTGGCTCACCGTCGTCGTGCTCCGCCGTTTCGGAATCGATTTGATGCCGAAGTGATGGATAAAAATCCCAAAAAATCACCAGAATCAACCAGATAAGACTTGTCACAAACTCGAATCTCTGGTTTGACGACCTGCCCGGCTACTCTCCGGGAACCCTTCCCATCTAAAGTTTTGAGCGAAAAAGACACGTCCCTGCTACCCGAAAACGTTATACCGTTTGAGCAAGTACAGCCGATTTCGCGATTTCCCGGTTCTCCTATGAAAAGCGATCTTCTCGATAAGGCCTCAGAAATTGTCAAAGACCCACTTGTTCTGGTCAATTTGGTCTCCCAGCGCGTGAGACAACTCAACAGCGGACGTTCCCCGCTCATCCCAACCCGCCCGAGCATGGGCGTGGCTGATATTGCCCTCACCGAAATCATCGAAGGCAAAATCAAACTGATTTTCAAGGAAGCACCCTAAGGGCTGCTTTCCCTGTCACCTTGAATCCCCATGAGTGCGGAAATCGCCACCAACCGGAAGGCCGGGCGCGATTTCAACATCACGGAGAAATTCGAGGCTGGCATTGAATTGAAGGGCACTGAGGTCAAATCGATCCGTGCCGGCAAAGTGAATATTTCCGATGCGTTCGCGCGCATCGAGAACAACCAGGTCTTTCTCTACGGCTGCAATATCCAGCCCTGGCAAACTGCGGCGGATTGGTATAACCATCCGGAAAAGCGTCCGCGCCGCCTGTTGCTCCATAAACGGGAAATTCTCAGGCTGGCCAACGCCTCCGCCGTCAAAGGTTGCTCGCTTCCCCTGCTGCGGATGTATTGGAAAGACCGCCGGGTGAAAGTGGAAATCGGCGTCGGCAAGGGGAAAACCCACTCGGACCAACGTCAGGACCTGAAGGAACGGGTCGAACTCCGCGAAGCCGCGCGGGAGATGTCTCGCTTCAATCAGCGCTGATCCGCAGGAGCAGCTTCCTTTGGCTTCACTCGTGACGGAGGATCCGTCGGCGGCCGTGAAATCACCGCGCCGCCCTCATTTCCCGTCTTCGCGGCCGAGGAGCCCGTCGAACGCAACTCTCCTTCACTTGGCAGATCCAGCATGTTCGGAATTCTCAAGCCATTGTCCGGAAGTGGAGGCGGGAGTGGCGCGGTAGAGACAACCGACTCAGGGGGCTTTTCCTTTATCGGTTCAGGCGGCTGCGCAACCACAGTGGCCTTCGGGGCGGCACAGGATACCAGTGCCAGCCCGATCAGCGCAGAAAATGTGTGTTTCAATTTCACCATGTCAGAAGTCCGCAAAACAACAGAGGGGAAGAAAGCTGCTCATCGTCGCAGGCGCAAGAGCGAAGCGAGAAATAGCCCTTCTGTAGCGGCGCGTCGATGACCGTCGCTGACTGAAAAAGCTTCAGGACAAGTGGACCGCACAGTCCCTTCTGTGCGGAGTCTTCATTTGCGGGATGGTCCTGCTGCGACGTAAGAGCCGCACAGAGACTGTGCGGACCACTTTCTGATCACTGATCAGCTCACGACCTGGTCGCAGCGCTCGCAAAGCCCGCTCTCGACGAGCGGCTCGTGTTTCCGGCAACGCGGGCAAAGCGAATGATCCGTCTTGCGGGCGGTGGCGGTGAGTTCCTCGCCAAGCGTGGCGGTTAGGCCGGCGATGATGAAGAATTCGGTGGCGAAGCTCCGGTCATTGAGGAGATCGAGCAACGGTGCGTCCGAGGCAGGAATCGTCAGCGAGACATCTGCCTCGTTGTTGCGCGTGAATTCCTTGGCTTGGATGCGGGCTTCGATCGCGGTCTGGATGACGTATTTGATTTCAAAAAGGCGCGTCGCTTGTTTCGTCGCCTCGCCGGGAGCGAAGGCTGGATTTGCCTCGGGGAAATCCTGCTCGTGAACCGTGCCTTCCGTGAAACCAGCGTGTTCCCATGCCTCGTCGGCAGTGTAGGCTAGGATCGGCGCCAGCAACTTGGCGATGCTGGTGAAGATCTCATGCATCGCAGCCTGTGAGGCACGGCGGCGTGAGGAATCCGGTGCGTCACAATACATGCGGTCCTTGGTCGCATCGATGTAGATGGCGGAGAGATCGGCGGTGCAGAATTGGTTGAGCGAGTTGAAGACCTTTCGGAATTCGTAGGCTTCGTAAGCACTGCGGCACTCGGCCACGACTTGATGGAGGCGCTCGAGGATCCAACGGTCCAGAAGAGGGATTGGAGATTGGAGATTGGAGATTGTGGATGAAGAGCGATCAAATCCATCGAGATTTCCCAACAGGATGCGCAGGGTGTTGCGCAAGCGGCGATAAGGTTCGGCGACTTGCTTGAAGAGATCCTCACCGAACGGCACTTCATTTTGCCAGTCCACGGAGGAAACCCAGAGGCGGACGATGTCGGCACCGTATTGGTTGTAGAAATGGGCGGCGTCGGTCGGCTTGCCAGACTTTGCGGCATCGGACTTGGAAATCTTCTTCTTGTCCTTATCCACCACGAAACCGTGGGTCATCACCGTCTTGTAAGGCGCGAATCCACGATAGCCGGTGCTGAGCATGAGCGAACTCTGGAACCAGCCGCGGTGTTGGTCGGTGGCTTCCAGATAGAGATCGGCGGGGCAGCTCAGTTGCGGATGCGAATCGAGCACGGCGGCATGCGAGCAACCGGAATCGATCCAGACATCGAGCGTGTCGCGGCATTTTTTCACGCCAGCGGGCAGACCGAGAATCGCAGCGAGCTCGGCATCGGTTTTTTCAAACCAGACGTTCGTGCCTTCCTTTTCAACGAGATTGGCGACCTTGTTGGCGAGTTCGGCGGAGATGATCGTTTTGCCGTTTTCATCGAAGAAAACCGGCAGCGGCACGCCCCATGTGCGTTGGCGCGAGATGCACCAATCGGGACGGGACTCGACGGTGCCGTAGATCCGGTTGCGGCCCCACGCAGGCAGCCATTCGACCTTGTCGATTTCCGTCAGCGCCTGGCCACGGAGGGTATCGAGCGAGATGAAAAACTGCTCAACGGCGCGGAAGATGATCGGCGTTTTCGAACGCCAGCAATGCGGATACGAGTGCTTGTAAACTTCCTGGCCGAGCAAGTGACCGCTCTCGGTAAGGATCTCGATGATGCGGCTGTTCGATTTGAAAACGTGCATGCCGACGAGTTCCGCAAGGCCGGCTTCTTCGGTGAATTTGCCTTCATTATCGACCGGTGACAGAACGGCGAGGCCGTTTTGTTGGCCGGCCACGTAGTCATCCGAGCCGTGGCCGGGGGCGATGTGAACCGCGCCGGTACCGGTTTCGATGGTGACGAAATTGGCGAGGATGACCTTCGACGTGCGATCGAGGAACGGGTGTCCGGCTTCGAAGCCTTCGAACTCGCGGCCCTTGCATTCCTTGACGGTTTCAGCGAGCGCGTAGCCGGTTTTTTCCGTGAAAGCGCCGATGAGCTCGCGGACGATCACGAAGGTTTCGACCACGTCGTCCTTGATGAATTTCCCGACGACGTAGGTGAATTCCGGATGAAGGGCGATGCCGAGGTTGGCCGGAAGCGTCCATGGCGTCGTGGTCCAGATCACCATGCTCGCCTGGCCCGCGAACTCGCCGGAAACGAGCGGGAATTTGACGAAAATGGCCGGACTTTCCTTGTCCTGATACTCGACCTCGGCTTCGGCGAGGGCGGTTTGCGCGCCGTAGGACCACTGGACGGGCTTCTTCGCTTGGTAGATGTTGCCATTTTCCACGAGCTTCGCGAAGACGCGCAGGATGCTCGCCTCATAGCCGGGATTCATCGTGAGATAAGGGTTTTTCCAATCGCCGAAAACCCCGAGTCGGCGGAAGGAGGCACGCTGGATATCGATAAATTTCGAGGCAAACTCGGTGCAGCGGCGGCGGATTTCCGCAGGCTCCAAACCGGCGGCTTCCTTGACGACCTTGAACTCGATCGGCAGGCCGTGGCAGTCCCAACCGGGCACGAACGGCGCGGTGAAACCGGCCATTGTCTTGGATTTCACGACGAGATCCTTGAGCAATTTGTTGAGCGCGGTGCCCATGTGGACGTCGCCATTCGCGAATGGCGGGCCATCGTGGAGAATGAATTCCGGAGCGTTCTGAGCGCGGCGACGGGCAAGGATTTTCTCGTAAAGACCTTCGTTTTCCCACTTCTCAAGGCGGGCAGGTTCATTCTGCACCAAGTCTCCACGCATCGGGAAAGTCGTTTGCGGGAGAGTCAGGGTGTCTTTGTAATTCGGTGCGGCGCTCATGACGGGGCGCGGACGCTAGCAATGCGGCCCGGTGGGGTCAACCACGGGAAATAGCAGGGCCTTCTTTGGAACATCGAACTTTGAAATGAAAAGAAGTGAAGAGGAAGACTTTGCTCCCGGTCTCTCTTCCCCCGCGTATCCCTCCGCGACCTCCCCGCCTCCGCGTTTCGCTTCACCCAAAAAACCAGTATCTGACTTCGCGTCGCCGTCCCCGGTTACTGCTTGGACTGGCTGATTTTTCCGCTATTCCAAATGCCGGATGAAATATCGGCAGTGGATCAAAGTTTTGAGTTGGACGCTGCTCGTTGCCACGCTTGGCGCATTCGTGCATTTTTGCCTCCCCCGGGATCTGGACAGGTTCGGGTCCTACGGCATGCGCCGGATCGCAAGAAAACTCCACATCCCGGTGCCCGCCCACAAACCACTCACATCGGCGGAACATTCGGCGGCGAGAGCGGAGGCAGCGGCGTGGAAGGTGAAATTCCTGGCTGAATTCCCTGCGTTGGAAGTCACCGAACGCCCCGTGCCTGCGGAAGAGAACGGCTTTCTGCTGCTCTACCAACTCGGCAGCGCCCTGCCGATCAGCGAGGAGTTTAAGAAAATTCTCGCCGATCGAAACGGGTGGGATCCGGAAACCGTGAAACGCTGCCTGGCCGAACATGCCGAAGTGGTAGGTAAGATCGAACACATCGCGGCACTTCCGACCCGCTCGTCCGCAAACATGCCCGCCGATTACATAGGTTTCATCAACGCAATCCCCGGAATAAACGGATCCCGGATGCTCCTGCTCAAAGCCCGGCTCGCCGCCGAAGCGGGCGACGAGGAAGAAACCCTCCGGCTGCTCTCCGCCGCCGGCAATCTCGGCTTTCACTATCACGACATTGAGGCTCCTTCCTTTCTCTGTGAAACCATAGCCGTTCTGGTCAACCGTGCCATCGAAGACCTTTCGTTCAAAACGCTGCTCCCCGCCCTCGGCAAGTCGGCGCATCTGAACCGATGGAAATCCCTATTCGGGCGAAAAATCTACTCCGCCGCCGAGTTGGCCAAAATGATGCGCGGAGAGTGGAATAACGGCGCGGACTTCATGGCATTTCCCTTGCTGGCAGTGAGCGAAAAAACCTGCGAAATGCCGGATGCGGAAGAGACTTTACGCTGCTACTCGGCAATCTACAGCCAATGCGTATCCGACCTCCCATCGCGATCCCTGGCGGATTTGATGAACTACAAGATCGTTTGCCCGGGCGGTGTCTCGCACTTGTCGGAGGAAGGGCGAGGAATCATCGATACCATTTCCACCGGAGATGAGAGCTGGTTCCAAGGCTACGTCCAAGCGGCGGCCGTCCACCAGCAACATCAGGCGGCGCTGGACCTGCTGATCCTCGAAAAAGCGGGCACCACGCTGACGCCGGCCGACGCGAACCGAATCACCCGCGAACCGGTGAGCGGCTTGCCTTTTGTTTTTGATGCCGTCAGTCGCAAGCTTTCCGCGCCGAAATTGGACCCGTTGACGCTGCCTTGGTGAACAGAAGCCGCTGCCGGACAAGGTTACCTCATTTTGGTTTTTCAACCGCCAATTGACGCCAAACGGCGCGAATGAAGTCAAACTCACCCGGTGAATCAGGGTTCCGACACTACGGAAAGTTCGTGGTAAAGCCCGGAATTGAAGAGGTTTCTTTGAGATCGTTGGCCCAACGGGACTGTATCCCTCAGCCCAGGGCAACGTCCTGGGTCGGATCAGGCAAAGCCATTGGCGGCCTGAAAGGTCGCGACCCGGGGAGCGATCGAACACGCCCGGTATCGTGCACCGTTGGGGCGCATGAATCTTTGGCGGATGTTACCCAGCCCGATGGGCTGGGCTGAGGGATGTTGACCCTTTGGGCCGGAATCCAAACGCCAGGGTGGATTCATTTCACAGTCATTGCAACATTCGCGTGTCTTCGCGTTCATTCGCGGTTAGTTTTCTCAAAGTGAGGCAGCCCTGCACTGCCGGACAACCGCTATTGCCATTGCGGGCACCGTCTGCCAAATCTGCCCCATGACACTCTGTTCCCGCGCATTGCTGCCTGCGCTTGCCCTGTTCATTTTACCTTCCACCGTCGTTCGTGCGGAGGATTTTTCGTTCGATACCCTGCGTGAAAAAGCCCGCAAAATGGCGGCTGGCCCGCATGAGGCATCGAAGCTGAATCTGGCGGATTACTGGAAAAACCTGAGCTACGACGGGCACCGCGACATCCGTTTCAAGATGGATTCCGGGCTGTGGGCAGACCAGAAAGCGGCGTTTTCGATCGATTTTTTCCACCCGGGCTGGACGGCGAAGAAGATGGTGACGCTTCACGAAGTCGCGGGCGGCAAGGCGGAAACGCTCAAGTTTGATCAGAAACTTTTCGACTACGGGAAACAAAAGGTCCCCGTGGGCACCCTTCCGCCTCCGGGCTATGCGGGTTGGCGGGCGCGCACCCATTTGAACACGGAGACTTACATGGACGAGTTCCTGGTGTTCATGGGCGCGAGCTATTTCCGGGCGATTCCGAAAGACGCACCCTATGGACTTTCCGCACGCGGGCTCTCGATCAACAGCGGCTTGCCCGGTGTGCCCGAGGAGTTTCCTGATTTCTCGGAATTCTATCTGGAGAAGCCGGAAAAGAACTCGAAAACCCTGAAGGCGTGGGCCCTTCTCGACGGCGACAGCGTGGCGGGTGCGTATCAATTCCAAATCACGCCAGGAGTGGAAACGGTGATGGACATCGATGCGGAGATCACCCTGCGGAAGCCCGTCCAGCAGCTCGGGCTCGCGCCGTTTTCCACGATGTTCTGGTTCGGCGAAAGCACGTATCCGAAGCCGCTGGATTTCCGCCCGGAAGTCCACGACAACGACGGCCTGCTGATGGAACTCGGCAGCGGAAATCTCCACTACCGCCCGCTGGAAACGACGAAGGGCCAGTTCCGCCACTGTGTTTTCACGATGGAAAAACCTCGTTCGTGGGCGCTGCTGCAGCGGGATCGCTCGTTTTCCTCCTATCAGGATCCGGAAGCGCTTTATCACAACCGCCCGAGCGTGAAGGTGGAACCCATCGAAGGATTTGATTATGGGAAACTTCACCTCATCGAAATGCCGACCAGAGATGAGACCGACGACAACGTGATCCTGCTCTGGGAGCCGACGCCGGTGCTCGAAGTCGGGAAATCTTACCATTTCCACTATCGCCTCCGCTGGATGCGCGATCCTGCGCCATCGGGAATTTTCTCGGTGCGTGCGACTCGTTCCGGAACTCCGGTGCAAAAGCCGGATCAGGTGCTGATGGCCATCGATTTCGCGAAGCCACTCACACCGGAACTCAAGGTGGGCGACCCGAAATGGGATGACATTTCCAAGCTGAAGCCAGTCGTCACCATCAATCAGCAGTCGGTGAAGCTGATCCACGTCGGGCTATCCGACCTCAGCATGCCGAACGTGGACGATCTCCCCGCAGGCCTCGGTCGCAGCGACAAACTCCACATGCCACAAGTGTTGCGTGCGTTTTTCGTATGCGAACCGCCGAAGGATTTGTCGGACATGGACATGACCTGCGAACTCCAGGATGAAAACGGAAAATGCGTTTCCGAGCGGTGGCTCTATCTGTGGAAAAGGCCCGCGCCGTAAACCGCGAGTCCCCGCCTCCCTGAACTCAACAACCTATCCAATGCCTGCAAGGCCCTTGGATGACATTCGGAATATGCCTTCAATCATGGCCGGACAAGGATTGTTCTTTTCCTGATCGATCACGAAACACCTTTCTCGGCGCCCTCAAGCTCACCGCTTCCCGCCCACTGACGCGGCAATCTTGTTCTCCAATTCTTCGTTATTTGGGGCCGCTGTAGTCATGTCGGCGGTCTCTGGCAGTGGTGACACACGTGTTAGTGTATGTCTGCGCGTCAAAGTGGCTCCCGCGCATCACCGACCAGACTTCGGAGCCGTGACCACACTCGGCGTCGAATAGGTGGAATGCATCAGTAGTATCGATGAAAATAGCATCGGCCTCTTTGGCATATGTCTCGGCTTCGATTCGGGCCAAGCGATAAGCCTCGTCCAAGTTACCGCACTTCCACAGTGTGACACGTTCCTCGTAGAGATGTCCGTCGTCATCCTTCGCTCTGGTAGGATGACTAAAGAGGCAACGCACTGTAAACCATGGCTGTGATTCACTCATTATTTCTGGAGAACGATTCGGACCTTGAGGTTCGCTTTGGTATTGCGGCTCAGGGGACTAGCCCGGCGGCATAGGACGATCGGCCTTCTCAAACGAGTGCCGCCTTGCACGATGATCAGATAGACTTTTCAACTGAGTTTACGATAGAATTCCTTTGAGGAAATCGAGGACTTCTTTCTCGCGTTTGCTCACTTTTGAACCAAAGCCGAAGAATCCGCCGGAGGCTTCCGCCACTGCGTTTGCGCTCGCCAGGAAACCGGCCTTGATGTGGGCGGCCTCATCTTCGGGAAACTTCCGCAGAACCCCTAGCAGAAGCGCAAAATGAATCATCGGCGGCAATCCCTCTTCCTGCAACTGCTGGGCGATGTGCTCCAAGGACGTGCGGGCGATGCCCATGATCTTGGCAAGCACCGGATGCGGAAATGATTGGGTGTTTGCCAGCAGATTTCTGATGGCCGCAATCTCCTTTCTGTCCACCGAACCATCCGCTCCCGCGACCAGATAGAGGCAGAGAACGGCCATCTTCGCCAGCAGCATCCAGTCTTCCCCTGTGAGGTCGTTGCTTTGGGTGGGCGGCGATTTCAAAACGCCCGGTGGCACGGGAAGAGAGCGGACCCCAGCTTCTCCCGCCGCGGCTTTCAGTTTGGCGGCAAGTTCCGGTTCTCTCGTGAAGTCGATGGCCGGCACGAACCTCCAGCTGCCCAAACTCTCAACGCGGTCGCCGAGCAATTCGCAGAACCGGCCGACTGGTAGCGGAAGTCCTCCGGTAATGTCGCCGTGCTCCCCCATCATCGTATAATACTCCGCTTCAGTGGAAAGCAAGGTCGGGAGGTGGTGATAGTTTGATATCACTTTTCCGACGCCATTCATTTTCACCTGCATGAGCGATGCGATAAAAGACTCCTGATATCGGCCCATTTTATCGAGCTGTAGGCGCTCCAAGGCATCCCACCTTCCATCTCCACGCTCCGATGGATCGATCTTTAAATGGAGCAAGCCACCCACCGGAAGGATGCTTTCGCCTTCCGCAAGTTGGTGATAGATCGCTGACCAAAAAAACTGCCGGTATTCCATTCCCAGCGTTCGCATTTCCTCATCCGTGCCAGTGAGAATACGCCCTTCTTCGTCTTCCGCAACCGCGCCACGCGCCATGGCGGCCCGGATCAGCACCCCGGTTAGTAGAAAGTCTGCCTCGGAAACGCCCGTCGGCAGACTCAACTCCGCGCCTTCCCCTGACCTCTTGACAGTTACTCCCCGGACACCGCCGCGCGGGTGCAGCCATATTTCCTCCGGTCGATGCTCCGCCAAAATCTCGGCGAACTGGGTCCCCATCGGTGAGATATCCAGGCCACAACTGCCAAGATCTTGCACCCAGCCGTCATGCTCAAAGGATTCTCCTCTCAAAAAAATACTGTAGCCCATAGGCAAATCCATGGCATCGCAATATTGGAGGCAAGGATAAACTTTGCCTGACACTGCCCAACAGAGGGACGACACTCTGGGGTCATGACAAAAGGAACAGGCGTTTAGTCGTCAATTCCGCGAGATTCTATCACTTCGTCTAATTAGAGCAGGCGGAAAGTCGGAATCGCGCATGAACCTTTCCGCAAGTCTTGGAGGTGAATCACAAAATCAAAGTGCATCCCCCCATCCCCCCATCGCCTCCTCGTCCGTAGCACCCGGCGGGCCTGCCCAACAACCGATAAGTCCGGGGCTGTCGCCCAAACCTATCTTTGGCGTTCGCTTCTTGAATTTGGGTAGCGTTCCCAGAAATCGGTGATGATGGATCTCTGCGCAACATCCAGCACGCCAAGGCAGTAGTCGGTCATCCACTTCGGTATACTACCGTAGAATGCGTGCGCGATAGCACCTGCGATACACGCAATCGTGTCGCTATCGCCACCGATGGAAATCGCCTTCCTAATCGCTGACTCGAAATCACTGGAATCTAGGAATGCAATGATAGCTTCTGGCACGGACCATTCGCTGTTGACCTCGAACAGGTATCCCGGCCGAATCTGCTCTACGGTCCGATACAGATTGTATGAAAACCGCTCGGCTACGAATCTTCGAATTGATTCCTTAGACTCTCCGCTGCGAGCCAAAAAGACTGCGGCAACTACCGCTTGGGCACCTTTGATCCCGTTGGGGTGATCGTGGGTAACCTCGGCACTGCGTCTGGCTTCGTCTAGTGCCCAATCGAGGTCGGTCGCCACCCAACCAATCGGGCTTGCCCGCATCGCGGATCCATTGCCCCAACTATTGTAGGGCTTTGGGTCGTCGGAAAGCATCCACTGTCGAAAGCTGGCCCCATATCCCGCATGAGGGTAATTGCGTCCGAATCGTCGGTAAGCGTCCTCATAAGTGCCTCCAAAGACAAAGTGATCGGCAGTCGCAAGCGTGAGAACCGTATCGTCAGTGAATTGAGATCCGTGAGCAAATATCGGACACCATTCAAACTTCAAATTGCACCGCTCGTAGGTTGAACCCGCGATGTCACCGACAATTGCTCCGAACATAAGTTTCTATAGCGATTAAGGTAGAGACGTCAGTTGCCCAACGCCCCCCTCGCAGATCCCGGCGTGCGGAATTACCGCACCGGGCTCCTCAGGAATGCGCGCAAATGGAACTTCGATCATGATTGGACTCTGATGGGT
>JBDSZP010000057.1:0-2701 GCA_039925065.1 Luteolibacter sp.
GCGGGAGGCCGCCCATCTACGCTACGCTTCGATTGCGGTTGAAAATCTAGCCATCGCAGGGATCTTTCAGTCGGGGCGAGGGATTAGAAAAGATGCTTCTTCACCAGTCCCCAGCCTCTGAACCCAAGTCCCTCAATGGGGGTCGCTTGATCTGCGGGGACGGTGGCGGTGGACAAAATGTCCCCGGCACTTAGCGTTCAGAATGAACGGCTCCTTTGGGCTGGGATGCTCTGGCCCGACGTGGGCGAGATTGAAACGGCTGATTGAAATCGATTTTTGCGTTATTCCTGGCTATTCACAAGTTATTCACAATGCGGATTAGGAGGCTGACAGCAGGTGAATTTCCTTTCCGCAGAAGGAAAGGAGCCGTGCGGAGACAGCGGATCAACGGCGGCGACGGAGAAATCCGAGCACACCGAGGGTGCCGAGCAAGGCGGCGAAAGGCAAAATGAGTGAAGCCGGACACTACCGAGGAAGACTTTTCTTTAGGGCTAGACACGCCCGGGTTACACTGTTAATCAAAAGCTTTCCATCACACATCAAGATTTCCATGGAATCCAAGCCAAATTCCCCTCGCGTCAGCCTTCGTGACATCGGCAAGCTTCTTGGCGTGAGCCACGTGACCGTCTCGCTCGCGCTGAAAAACAATACGAGAATTTCGGCAGAGGTCCGCGAAAAAGTCCAACAAGCCGCCGTGCAGCTGGGCTATCAACCGGACCCGATGCTCGCCGCATTGGCCCAATACCGCAAAGGCAAGTCCACCACTCCGATCTCGGCCGCTATCGCGTGGGTCAATGCTTGGCAACCACCGGAAAAGCTCCGCCAACACAAGGAATTCGACGCCTACTGGGTGGGAGCCTACAAAGCAGCCGCGAAATTCGGCTATCGTCTTGAGGAGTTCCAGATGGGTGAAGACATGTCCCCGGATCGGCTCCATCAGATACTAACAGCACGCGGCATCACGGGCATCCTACTGCCACCGCAGAAAAAGGAGCCGGATTGGGGAAACTTTCCCTGGGAAAACTATTCCTCCGTGCGTTTCGGCCGCTCTCTCAAAAACCCGCGAACCCATCTCGTGACGGCGGATCAAGTTGCGAACACGATTCTGGCATTCGAGGAAATGCATGCCCGCGGCTACAAGCGGATCGGTTTCGTCACCAATGAAGTCAACATCGCCCGGGGTCACCTCTTCGAGGCAGGATACCTGATCGCGCAAAGAACCGTTGCGATGAAACAGCGGCTCGCTGTGCTGGATTTCACCGAACTGGAATACGCGCCAAGGGAGATCCGGCAAAAAGGATTTCTCACGTGGTTCAACAAAAACCGCCCCGATGCGATCTTCACCGATGTCGCGGCGCTGCGGGAACTCGTCAAGGCCGTGGGGCTTCGTGTGCCGCAGGATGTCGCCCTGGCCTGCACGACAGTGCTCGACACAAGCGTCGATGCCGGGATCGATCAACATCCCGAGGAAATCGGGCGGGTTGGATTCCTGATGCTCAATTCCCTGATCAATGACGGCTCGCGTGGCATTCCGCAGATCTTCCGGCAAAATCTCGTCGAAGGCGCATGGGTCAACGGCCGCACGCTGCCTCCGAAAGGGTGAGGCTTGGCGAACATCGAACATCGAAATGAAGAGAAGATTTTTTTCTCTCAAAAACCAAGCGTCTAACTTTGCGTTCTTTGGCGAACTTTGCGTCTTGGCGGTAAAAATACTCGTTTCTGGCGCTTTCCTTGGACAGCTCGCTTCGCGTGCGAAATGAAGTTTCGCGGTCCGTGAAGAGGAAGAGTTTCAGTCCCGAAACCCATCTTCCATCCGTGTTCATCTGCGTAATCCGCGGTTCAATTCTTCCTCTTCAAATTCGCTAGATTCGCCAGATTCGCGGTGTCTCAAAAAACCGACTCTAATTTTTACTCCTCGGCGACCATAGCGTCTTGGCGGTGAAACAATTCGTTTCTGGCGCTTTCCTTGGACACCTCGCTTCGCGGGCGAAATGAAGTTTCGCGGTCCGCGGGCGATTGCGGCTTGGCGATTAAGCTTTCTTTAATCTCCCTCACCGACCGCACATCCGCCCCGGATCCAACAGGTCGCTGAGTTCCTGCGAAGTGAGACCCAGTTCGGCGAGTTTTTCCTCACACAGCTCCCTCACGGTTCTTCCCGTTGCCACTGATTCCTTCGCAATGGCCGCCGCCCGGTCGTAGCCGATGCGCGGTGCCAGTGCGGTGACCATTGATAATGATAGCTCGATCAGCTCCTTGCAGCGCCCGCCGTCCGCTTCGATGCCATTCACGCACCGCACGCAGAAAGCAACCGCCACATTTGCTAACAATCCGATCGATTCCAACAGACACGCGGCCAGCAGCGGCATCGAGACATTCAGTTCGAGAAATCCCCCCACTCCACACCAGGAAATTGTCGTTTGGTTTCCCGCGACCCTTGCCGCCACCATCGTCACCGCTTCGCACATCACCGGATTGACCTTGCCGGGCATGATCGACGAGCCCGGTTGCAGCTCGGGGATCTTGATCTCGCCGATGCCGCAACGCGGCCCGGAGGCCAGCCAGCGGATGTTGTTGGCGATGTTCGACAGGCTGATCGCGACCGTCCGCAGCGCACCGGAGGTCTCGACCGCCGCGTCCTTGTTCGCCATCGCTTCGAACGGGTTGGCGGCGGGCCGAAACTCGATGCCAGTATCGGTGGTGA
>JBDSZP010000058.1:0-61563 GCA_039925065.1 Luteolibacter sp.
AGGGGTGGAGACGTCCAGACCGAATCGGTCAACAATGCGCGGCAGATCGGATTGGCGCTGTTTGAATTCGATACCGAGTATGGAAAATTCCCCGAAGCCTCCACCGCTGCGGAAGTAAAACACAGAACCGGCAGCGCACTGACGCTAGGCGGCAATTCCTCCAACGATCTTTTCGCCCAGTTGTTCGCCGCCGGAATCTGCCAATCCGAGGCGATGTTTTATGCGAAAGCGAAACTGATCAAGAAACCCGACGGTATTTGGACCTCGGACGCGAGAGTGCTGGCTCACGCCGAGTGTGGCTTCGCCTATATTGCCGGGCTGGATTCAAAAGGAAATCCCAGCACACCCATCGTCTTCGGCCCGGTCATCCCGGGCACCAGAACCTTGGACGCATCGTCAAATGATGGCAAAGTGGTCGTCCTCAAAATGGACAACTCCGTATCGAGCTTCCCTATCAACTCCGCTGGGAAAGTCATCATCGGCGGCCTCGATTTCCTTGATCCCCGCCAGCCTTACTGGAACGGCAAGGCTCCGGATGTGAGATGGCCGAAATGAAGGGCCAAAGTAGCCGCGACTTCAGCCGGTTCTTCGCGGATGAAGAGGCGGACTGAAGTTCTAAACTACTTTTTAAAAATTTCCTCCTTTTTCGGATTGCCATGGGCGCGGGCCGCCCCTAGTTTCCGCCTCCCGCGATTTTAACCTCATTCCGAGATGTCAAAGCACAACAGCCTCAAGTCCAGCGCCACCGTCGGCGGCAAACGTTCCGTCCTCAAGCGCTTCGAGCGCGTCAAACTCCTCAAGGAGCGTGGCGAATGGAAAGCCGGCAAGTCCCCAGTCGGACTTCCAAAGACCAAACACGAGGGTTAATCCTCTGTTTCGCTCTTTCTTCATAACGCGCGAACCCCAACGGGTTTCGCGCATTTTGTATTGAATATCATGGCAACCAACGACGGCACACGCCTCAACAAATTTCTCGCATCCTGCGCCGTGGGCTCCCGCCGCGCTTGTGATGAACTCATCAAAAACGGACGGGTGGAGGTCAATGGCAGCCCGTGCATCAACATGGGTACCCGCATTTCCCCGGGTGATCACGTGAAGGTGGACGGCAAAAGAGTGATTCCTCGCGAGCCGATGATCGTCGCTTTCCACAAGCCGCGTGGCTTTGTCTGCACGAAGGATGACGAGCTGGGCCGTGAAACGATTTACGCGCTACTGCCGGAAACGATGCACTCACTGCACCACGTCGGCCGATTGGACATGGACTCGGAAGGGCTGCTCATTTTGACCAATGACGGCGATCTTTCACAGCAGCTCATGCATCCCTCGAAGTCGATCGAGAAGGAATATCTCGTCACCTCGAACCAGGCGTTTGAAAACGCCCACCTCGATCAATTTCTTGAAGGTGTCTTCACGACAGAAGGAAAATTGAAGGCAAAAGCCATCGAGCGCCTCTCCTCGCGCCGCATCAAAGTCATCCTCGATCACGGCGCGAAACGCCAGATCCGCGTGATGTTCGACACCCTCGGCTATCAGGTCACGAAACTCATCCGCGTCCGCATCGGTGCCCTGTGGCTGGGCGATCTGGAACCCGGTCGTTGGGCCGCGCTGAATGCGTTGGAAATCCAGATGTTGCTGGGAAATCCAAAGCCAGCAAAAAAGCGCGAGGCGTCCACCGAGCCGCGCAAAAAGAGAACGGACTGACCGGGGAGCCCGTAGGCCGGCCTTTTGAACATCGAAATGAAGAGAAGTGAAGAGGAGGGGTTTTCCCATCCAAAACCCAGCATCTGACTTTGCGCTCCTTGGCGACCTTTGCGACTTCGCGGTTCCATTCCTCCCATTCGCCCCCCCCGTAGGACGTCCACCCGTTCAAAAAAAGACCGGATTAACCGCTTCTGGGTACTTGCCGCCCGGCGGATGACTTCTTAGCTTCCGTTCATGATGCGGGGCTGTTTTGGCTTCTCATCTGAATTTTTCTCACCCATGAGCGCCAAAAAATCCAATAAGAGCCACGATCAGGACACCGTTCACAAACCGTCCAAGGAATTTTCCGCCAAAGCCCGCATCCCTTCGATGGCGGCTTACAAAAAGCTCTATAAGGAATCGATCGATAAGCCGGAGAAATTCTGGGCCACCGAGGCGAAGGAGCTGACCTGGCAGAAAAAGTGGTCCAAGGTGCTCGATTGGAAGGAGCCGTTCGCAAAGTGGTTCGACGGCGGAAAAATCAATGTCTGCGAAAACTGCGTGGACCGCCATGCGGCCGGACCACGCAAGAACAAGGCGGCGATCATTTGGGAAGGCGAGCCGGGCGACAAGCGCACGATCACCTACGGCCAACTCCAAAAGGAAGTGTGCCGGTTTGCCAACGTGCTGCTGAAAAACGGAGTCAAATCCAAGGATCGCGTGCTCATTTACATGCCGATGGTCCCGGAGGCTGCGATTGCAATGCTGGCCTGCGCCCGCATCGGTGCCGTGCATAACGTCGTTTTCGGCGGATTTGCTGCGGAAGCGATCGTGGACCGGCTGGAAGATTCCGGCGCGACGGTCGTTGTCACTGCGGACGGCGGCTGGCGGCGTGGAAAAGTCGTGCCGCTGAAGCCGGTCGTCGATGAAGCGCTCGCGAAATATACGCACGTCACCAGCGTCATCGTCCTCAACCGTTGTAACAATGAGGTCGCCATGGATTCCACCCGCGACAAGTGGTGGCACGATGAGGTTGCGACCGTATCCTCAAAGCACGTCGCGAAGGGATTCGATTCCGAGCACCCGCTTTTCGTTCTCTATACCTCCGGCTCGACCGGGAAACCGAAGGGAATCCTCCACACGTCCGGCGGCTACCTCACCGGCACCTATTCGACGTGCAAATACATTTTCGACATGCGCGATGAGGACGTTTACTGGTGCACGGCCGACGTCGGCTGGATCACCGGGCACTCCTACATCGTTTACGGACCACTGGCGAACGGTGTCACCCAGGTGATGTATGAAGGCGCGCCGAACTCACCGGATTTCGGGCGATTCTGGAAAATGATCGAGGAATACGGCGTCACGATTTTCTACACCGCCCCAACCGCCATCCGCGCCTTCATCAAGGCAGGCGATCATTTCCCCGCGGCCCACGATCTTTCCTCGCTACGCCTGCTAGGTTCTGTCGGAGAGCCGATCAACCCGGAGGCATGGAACTGGTATCACAAGCACATCGGCGGCGGAAAATGCCCGATCGTCGATACCTGGTGGCAAACCGAAACCGGCGCGATCCTGATTTCTCCGCTTCCCGGAGCCACGCCCTGCAAACCGGGCACCGCGACATTGCCGTTTTTCGGAATCGATGCGGCAATCCTCGACGACGCTGGCAACGAGTGCAAAGCCGGCCAGGACGGCCGCCTCGTCATCCGCAAGCCATGGCCATCGATGGTCCGCACGATTTACGGCGATAAGGAGCGCTACAAGAAAACCTACTGGTCCGACTATCCCGGTCTCTACACCGCCGGAGATGGAGCGCGTCGTGACAAGGATGGAAATTTCTGGATCATCGGTCGCCTCGATGACGTGCTCAACGTTTCCGGCCACCGCCTCGGGACGGCCGAAATCGAAAGCGCGCTCGTGTCGCACCCCTCCGTCGCGGAAGCCGCCGTCGTCGGTCGCCCGGATGAGATGAAAGGCCAGGCCGTCGCCGCGTTTGTCACGCTGAAGGCCAATTTCGAAGAATCCGAAGAACTTCGCGCCGAACTCAGAAATCACGTCGGCAAGGTGATCGGCGCGATTGCAAAACCTGACGATTTGCATTTTGCTCCCGGTCTGCCGAAAACCCGTTCGGGCAAAATCATGCGCCGTTTGCTCAAAGAGCTCGTAACTACCGGAAAAGTTTCCGGAAATGTCACGACACTTGAAGATTTTACTGTCATCGAGAGCCTTCAGCGTAAAATTTCCAAGTGAGCTTCCTCCCCACTCTATGACCTCCTCCCGCTACTACATCGCGCGTTTCGCCCAAGCCTTCGGCTACTACCGCCGGAATCAACGGATGGGTGATGCGGCCTCTGAAATGCACCTTCTTCGCGAGGCGGAGGCCTATCTGGGCGCGGCGATTTGGGAAAAAGTGGAAGGAATCGAGGAACTCTCGGTCGAATATTGGAATCTGCGGAAACTCATCAAGGAGCGTGAAATTGTCCTGCAGAAACTCGAAGAATGCCAAAAACGCCTTGAGTTGGCTCACGAAGAGCGGGCCAACGTTCTCAACAGTACTCCGGAAATTCACCAAGAGCTATTCGAGCAAAGGATCAAACTGCTGACCGAACTCGAAGAACTGGCCCAAGAGCGGGATGATATCGTCGCCAAAGCCCGCGAAGTGCGCCGGACCTACGATGGCCTCAAGATGAAACTCGAAGTGCTGGCGAAGGAGGCCTCGAACTCGCCCACCCTTCCGCAGGAGATCGAAAAGGTCAAAGCCCGCTTGCTCGAATTGAAATCCAAGTTTTCCGAACTCAAGGAGCAGCGCATCGTCATCGGCGAGAAAATCGAAGAAGGGGACGCCAAAGTCGACGCCGTCGATGAACAGCTCAGCGAGAGGAAAAAAGACCGCCGGATCAATGCCTCGGAAGCCTTCCAAGTCATCGGGGACGGCAACAAGGAAATCTCAATCCTACGCGCCGAAAACGGTGTGCTGGATACTCAAATGCGCCAGCTCTACGCGGAAATCGGCCGTTATGTCAGCCGCAATGCGACCCATAACTCCGCCTGCGCAGCCGCTGCCGCCTCCCATCGCGGCATCATCGACGTGATGCGCGCGCTCCGCCGCTCGGTTGCCTTGAACCACCGCCTGGCAGGAAATTCCTGATCCGGGTATTTCTCTCCTGAATCCAAACTGTTTTCCGCCCGGTCCAGCGCAGGCCCCCACGCTGATAGATTGAATCAATCAACATCGGGATTATGCGTTGTTGGCAGCCGTCCTTCAGTGCGAACATGCCCCGCAAAAACTCCCCTCACGGCTTCGGGTTGGGCGGGGCGCGCCTCGTGGATAGGGTGGCCGCCCGGCCCAGGATGACTCCTTCGTTGATCGGCTTCAGCCAGGATGCATCCACTTTCGGGATCCGATCATAGGTTTGCAGGCCGTTGACTTCGGTTTCAAAATCGCTCGTCTGGGTATAAATCCCGGCCGAAATACCCTCCTCGTGCAGCTGCGTGAGAAGCTCCATCGATCGGCGATATCGAATTTTCCAGTCATCAAGCGAGCCCGGCATGCTGTAGCCCCAATGCTTGATTTCCGGATTCCACAAATGCCCTTCCACAGCCCAGGCGTGACCACCCAATTCCCCAACCACTTTGATGAAATCGTGGAACCGCTTGTCGTCGAGAGGGAATTCAGGATCGGGATAGTGGTGTTTGGACGCGATGTCTCCCACCGGCCAAAAATTTCCACCGCAGGCGATGCAGAGGAGACGGGTCGGGTCATAGTCCACAGCCATTTTGCCGATTTCCATGCTGTCGTGCTGGCCCCAGGCTTCGTTGAAGGGACACCAGATCAGGATACTCGGGTGGTCGCGCAAGTGATCGACCATGGCTTTGTATTCAGTCACCCATTGCTGGCGCGCGTCGTCCGGCCAGGTGGCATCCTGCGGATTCGCGGTGAGGCTGATCCATTTGGGGCTGCAGCCTTGCGGCGGATCCTTATCCCACATTCCCGCACTCACCTGATCCTGCCAGACAGCGAGGCCCAGGCGGTCGCAATGGTAATAGAAGCGGGCGTTCTCCACCTTGACGTGCTTGCGGAGCATGTTGAATCCGGCCGCCTTGATGAACTTGAGATCGGACACCATCGCTTCCTCGGACGGCGGGGTGAGCAAGCCATCCGGCCACCAGCCCTGCTCAAGCGGGCCCAGCAGGAAGATTTCCTTGCCATTCAGGGCGATCCGCAGGTTGCCGTTGGTGTCGCGTGTCTTGCCCACATTGCGCAAGGCTGTGTAGGATTGCACGGTATCCAACGGTTTTCCGTTTCGATCCAGCAGCTCCACCTTGAGGTCGTAGAGATTCGGAGTCTCCGGCGTCCAGAGCCTTGGTTCGGGGATTTTGAGAGAGACATTCCCGTTGCCTTTCTGAGTGACCACGTCCTTGCCATCGATCGAGGCCGTGACGCGGAGAACCTCACCCTTCACCGCCTGGCCGGTGAGCTTCGTGCTGATATTGAGCGTTCCTGTTTCGATATCGGAGATGAAATCAAGATCTTCGATGGAGCGGGCGGGCACCTGCTCCAGCCAAACGGTTTGCCAGATCCCTGTCACCCGAGTCGCCGTAATGCCCTGCGGCTTGAGCGCCTGCTTGCCCCGGAGTTGCCAGCCTTCCGTGGCATCGTGCACCCTGACCAGCAGGCTGTTATCTCCCCCAGTGAGGGCCTGGGTGATATCAAAGGAAAATGGCGTGTTGCCGCCGATGTGTTTGCCGACCTCCTTGCCGTTCACCCAGACGGTGGTCTCATAGTCGACGGCTTCGAAATGCAGCAAGGTCCGTTCTCCGGTGATAGGTTTGGCTGGCAGGCTGCGCCGATACCAAAGCGACTGCTCCGGCTCAATCAGCTTGCCCACTCCTGAGAGCGATGATTCCGGACAGAACGGAATCAGGATCTCCCCCATCAGGAGTTGGGTCCTTACAGCCGCATCTTCCTCTTTCGTTCCCACCGTCAGCAAACGTTTCATCACCGCCTCGTCATCCCCCTGCCCCGCAATTGCATAACTCCACAGGCCGTTCAGATTCGTCCAGTTCTTCCGCTGGAGCTGTGGACGAGGGTATTCCGCCCAAACGGCAGCCGGATCCAGCTTCGCCCCCCAGGGAGTGAGCATTTTCCCTTCAACGGGTTTCCAATCCGCCGTTGCGGCCTGAAGCGAGAGTAGCAGAAGTAATAGGGAATATGGTTTCATGAATAAAGATAAGGAGAAGCAAGAAATGAGCCCCCTTGACGAGGGACTTTTCAACAGATTGACGATAGAAATCGTCTTAGAAATATTCTCAATTGAAATGAGAAATTCTATCGATGGCGAATTCACAATGTTAGCGAATACCTAGAGGAGGCTAGCTAACATTTTTAATCCACCTATGATGGACTCAACCTGACAGAATCAAAGGAATGACAGCCAATAAATATTTGATATTCGTCATTTGAGAGTGATTTTAAACGTGAATCAAATGATGGCCGCTATTTTGAATTACTTCCAGATGTGTCATAAGTTCGCAAAACCCACTCTCCCTGTTTATCAATGTAACCACCCTTAACAAAGGCAAGCCCTTCGGAAAAAACAGGCGGAGCCTGCAAAAATTCCCCCTCGGTTATTATAAATATATGGGGAATCCTCAAATCGCCATTTTTATCAATAAATCCATATTTCCCATCCTTTCTCACAGCTGCCAAACCTTCATGAAAATCATAGGCTCCTTCATATTTAAGAGGAATCACAATATTACCCTCTTTATCTCCAAATCCTCGCAAGGTTTGGCCTGATTTTTTGTCAATTCCACCAGAAAGAGTAATAAGCCCTTCAGAGAATGCGCCGGTCGGGATCGCGCCGCTCCTGAACGTCACGGACACTTCGCCTTTTCGATTTATCAGTGCGCCGGGCGTTCCGAGAGTTCCCGCCGCGGAGAGGCCGTCGGAGAATTTGAACCAAGAGGAATGGGCAAACGGGATTACCAATTTTCCTTTTGTGTCGATAAATCCCCAATCCGTTTCCTCAAGTTTGACAGCGGCCAATCCCTCACTGAAGGACTGAGCGTCATCGAAGTTCTCTTTTATCGTAAAATTCCCATTTATATCGATAAATCGCCACTTGCCCGCCTGCTTCACGGCGGCAAAACCTTCAGAAAACGGACGAGCATCTTGAAAATGCAAAGGTATAACCTCTTCACCACGCGGATTTACATAACCATAGGATAGCTCGTTTTGATCTTTAGATCGCCGCGCAGCCACTGGTGCCAATCCATCGTTAAATTCTCCCGCTTTCTCATATAGAAATGGTATAACAAGACGCCCCTTTTTGTCGATGAACCCATATTTACCGAAGATCTCGTAACCGGCATTTTCTGGTGTGTCTTTCCAATATCGACTATCATATATCGGCGCCAAACCTTCAGAGAAAGGATAGCCCTCCTGGCCAGGAATGTAAGTCGCATTTCTTTCCTGGCCGCTGGCCACCGAACATGAAAAAACGACGATCAAGACAACACCAAAGCTTTTGTAAACACTAGTCATTTTCGTTATTGTTTTTGCCATTTACTCTTGACGCAGCAGCACTTGGATTCCCATTTCTTTACCCATTTTACGGTTTCAGCATTCGCCTGCTTCCACACAGTTATCAGCTCTGTGCCCTTTGGATGAAAATCAGGGTTTATTGTGTAGCCCATGTAGTTAAAATATCTTGCATCGGTCCGCTTTACTCCCACATCCGTCTGATGCTGCTTCTCCTTCATATAATCCTTATGGACATAGTAATCTTGCATGGCATGCATATCGAGTTCGAATTGCTTTGCATCGGATTTGTCAATATCGGCATTTAATTTTTGTTCTGATACACTTGGCTCTCTAAAATGCAATTCCGGCTTAACCTTAGCGTTCAAATTAGCATCATCATCCGCCCTTTTGTAATTAAAGGCATCGCATTTCTTTGCGTTATGGTTTTTCATGTCGTTGTGACCTTTTATTTCAAGTCCGCTTAACCACTTTGTTATATTTTCCGGAAGACCGCTTCCCGCTATCAACGTTGCAGCATCTCCGCTCGTCCCGAGAAACAACCCCAAAACATCATGGCCATTATTAGGAGAATTATATAAAAATGAATAAATATTCAGCTCATATTCCCCTCCGCTCATTTCATGGGATTCCAATACAGGTAAGTCTGTTTGCCGACCATGTTTTTCTGCGAGTGGATCCCGAGATGGCCACCTTCCATTCACCGGATCATAAAAGCGGTAGCCGTAATAATACAGCCCGGTTTCAACATCCTGCATCTTCGTGCTGAACCCGAAATGGCAGGGCGTGGTGCCTTCGCTCACCAGCGTGTTGCCGAAGGCGTCGTATTCGCGGCGTGAGGTCGGGGCGGTATTGGTGCTCTTGGTCCAGGCGACGATGTTGCCGTTACCATCATAGGAGGCGCGTTCCATCACGCCCCCGGATACCGTGGTTTGCACCAGCAGGCCGCCGACTCCGCCCGCGCCTTGCAGGGTCCCGGACAGATCGAGGCCCCAGGTGAAGGTATTCAGGCGGGTGAGTGCAGTGCTGGTGTCGCTGGGAGCGGAAAACTCCGCCACCACATTCCAGCCATCGTTGAGCCAGCGGCGGCTGGACTTGAAGATGGGAGAGGCCTGGGTACCGCCCTGCCAGACGTGCCTTGCGATCCTGCGGCTTTGCGAATCGTAAACGAATTTCAGCTTCGTGTAGGGATGACCGGCGGTTGTGGCCTGGCTGGTGGTTTCCATCTGGGTCAGGCGGTTTTCCGCATCCCAAGTGTAAATCCAGCGGCCATCATTGGTCAAGTTTCCATCCGCATCGTAGGTCGGCACGGTGGGGGTTTTGGCATACCAGAACTTGTTCGTGGTCGTGGGGGTGCCCGTGCTGCGCATCGTCACCACGTCCTGCCAGACCGGTGCCGAACCGTTGCTGGCGGTGATGGCGCGGTAATAGATATCGCCGATGCGGGTGGCGGCGGTCCCGCTGACGAGAACGCTCCAGGAGGCATCCGCCCGGCCCATGGCGGTGCGGCTGTTGCCGGTGGTGATGCTGGCGTATTGGTTGAGGCTGTTCGGCGTGTAGGTGTGATCGCCCAAAACCGGAGAAGTGCTGGTGAGGCGGTTGCCGATGCCGTCATAGCTGTAGGTTGCCGCCATCGGGGGAACCACCGTGCCGGACGGGGTCTTGCGTGCGGCGGTGGTGACTTCGGAACGGTCGTTATAGCCGTATTCCCAGAGGGAGCCGTCCTGGAAGGTGTTTTTCACGCGGCGTCCTAGGTTGTCGTAATCGTAGGCGTGGGAAGTGATTTCCCCCGCGATGTTGGTGCCGCTCATCCGATCGGAACGGATGCCGATGAGGCGTCCGGGAGTATCGAAGTAGCGGGATTCCCGGAACCAGGAGGTGCCGCTGGTCCTGGTGTTGATGGTGGAGACCAACGAGGAGTTCGGATGATAGGCGTATTTCTGGCTCTGTGTGCCGTCGCTGATGGTGTCCAGATTGCCTGAAACCGGATCGTAGGCATAGGTGACGGTGCGGACCGTCGTGGCATTGGTGCCGGCGGTTTCCACGAATCCTGCGGGACGGCCTGCGGTGTCAGGCAGTGTGTTGCGGATGCCGATGCCCGGAAGCATGGGGTGGGAGGCGTTGCAGAATCGGGCATTCTGCGCCCCATTGCCGGGGTGATAGGTCAGGTTCTCACTGTTGGACGCACTGGCTCCCTGCTGAACGGACGTCGGACGGCCCAGGCGATCCCATCCGGAATAAGTGACGGTGGGGGTTCCATCCGAATAGGTGACCGTCTGAAGATCCCCAGCGCCGGTGTAGGCGTAAGTGGTGAAGACACCGCGCGCCCAAGTGCGCTGCTGGAGTTTGCCCGAATCGTAGTAGAGGTAATCCACGTGCTGGTTCGCGGGATCGATCTTACTCGCGAGGAGGCCGGTGCCGTCCTGATAGGCCCACTGGGTGAGCTGGCTGGCGGAGCCGCCTCCATAGGTGGTCATTTTGTTTTTCGCACCATAGACATCGTAATCATAGGTTACCCGGTAGGCGGTATCACCCGCCTGTTCCTTCACCTGGCCAAGCGGGGTGTAGGTGAATGTGGAAATCTTCCCATCCGGATTGGTGGTTTTGTAGAGTTTGTTATAGAACTTGTCAGGCAATTCATCGGCCAAGGTGTAGTAGGTGTAACTGGTGACTTTCCCGGCATGATCGGTGGTGGAGGCCAGCTGCCCATCGGTGGTATAGCTCTTCCGGGTGATAGCACCGCGTGGCGAGGTCTCCTTAGTCGGCTGGCCAAAGCCGTCGTAATTCCAGCGGGTGGGGCTGGTGCTGTCATGTTCCGTCTGAGAAATCTCCAGACCATTAACGTTCACGGCCACGGAGTCCCGCGAGGCTCCGTTCAAGTGCTCGATCCGGATTTGGGTTTTGTTCGCACGATCAATGGACGTCATCACCGTGGTGGTGTCTCCAGCGGGCGATATGCTGATCGATTCCGACGCAAATCCACCGGGAGCCCCATAAAGGCAGGTTTTCGAGATGCCCGTTTGAGCTGATGCCGTGTTCGTAATATCGTCATAAACCTTCCTCGACGCAACCTCCCACCAGAAACCACCTTCGAAAACGTAATAGGCTTTGGTTTCCGTGATCCGGTCACTACCTGATGGCTCAAGAGCCTCACTATTGTCAATATCATATCCGGACAATTTCGTTAGTAATCCCTGTTCATCGTATGTCTCGTCAAACAGGATTGTTCCAGCGGGAGACGAACTTGATGCGAGCCTCCGTGTGAATGGGATGTATGCCGAGGTTCCGCTTACCGTTCCCGAACCGATCGGACTGGGAGACGTGACATGAAGCATCCGACCGGCCCAATCCGTTTCCGAGGTGACATAGCGTGGAGAATTGACCACATCGCCAGTCCGGGTCGTTGTCACAGAATTTCCACCAGAAAGAGTGCCATACTCATAATTGACATCCACCACAGCACTGCCCGTGAGCGAGACGGTTTTACCTTCGATATTTCTGGTAACCAAGCTCGTCAGGCCGCCTGGAAGGGTTGTGAGAGTATCCCGCCCGCTGTATGGATAGCTTGTCAAGGTGACTACTCCCAATGAATCTGTGGAGGAAATCTTCCGCCCGGCCAGATCCTCAACCGTAGTATCGGTTCTGCTTAACGAGCCTGCGGTGACCGTGGAAGTCGTGGAGTGACCGGAATAGGAATAGGACGTCACCTGATCGGGCTGGGCATCATAACCACTTTGAGCCGGGACACCGACCCGCGTGACAGACAGCGTTTGTCCAAGAAGATCCGTGACCGTATGGGTCTCAATTCCTTGCTCATCCCAGGTTTTCTCTTCGGTAGTCGATACCATTTCCCGCTTGGAAACGATGCGACCGTCTTTCTTTTCAACCACTTCCCTAATCGAGCCGTCAGGCCAATCGGTGAACTCAAATGTCGTGACGGTGGCAAGAGCCCATGTATCTGCCGTATCGAGTATCCACAACTCACTTCGTAACACGCGCCCGAGCAGATCCTCAATCGTCACGGTTTTGGTCGCCTCATGGATCGCGGGAATTTGATAGGTTCCTGTGATCGAGAGAGTGATGGAACGAATGAACCCTCCGTTCGATGTCGTGGGCGAAGAATCGGCAACAAAGGTCCCGGAAGGCATATCAAACGAACCTCGTTCGTAACCGGTTACTGTTCCGTTTCCTTCCTCATCGAGCGAAGCAAAAGACCGGCCGTCCCACAGGCTTCCGGGAGTTCCATATGTGCGATAGGACGCATCGAACTGCGTGCCCCATTCGGTTTCCGAGGCGTATTCCGAGGTATTGCTGCCCTTGATGTCGGCCGAGGGATTTATGAGCGAAAACCAATCGTCACCGAGCCCCGCATCGTGGAGTAAATTCACGAGCGCCCAGCTTGGCCCGCTTGCAGCCGCGTAGGTTGTTTTTTTAACGGTGCCTACGCTTGGCAGGGTTGTGATCTGGCTAGCGACCGTAAGCTCGGCAGGATCGCTTTCCGACAGATAGGAGTAGCGCGTGATTGTCGATTCGGAGTTGGCGGCAGTCGCCGTCAATGGCGTTACGGATGAACCGGCGATAGGCCGCAACGTCTCCTTCAACCGGCCAATCCACGACGAATCCCCATCGCTTTCGGTACCGTCGTAATACTTGTAAACCTCCCACGACCCATCGGGACGGGTCATCGAACCCACAAGCCCGACTTGGCCCGCCGCCGGAGGGGTTGACGGGAAGAGACTCTGGTAATCGTTATAAGTCGTGACGAGCGTTGTGTTTGCCGTGTCATAAACCACCTCTTCCGCCAAAAACACATCACTTTCCACAACCTCATTGGAAGGACCTTCAACCCGAGTCAGGTATCGGTAGGTTTTCATGGACTTGGAATAGAGCGCGCCGTTTTTGGTAACAGTGATCAGGTCGGTTCTTGTCCAACCTGAAGTTCCTTCAAGAAAGGTGGACGCATAATCGGTGGTTTCCAGCCCATCCTCAATCACCCGCCAGGTGAGCCCCAGATTGGAAGTCGAAAGAATATCCCGCACGTGAATCGTACCATTATTGGCAACGCTGGTCACCCTTACTCCGCCTAAATGATCTCCCGCAGCCGCCACCGGAGTATAGCTGATCACTTTCACCGGGTTGGCAACGTCACCTGAATTGACTTCATAATGGGAGGTCCCGTCGGGCATCGGGTTGAACTGCCCAGGATCGTAAAACTTGACTGCGAAACCACCACCGGCAACCGGTGCGACCGACAAAAGATTGGCAGCTGTCTTCACTTGGCTGACAATCCCGCTGTCCGAAACGACATCGAATGAGGCGGAATTCACTTCCTTCGGATTATATACCTTGAGATTGGCGATATCCGCGGATGAAGGTGAGACCAAACCCGCCACCTCCAGATTACCCGTATACGCCTTGGCGCCGGAAGCATCCACTCCTTCAATATCAACAGATGAGTTGAACGAAACCGGGTTGATTTGCTGGGGCAGCCCCGATCCCCCGACGCTGGGACCCAGCTTATCATCAGGAATCGAAGGAAAGGCTTGATTGGTTTTCTCAGCGACGCCTCTAATCGTTGACGATGGCTTTTTGGAGTCAACCAGACGGATTTTCGTATTGTATACAAATGTCCCGGGAGGTCCCTCTATCATCTGAATGGAGTAACCCGGACGATATTCGCGACCATATCCATTAGCAGGAACCCATAGGTCCGCCGCCGCACTGATCTGCATTTCCACTTTTAAGCCACATGCATCAGCAAGATCAAAGGACCAACTCAGAGACCCGCCCGTTACAGAGGTATTATTAAAGCCATCCCCCATGACGACGGTGAATTTCACGGGATAGACCGGGCCTTTCTTAATTTGAATGTCTCCGCCGGGAACCGTGTGAGCCTCTCCCCAGGATCCGGATGCAGGTTCCGATGTAGCATCCGAAACCCTATCATATGATTTATTATCGACCGGGTCAGTGACTTTAACTGTTACGGAACCACTGGTGCCCTTTATGTTGCTTGCGATGGCCTGGAATTTCATCTTTGGATGGGAACCGCAGGTATTGCATGCAGCGAGCAGCACGCTCTTGCCAAAAGACAGATACAGGCAGACACCAAACAGTGAACGTGTTGCAATGGACGACGTAACACGCGAGAGAGAAACAGAAATAAAACTCATGGAGATGGAAGGATGGGAAAAAAATTAGTGGAGAAAAATGAAACGGATTACTCACCAGGAGCCCAGATCAGGAGCGAGTTCGTGACTGCGGCGATCGACACGGTGTCCGGGGTCAGGGGAGCGGTATCGATTCCATCAGGAATGCCGTCCCCATCGGAATCCGCGTCTGTGGAGGTGGTTCCAAGGAGGGCCTCGGTGGCGTCTGTCAGACCGTCACCATCGGTGTCCAGATTGGCCGCGTTCGGATCGTAGGTGATCGTGAAATTGGAACTGGCGGAGGTTCCTGACAAGCTGAGGGAATCCGTGACCGTGGCATACACCGGATAGGTGCCTTCCGTGAGATTGCTGAGATAGAGGTTCCACGGAGGTGCGGTCAACTGGCCGACGAGGTTTCCCTGGCAGTAGAAATTCACGGTCCTGATGTCATTATCGGGATCGGTCGGAGTCGCGGCCAAGGTAACGGCACCGGGGAAGGACGCGGCCGTCACGGTCGCGGTCAGAGTGACGCTTGGCGCGGTTGGTGCCACGATGGTGACCGTCACGGGCGTTGAGTAACCGGTCAGGAGCGAGGCATCGGTCACCTTCGCATAAATCTGATAGCTTCCCGCAGCCAGCGAGCCGAGGCTGAGCTGCCACGGAGCCGAGGTCGATTGACCGACCACCGTGCCATTGCTGATAAACTCGACCTTCGTCACATTGGCGATTCCATCAGGATCGGTGGGACTCGCGGTCAAGGTGACCGATCCGGGGGCGAAGCCCTGCACCACTGCGGAGGCCAGCGTGACATCCGGCGGATTCGGTGACAGATCGAAACCGCCGGTCACTGCGACGGGCAGTTTGTTCGCAGCGGTGGAAGCCGCGCCATTGCCCAACTGCCCCGTGCCATTGTAACCCCAAGTGTAAACGGTGCCATCGGCAGCCACCGCCATACTGTAATTGTTCACTCCCGTGCCGCCAGCCGCGATGCGGACGATGTTGGCCAGATAGCCCGTGCCTGCCGGGTTCTTTACCTTGGCCGCATAGCCGCGGTTGGTGAGCGTGTTGTCGCCGAGAGCCCCATAAAGCGCGTTGTTGCCCCAGGCCCAGACGTTTCCATTCACATCCAGCGCCAGTGTGTGGGATGAACCCGCCGCCACCGAATCGATCCCGTCCAGCGCGGTGCCATCACTCTTGATGACCTGCGCCGGATAGAGGACGTTCGCGGCGGTATTCACGACAGTAAGGGTGGTGGACGCAGGGAGGTTGCCCAGACGTCCGTATTGCTGCTGCCCGAAACAATATACCCGCCCCTGGAGGGACGAATCCCCCGTTTTCCAACGGACCACGACGGAGTGGCTTTCGCCGCAGGAAATGTCCCAGGCATCCGTCAGCGTGGTGGTGGAATTCAGCTTCACCTGCAAGGCGCGGGACAGATTCGTCGTGCCCCCCTGGCCAAGCTGCCCGTTGGCATTGTTGCCCCATGCCCACACATTTCCCGTGGATGTGGCGATGCCCATGGCCGTTCCGCTCGCCGCGGCGATGCGTCCAATCCCGGCAAGCGGAGTGCTCCCGGATGTGCCGCTGTAAACCTTGCCCGCGAAGAGACGCGTTCCGGTGGTCGTCCCATCCCCCACACGGCCCGAAACCTTGTTGCCCCACGTGTAAACCTCGCCAGCACTGGTCAACGCGGCGGAAAACCCATCCCCCGCCGCGACGGCGACGCAGCCCGTCAGATAATCCGTGGCCGTGGTGCTTTTGATGACCTGCACCGCTTTCGACCGCGTGGTAATGGAGTTGTCGCCCAACTGCCCGGTGGCATTCAGCCCGTATGACCAAACCGTCCCGCCGTTTTTCAGGATAACACTGTGATCCAATCCTCCGGCGACCATTCTCGCATCACCAATGGCGCCGCCGGTGTAAAGGGAAGTCACTGGCGCGGGGATATTGGCTGCTGCCGTGACGTTGTTTCCGAGTCGCCCTCCCGTCTGGAGTCCCCATGCCCACACGCCACCGGGCGTTTTCAGGGCCAATGAATGGGAGGCTCCAGCCGAAATGTCGCCTGTCAGGTTAAAGACACCCGTTGCCGAGGTGCTCGCGGCTCCCCCTAACCATGCCTTCGCTTTCACCGTCCAGTTCCGGTTGATGGTGATCGTCCCGCCGGAAGCGATCAGAGGATCGGTCAACGTCGGCTCGCTTCCGTTCAGCGTGTAGTGGATGGTTGCGCCTGAAGTCCCGCAGGTGATGGTGAGCGGGAACGTCGCCAGCGAATCGCCCGGTGCGGGATTGAGCGCGGGAGTGCTAACCTGTCCGAATCCGATGGAGCAGGTCATCGCGAACAAAGTGGCTATCCGGCGGATGGTTGAATATTTCATGATGATTTCGGAAAGCTGGCAGGAGTCCATCGCCGGGCTAGCAGCACCCGTGGACGAACCGATGCAAGCCTTACAGGAAATTCCTGAAATCCGTCAAAGCACCAATTCGGCTCTATCAGGACGTTTTATCCAAAAAACGAAAGAACTCTGCCAACATTCCCCGCATAGGCAGCGACGAAGCAACCCCAAAACACAGTTAGGCCATCAAGCGTTTTCGTTGCACCACATGGAAGCCCACCCTCTTTCGTGATCGGAATCATGAGGACCAATCCAGATCATTCCGCGATTGCGAACGGCATCCGGAATGCCCTCGGGAAAAATGTGACCATTTGTGAAACATTTGTCCCGGGAGACCCACCTCCTCAATCAATTAGCAATGGTGTAAGGGCTTTCGGCGGTATCCGGCCGGTCGGTGCTGATGGTCGGAGTTCGGCGGTGCCGATGGAAATTCCACACGCCGAAAAAGAAACCGAGAGTAGTTGGATAAGAGGTCGCTTCGTGCGGCGCTGAAAGTAGCCAGGCCTAATTTTGATCAAAACTTTGTGCTGGCCCCGAGGAAAGGGGTGAAGTCCGTGGAAGCGTTCGTTAGATCAACCCGGATCCCCCCGTCGAGCTGCCACGTAGGAGTCACCTCCCATGTCATGCCGGTGTTGAAATACGCTTCCCAATCCGATCCGGACTCCGCGCTTAGCACACTGACCAGCTCCAGGAAAATGCCGGTGTTTTCGGTCAATTCGTGGCTGGCTGTCGCCGAGGTCACAGCGACGAGATGGTGACCGCTGCCATCGTCATCCGCATCCACATCCATTTCCGCCATCACCGCGCAGGACCAATCCGCCGGCCCTGCGAAACCAAACGGAACGATCAGGCCGCCTTCGTATTCGTCGTTCCCGAGATCGCCGTTGGCCGTGGGAATCTTGATGAATGGCATCACGGCGAGTGCCGTCGCGCCCTCGTCATTGCCCCAGAGATTGTGCTTCAGGCGGATTTCCACATCGCCGAAACCTTCGCCGCCATCACGGACGTGGGTGTAAAACGGTATGACCACCTGTAGGTCGGTCGCGGCATCAAGGCCGATTTTCGAGTTGAGTTCTCCGAGTGAAAATTCGCGCTCGTTGCCATTTCGGGTCCAATTCGCGAGTTCCATTTCGAATTGGAGATGCCCTGGATCGACGGTGTAAGGGCTTTCCGTGGTGTCCGGCCGGTCCGTGCTGAGCGGACGAAGTTCGGCAGCGGCGCTGATTGAAATTCCGCCAGCGAGAGTGAGTGATTGGATGAGAAGTCGCTTCATGCCGCAAAACTTAGCCTCGCCTAATTTTAGTAATCAATGCTAATTTCACAGCTGGAAATTTCCTACCGATGAATTGCCGACTATTGAAGCGATCGATGATGGCCGGGAATGGCCCGCATCCATGAGAGGTCGCCCATCTCCGCTACGCTTCGATAGTGGTTGGTTGAAAATCTTCCGATGTAGATGCTGTCAGTTGGCCCCCAATGCAGGGCCCGTGGGTCACGGGTCAGAAAAGAGACTTCTTCGCCAGCCCGGGCCTGAATCCGAGCCCTCAGTGATGTCGCTCAATTTCCCCTAAGAGTCTGTGAAAAAAGGGCGAAGGCGGGGATCGACCTTCGAGAGCCTTCGGGAATGGAATGCGAACGCCCGAGAATGGGCGAGTTTTCAAGCATTTCATGTGCGGTCGCGTTCTCGTGCCATTCGCCGGACCGTTGCGGAGAACGGTCCCTGCCTTTTCAGACAGGCCCTGCGTCAGCTCACTCGTCTTCGATCTGAAGACGCTTCGGACGCGGCAACGGAATACCTTCCTCGGCGTCGCCGAGATCGAGACTGTCCAACACATTGGTGCGACGACGGACGAATCCGGCTTCCGAGGAGGTCGCGGCGAAGCTCGGGACTTCCGTGTGATAGGGATCATTGCCCAGCAGCACCGGCTCCTTGGGACGCACGGGCACGGCATCCATGGCGGGCAGGTTGAGCAACGCCATGTCGGGCGAAACACCGTCCCCGATCGCACCGGAGTGGATCGTGCAGAAAGGCAGATTTTCCGTTCCCTTGCGGAAATACTCGTTCACGGAAGTCGAGTGGGAGCGGACCATTCCTGTGGAGATGTCCTCGGTGTGTTCCTGACAGAATTGGGTGGCGCGCTGCCCGGAAACCGAGCAGACCGGCACTTCGGCCACGCTGGCGGGCGGCATGATCTTCTCTCTGCCAAAGGAAGGTGCCGCGGCATTCATCGCTGCCTGCCAGACCGGCATCGCCAGCTCACGACTGAACGCACCCGGATAGATCGAGCCGCCATTGCTCATGAGGAAGCCGGTCCAGACGCCACAGGTGATGCGTTTGTTATAACCGAGAAACCAGCAATCGGCGAAATCATTGGTCGAGCCCCCCTTGCCCGCGCCGTAAAAAGGTTTTTCCAAAAGTCCGTCGAGAACACCCTTGGAACTGCCGCGATAGAGCGAACCCGCCATCATGCTGTGGACCTGCCATGTCGTGGCATCATCGATGACCGCATGCCGGGAGATCGATTGGCGTTGGCGGCGATAGACCACACTGCCCTCGGAGTTTTCCACGCTATCCAGATAGTAAAGCTGCTGCGGCCCGGATTGCCCGGCCAGGGGAAACGTGGACATCGCCCGCACCGCTTGTTTCATCGAAACTTCCTCGAAGCCCACTGCCAGGCGCGGCAGTAATTCCGCTTTCTGCAATGGGAGGCCGAACGCGACGCTGGTATCAACGACACGCTGCAATCCTGTCTGACCGGCAAAGCGGACGGTGGCGGCGATTTTTGAATTCTCGAAAGCCTCGCGCACCGGGATTTTCCCTTTGTAAGTCGGGGAGGAAATTTCCATGCCCCACTCACCAAGAATCCCTTCACGTCCGCCGATCATCACCGCCCGGTTGTCCATCGGCTCATCCTCGACGATCGATGCAGGCGTCTGGTTGCCGCTTAATCCAGCCGCATAAACGAATGGAAAAAACGCGGTGCCGAGCGGGCGCTTGCCGAGTTCGATGAAATCATAAGGAACCTGCGCGTAATCCCGGCCACCGACGTGAGCGAGCACATCGCCGGTTTCGTGATCGATCATCAACACCGCGCCTTGAAGGTATTCCGCCGGTTTCGCGCTGCCTTTACGATAATCCTCATACTTCGGATGCGTGTAACCGGGATGGGACTCGGCCTTTTTCAAACTGTCCAACAAAGTCTTTTGAGCCGCGTTCTGCGCTTCTGCCAGAATGGTGGTGTGGATTTTAAAACCACCGGAAGCGAGCGCGTCCTCACCCAGTGCCAGCCCCACGGCGTCGGCGATGCGTTCGTAAAGATGAGTCGTGCCGCGTCGCAGCGGTTTCGGATCGAGACCAAGCGGCAGCGCTTTCAGACGAGCAGCTTCCGATGAAGTGATCATCCCTTCTTCCGCCATCCGCCCGAGGACATAGTTGCGGCCATTCTTGTTCACTTCCGGATTGTTGAGCGGCGAGCGGTAATTCGGATTCTTGATCAGCGTAACCAGCGACGCGCATTCCTGGACCGTCAAATTCATCGGCTCCTTGCCGTAATATCCGAGCGCCGCCGAACGAATGCCGTAAAACCCGCTGCCGAAATAAATGCGGTTCAGGTAGAAATCGAGAATCTCGCGCTTGGTGTAGCGTTTCTCAATCCGCATCGCGAGGAAGGCTTCCACCAGTTTCCGCTGGATCGTGGTTTCTCCGCGCTTCACCGCCTCCTGCTTGAGATTGTAAGCGTTCCGAGCCAACTGTTGGGTGAGCGTGCTGGCCCCCTGATTGCCGCCCTTCGCATTCAGAATCCCCGCCCGGACAATGCCGATGTAGTCCACGCCGCCGTGGGTGCGGAATCGGGAATCTTCTCCGGCGACCAAGGCGTTGATGAAAATCTCGGGAACCTCACTGATCGGAATGATGCTTCGGTTTTGCACGAAAATGCGGCCGATTTCCTTGCCATTGCGGTCCAGAATCACGCTCGGCACTTCGAGGTCGTTGATCCGGTTCAAGTCATAGGTCGCCGCACGCTCCCGGTATTCTCGGGTGTAATTTTCCGCAAAAACCCAAGCTGCGAAACCCGCCGCCCCACAGAACAACAGGAAGCTCAGCCACACGCCTTTGCGCTTGTAGAAGCGTGGGGTGCTGCTCTTCTTGCTGTTCGATTTTTGAATAGTAGCCATGCCAGATCCTGATTCATCACCGCCGCTGCATGCGGTAAAGCGACGAAAGGAGTATCCCATCGGAGCCACTCCCGCAACTCCTTCGTTACGGGGGATTTTGTGCGATAAAATCGTGCAGAATGGCCCGCTGCTTTTCACGGATTTCATGGCCGCTGCCCTCTACGATCCCGAGCTCGGCTACTATGCCCGTGAAACCCGCCAGGTCGGCCGTGGCGGGGATTTTTTCACCAGCGTGAGCGTGGGACCATTGTTCGGAAATCTCCTGGCCCGCCGATTTCTCCGCGAGTGGAAAGAACTCGGTTCGCCCGATCATTGGCGCATCATCGAATTCGGAGGTCACGATGGCACACTGGCGGCGGATATTCTGACCGCGATTCACGCGCTCGATTCCACAGCATTCGCCGCGCTCGAATATGCGATTCCCGAGCCGCTGCCACGTTTGCAGGCAGCGCAGCGTGAAACTCTCCGGGCGTTCGGCGGACGGGTCACGTTCACAAACGATACCAGCACCCTCGCCGAGAATCCCCTGCCCGGCGTTGCTTTCGGAAATGAATTACTGGACGCGCTGCCATTTCACGTCGTCGAGTGGAAATCCGGCGGTTGGCGCGAGTGCCGTGCCGGTCTGAGCGCGGAGGGCGCATTCGTTTGGCAAACCGATGCAGAAATCGACGATCCGCTCCTGCTGGAAGCACTCGCACCGTTGGGGAAAAATTTCCCGGACGGCTACCGCACCGAGGTCCGCACGAATTTCCGGAGTTTTCTGGAGCCGCTCACCCGCTGCCTTTCCTCTGGGCTTCTGATTTGGCCGGATTACGGATTCGCGAGGCCGGAATATTACCTACCGGAACGCCACCAAGGCACGCTGCGGACCTTCTCAAAACACCGCGCCGGCGAAGATCCCTTGGCGACACCAGGCGAGGTGGACATCACGGCTCATGTGGATTTCACCGCCGTTGCTGAAGTTGCGATGGAAATCGGCTGTTTCCCGCGGGCTTTCCGCAACCAGGGAACATGGCTGACGGAGGTCGGGCGCGATTGGCTGCTGTCCCTCGAAGGCGCTCCGCAAACCGATCTTTTGCGCCAATTTCAAACGCTCACCCACCCATCGCACCTCGGTGGCAGCTTCCATATTCTTGAACTGGCGTGGAAAAATCCGGCAGCCCCCGCGCTCACAGCAGCGGATTCTCACCGACTCGCATTGTTCGCTTGCCCCGACGCCAAGTGACAGTAGAGTCGCCCCCGAAAGCCGGGATGGCGGAATTGGTAGACGCGCTAGATTTAGGATCTAGTATCGCAAGGTGTGCAGGTTCGAGTCCTGTTCCCGGTACTTTTCATTGATAATAAGCAAGCTGCAAAAGTCAGAAGCACTGTCCGAAATATCTATTATGGATGCTTTTGCAATATTTGCGGCTGGCTTGCGGCTTCTGATGGGTCTTGCCGCTCGGCCATCGAGGTTTCTTTTCACGGCGGACCAGTCCCATCGAGCTAGATCAAGAGGGACGCTTGGAGGCTGAGCGCCTCGGCGGTTTTCCTGACATGGGCAGTGTTGAACTTACGCTCGCCACGGAGGAGCCGGGAAGCGGTGGAGCGATCGATACCAATAAGCTTACCCCACTGAGTGGCGGTCATGCCGATGTTTGCGAGGTGTGCGGCGAGGAACTCATGCGGTGGCAGTGAGGCCGGCACTTCGTAGTTCGCGGCTTCGTAGGCCTCGGCAAGCTCGGCGAGAGTTTCGAGATAGTCGGCTTGATCGGCGGTCAGCGAGTGACCGGCCATGAGATCGATGATCTCGGTGACGGCTTCGAGTTCGATTTCATCATGCAGTGTGCGCGGCAGGTGCAGGCGGCATAAGGCTTCGTAGGTTTTCGGCAACTTGGCGAAGCTGGGTAGGAATGGTTTGGTGGCATTCATCGGCTTAAAGGTCGTTTTTCCAGCGGTCTTTGCTGTAGTCGGCATGAGTGAGGATTTCAGGATGAAGATACTGTAGGTGTTGTAGTGGATGGCAGTGATCAGGCGGTGGTGGTTGCCAGCGATGTTGAAGATGGTGATGGTTTTGGAACTTTTGACAGTTGCGAGGTCCGCGTGAGGGAAAACTTTACGAACGTCGGCAATGGATTGCCACTTGGCGGCGGTGGCCACGGTAATCCATGCAGTCAGGTTGGCTGAGGCGTTCGGATGTTGCTTGGCATAGTCGAGGATGCGTCGTCTGGTGATGATTCTCATTCGGAAATCTGTTGTCAAATTAGCAACACGAGTGAGCGCTGTCAAGGGGCTCGGCGCTGCCGTTCATGTGGCGGATCAATGGCCGAATGGTGAGCTTGACCAGTGCCGATTTTGATGCGCTCATCCATTCGCAGGTTCGAGCCTGTTCCGGATAATTCTCAAACACGAATCAGATCATGAACGAACTTAAGGAAAAACTGATCGCCCTCGGCCTCAGCGAGGAAATGGCCGGCAAGGTGATCGTCACGGTTGCGGAATTCGTGAAATCGAAAGTTCCCGAATCGTATCACTCGATGATCGACGATGTGCTCGCCGGAAAGCCCCCCCAATTGGGCGGCATCCTTGGAAGCCTCGGCAGCCTGTTCGGCAGGTAAGGGAACTCTCGGAAATAAATGCCCGCCCGGATTTCGGCGGGTTCTAGAATCCATTCAAGACTACCCTGGTGGATGAAACTGGAAAAAGACCTCGGCCCATCTACCGACAGCTAATGGTCCCGGTGTGCGCCATCTATCCCCATTTCGTGTGGGTTGGATTTAAACCGTTGATTCGGGGCGAGGGTTGCGGCGATGATCGGAGAACGCTTTGCCGCTCATCAAGATGAACCTCGAACACCCCCTTTTTAAAAAAGCAGTTCGTCTGCTTTGTGTGACCGCGCTGGCGGGACTCGCGCCTGCATGGGGGGCTCCGGTGGGGCTTTCCGAGCAAGCTGCCGTGACCCTCAGCAAACCGGCGAACGGCGTGATTCTCGTGGACTTCGGGCGGGTGGCGTTTGGAAATCTCAAGCTTTCGCCACCGGCGGGTGCTAAGGGCAAAGTCCGGGTCCACTTTGGCGAAGCACTTGCAGGACAACGGATCGACCGCTCGCCGCCGGGTTCGGTCCGCTATGCCACTGCGGAGGTCGATCTGGACGGGGACCGGACCATCGTCGTCGCTCCTCCGGCCGATCCGCGGAACACCAAGCAACCAGCGGCGATCCTCACGCCTTCCGAATGGGGCGTCGTCCTGCCATTCCGCTGGGTGGAGATCGAGGGCTGGCCCGGTGAACTCAAGACGGGAAATGTCGCCCGACAGGCGGGTTTCCTAACCGCATGGGATGACGGTGCGGCGGATTTCCAATCGTCTGATGAGGTGCTGAACCGGATTTGGGATCTGTGCAAATATTCGATCAAGGCAACGACCTTCGCCGGAATTTACGTGGATGGCGACCGCGAACGCATCCCTTACGAGGCGGATGCTTATTTCAATCAGATCGATCACTACTGCTGCGACAACGACCTGCAAATGGCGCGCGACACTTTCGACCGTCTGATGGCGCATCCCACGTGGCCTTCCGAATGGGCTCCTCACATGATTTTCGTGGCCCACGCGGACTGGATGCGGACGGGTGACGCCAAATGGCTGGCATCGCGCTATGAGTCGCTGAAATCCAAACTGCTGGCAGAGCGCGTCGATGCCAACGGCTGGGTCCGGAGCGACAAAAAACAGCAGGATCGGACTGATATCGTCGATTGGCCGGTGACGGAGCGCGATGGTTACGAATTCCGCGAAGTGAACACAGTGGTCAACGCTTTCCACCTGGCATCATTGACGAAAATGGCCGATCTCGCCCGCGCCGTGGGCAAGGACGCCGAGGCCGAAGATTATGCAGTCCGTTTCCGGAAGGGCCGGGACCTTTTCAACCAGGAGCTGTTCATGGGTTCCAAAGGAGCTTATCGGGACGGGATCGGCACTGATCATGCCTCTTCCCACGCCAGTCTGTTTCCTCTAGCGTTTGGCTTGGTGCCGACACAAAACGCACCCTCCGTTAGCTCCTATCTGGTAAAACGGGGGATGACATGCTCGGTGTATGGAGCACAATATCTTCTCGAGGGCTTGTTCACCAACGGAGCAGACGAAGCCGCGCTGGGGCTGATCATGGCGAATGGCGACCGCAGTTGGCGTCACATGGTGGAGAGCGGGACGACGATCACGTGGGAAGCCTGGGACCAGAAATACAAGCCGAATCAGGACTGGAACCATGCCTGGGGAGCGGCTCCGGCGAACTTGCTGCCGCGCTTCGTGCTCGGTGCCGAGCCACTGACAGCCGGATGGAAAAGCGCCCGGATCCGGCCTTGCTCCGGCAATCTAACCGAAGCCATGGGCAAGGTTCCCACTCCGCTTGGGCCCGTTGCGATTCATTGGATCCGGAAAGGCTCTTTCAATCTCAAGCTCGACCTTCCGGACGGCATGACAGCGGCAGTGGAATTGCCGGCTTCAGGCACATCGAGCCGCGTGTTTATGGATGGGAAGGAAGTCACCGCCAGCCGGCAAGGTTCCTGGCTGGTGCTTGAGCAGCCGGTATCAGGCAAGCGGGTGTTTACGGTAAAATAAGAGCAACCTCTGATAGACATCCTCTGACGGAAAGAGTCAACGGGCCCTGGCTTTCATCACTTCGATTTGAGCACGATCACGTCCATTCGCGGCCAATAGAGGGATCGAAAATCAACGCCGTTAAGGATTCAAATTCCACGGACCTGACCCCGCAAGCGGAAACCTTGGACTGATTGCCAGAAGTCATCGCCGAAACTCCCTCAGGCATGTGCCACCGAAAGACTGTCCGGAGTTCACGTCTTTAGCGTGCTCTTCGCGAAGACAAGCTGAAGGCTTGAACTCCGGACAGCGGAAGGAAAACCATCACCGGAAACAGGTTTCGTTAATCCAATTTGGCAAACGGCCTAACTGTATTGGAACGGAGCCCCCTTCCTTTGATGCGGGACGCCTGAGGAATCCGTTTCCCGTCTCACTTGGAGCCGGCAGCCTGTTCGGCCTTGTGGCGGTAGTAGTCCTGAAGCACGACAAAGGCTTTTTTCTTCACGCCCTCGCTGGAGATCAGGCCCTTGCGGTTGAAGCCGTCCTGCACCCCCGGAAGGGCACGTTTCGGGGAACGGAAATCCATCAGAATCCATGGTGAAAACCCGGCAAGACCGTTGATTTTTTCCAACATCGGGAACGTTTGGCGATAGAGATCCTCCTGATATTCCTCGGTCCAGCGGTCGAGCTTGCCGCCGTGCAAGCCCTGACGCGCATCGCCGCCAAACTCGCTGATGAAGACGGGTTTTTCGTAAGGAATTTCCCAAGTGACGCGGGCACACTTCTCGGGCAGGCCGCTATACCAGCCGTTGTATTGATTGAAACTGACGATATCCAAGACATTTGATAGAGGATCCTCAACGAGGCTGACATTCGGGGAGCCCGGCTTGTTGCGCACTTCCATCGCCGCACTGAGCAGGCGGGTTCCGTCGAGTTCGCGGGCTTTTTTGGCAAGGTTCGAGAGGAAGGTGGTGCGGGCATCGCTGACCGGAGTTTCATTGGCGAGCGACCAGATGATGATGCTGGCGCGGTTGGCGTCCCGGCGGATCATGTCCGATACCTGGCGCTCCGCATTTTGATAGGTTTCCGGGTTCGACCAATCGATGGTCCAGTAAACCGGCACCTCCGACCAAACCAGGATGCCCATTTTGTCGGCAAGGCGGGTCATCGTCTCGTTGTGCGGGTAGTGCGCGAGGCGGACGAAGTTGCAATTGAGTTCCTTGGCCCATTTCAGCAATTGTTCCGCCTTCTCCGGCGTGTTGACGCGCCCCCCCCCGTTGAGCGCGAATTCCTCGTGAATACAGATGCCGCGGAGGAAAACGGGTTTGCCATTCAGCAGGAGTTCCCGGCCATGGGTGCGGATGGTCCGAAAGCCGACAGGCTCGCTGACTTTGTCAACACCGTAACTGACCGTGAGATCGTAGAGTTTCGGCGTTTCCGGGCTCCAAAGCTGCACGTCGGGAGCGGCGAAACTGAAGGTCGCCTTGCCCTTGGCGTCGGTTTTTACCTCGTGCTTGCTGCCAAGGCCGGCGATGGAGATTTCCACGGCTTCTCCTTCGCCCGCACCAGCGATTTCGACCGAGCCGGAAATCATCTTGGTTTCCTCGGATTCCAGGATGATCCGGTGATCGGCGATGTATTTTTCCGGCGTGCGGACGAGCGTGACATCGCGGGTGAGGCCGCCGTAATTCCACCAATCCGTGTTGAGGGTGGGCACGGCGTCCTTGAAGCGCTTGTTATCGACGCGCACGACCAGCGAGTTTCCGCCCTTCTTGAGCAGCTTCGTCGCATCGAAAGTGAATGGAGTGAAGCCCCCGGTGTGCTGGCCGAGTTTTTTGCCATTCAGATAAACGTCCGCCCGGTAGTTTGCCGCGCCGAAGCGGAGAAAGCAGCGGCCGCCGTCATCGATACCGTTGAAATCGAATTTCCGACGATACCAAAGGCTGCCTTCGTAGTAAAACAGCTCGGGCTTTTGCGTGTTCCAATCGCCAGGCACCTTGAGCGAGGGGGATTTATCGAAGTCATACTCGATGCGCTCCGAGGAATCGGTAGGATGCGCATCCAGATAAAAGGCTTCCGCGCGGCTCGGATTGTCGGACTTGTCGCGCTGGGTCCAACGGTAATCGTAGAATCCGGATTCGTAGGGATCGACGATGGTTTGCCAATCGCCGCTCAGCGATTGGCCCTGATGAAGGAATAAATCGGGAATGTTTTCAGCCCGGGATGAGGAAGCGAAAGAACAAACGGCGGCAAGCAGAACGGGAATCAAGTTTCTGGATCTCACGAATTTCGATGGGTGCGGATGAAGGGGTATTGTCGGGCCCCTCACGACACTTACGTCGGGCCCCTCACGACACTTACGAAATTTTTCCCCGCCGACAATCTAACGTGGAGTGGGAGCTTCAGGCGCTTCCATCCACGGCGGAAAATCGGTAAACATGCGCACCGTCGGTTGTTTGAACTGGGTATCCACCGACGTGATGACGATGTCCCGGCGGCGCTCGGTGGCTTTCCAACTCACCGACTGGCCGTTGACCCATTCCCCGTTGCCGCTGAGGAACTCGATCACGACTGGGTACAAGTTGTAGTCATTGACCTTTTTCGAATGGGGAAACAGAGCGTACTTCGTCGGCGGGATTTGGGGCGTCAACTCTCCGGACAACATGAAGCGGACCGGGACGGGTGCGAGGTTGATCGCCCTGACACTGCCCATGGCAAAGGTCTTCGTATCGTCATCAAAAGCCATTACGTCATAGGGAAGCTTTCCCTCCCCCCCCGCACCGGGTGAGAAGAGGAAAAGCTGGTGTTCGGATTTTCCGATTGGGGCTCGCCCCACCAATTCTAACACCGGTTTACCGTCCGGTCCGGGCGGTTTCTCAATGTAAAAGGCTGCCTCGTTGTTCTTAAAAATCCCATCGATCACCGGAGAAACATCGGTGTAAAGCTCCACTTTCTGGGTTTCGCTAGCGCTGGAACCGGGGATCACGACCCTTTCGATCCCGTTTACACGGTCAAGACACAAGGTTCGGAAGGCGATTTTACGGGTGTTCTCAGCGAAGCAGGCCGATGTGAGAATAGCGATGACGGCACAACCGACAGTTAGATCTTTCAGTGGAATCATGGGTTATTTACGAAGTTGATGGATTTGAGCGTCGGGACTCGGATGGGTCAAATCTCATCTGGTTGCAGCCAGCGAAACGCGACGATTTTGAACTGCCGCCCAAAGTTGAGATTGGCCGTAGCGCTTGCGGCCACATCGGGGGAATCGACGGGATCAACATACTCAGGCACCCTTTGGATGGTCGCCTCGCACCACGCACGGGCGATGACCCCACCAGTGGCATTACGGGCATCGCCGAAAGCACGGATGCGGAACGTATCGGAGCGGACTGACACGAACGAACCAATGGACGAAAGGACATCGCCTTGGGATATTTCACCTGGCGCGCCAGCCCCTGTGTTATTGATCACTGCATCGTTGTTTTTCCAGCCATAGCCTCCCACTTCTGCAGGAGACACCGACCGGGCACCACCACTTTTCTCCATGATCGAATTGATGGAGGTCCGGTCCAATGCCGCTTGAATCGCGCCCTTGGTGGTCAGATCACTGGGACTGCCGAGGCGGCGGTTGACGAACTCCGACATCGAAAGAAACGGACCACGGGTTTTGACTTCGGCGACGATCTGTTGCGCGAGTTGATTGATTTCGGTATTGTCCAAAGTCCGGTAAGTGTTCCATGATTTCTCATTTGCAACGATGGCGCCACCGAGGCCCTTCACCGGCTGCCGGAGCCGGAGAAATGGTGTGCCAGTCGGATCCTTCTCGTTGCCCCCCGAGGCCAAGGGAACATCACTGGTAGCCAAGCTGGAAAGTACCGAAACCCACGCAGGAACCGAGGTGCTGTTCACATTGAATCCGCCTTGGGTCATGATATAGGCTGCGGATTGAGTGCCCCCGGCGGCCGTTGCCGCAGTTGCAGCATCGGTAGTCATTTTCCCGCTCGGCAGGTAGGCGATATTCCGTTGATTGGGCAGTCTTTTTGCTCCGGTGAAGAAATCCTGGGCCAACTGCGCTTGGCTGCTCGCGGCGCTACCGGAGTATGCCGCCCCTTGCAGGGTCGACAAAGTGGAAAACCAATAGCGGTCCCACAATTGGTCGTTTGCCAGCCACGAGCGATCCAGAGCGACTCGCGAAGTATCAACTTTGAGAAACGCTGCATCGGAAGGGACCGCCGGATGAGCCCGGGATTCCCCGACCGTATAGGTCACGTAGGGAGCGCTGCCAATACTACCACCATTGGCATGCCGCAATTGGGCGAGCGACTGGAGCGGCGCCATCGGGATTTCATAGAAAGTCGCATTATTGCTTCCTCTTCGTGTACCATGGCCTCCAAAAAAGAATGCCTGTAGCGGGGTCTTCCCCGTGGAGTCGGTGATTCCACCGGATTCGATGGCAGACCCGCCGTTTTTCACAGGAACCAAAGCAAACTCCAAAGGACTCGCCCCTTCGCTGGCCGCGTTGGTGAAATCACAGGTCGCCATTTGGAATGCGATGCCGGTATCGGTCACAGGACGGCTCTTGGTGAACGATTCCATGGTGGTTTTGGCACTCACACTGAAAACCGCGAATGGTCGAGACCTCTCATATTTTTTGATCGGGTTTCCATTAGGCTCATAAAGGCTCATGGTAGTGATCGGAGACTCCGAGGCTCGCGGGCAGGTCTCGGGGAAACTACGTTTGTCGGGAAAGCGCTCGGACACGCCCTCTTCCATGATTGCCTTCAATCTCGCATCACTCAGATAGAATACCTGGGTTCTCGCGGCCTCTGTGTTGCCCGTGCCCATTCTCACAGTGACCGCGAACGAATTGCTCGCCGTCGAAGGTGCCTTCGGACCGTAGCGCACCTTGATGGTATCGTCGGCCTTGAGCACCACGACGCCGTCGGGCTTTCGGTCAGTCAGCCATTGCGAACGAATGCCATTCGGAGCGAGCCAGTCCACATCGAAACCAATCCCGATATTCGACGAGGTAATCATACCGGGTTTCGTGAAGGCGGCACCAGTCTGATTGCTCTGCCAATCAAACATCACTCCTTTGGCGTAACCGTTGGTTCCTAGTTCGGCTGCCCAAGTTGTATCCGGAGAAAACGGCGTTCCGAAGATTCTCGTTTCACCAGCCCCCATTACGACATCGCTTGCGCCGCCAAGACTGTTGGACAACTGCATGTTGAAGGTCTTCGCTTCTCTCGCCTTGTTAGTATCCCAATAGAGCTGATTGAGCGAAGTGAGTCCGGCGGTGGTGACTGGAAGACCGTTCACCAGAAACTCAAAGCCGACAGGAATATCGGCAAACCCCACCTGAAGATTACTGACCCGCAGTGGCACATTGTAAGGATTATGCAGCGTGATGACCGGCAGATACATCAGATGCAACATGTAAGGGTATTTGGCCACATAGTGGTGGCTATCGTGTGTCACCAAGCTGAAAATGGTATCGACTCTGACCACGGTGGGCATGAGCACGGGCTGCTTGACCGTGGCCATGTCAGGCTCATAACGAGGCTTTTTCAAAGTCGCGTCACTGATCTGTTTCAACTTATAACCTGAAGGAAGGACCGCTTTTATTCCAGCTGCGGTCGTATTTCGATAGAGCCTCGCATAATTGGCATAAAGGCTCCATTGCACGTCAGAGGTGGCACCTTGGAAGGGCGCGTTAGTGCCGGAGTAGAGATAATTTCCCGAATACGGAGAGGGCACTCCGGCACCGTATGCTCCGTCAAAGACCACACTCAGGTCGGTTTTCAGGCCGCCGTTCGCAACATCCACTTGGAGCGAATTGGACGAAACCGTGAAATCGTGGAAGTACTGGGCGGTGGCAGTCTTGCTATCAGCCTTCAGATTGGCCTGATTGAGACTGACGAGCTTTGGCAGGCTCTCCCGGAGTTTGGATTTGTCCTCTTTCAGGAAATCCATATTTTCGACTGTTTGGAAACCATTGCGGGCAGGCGAGCCCACCTGCGTGATAAGTTCGCCCTGCGAGGTTGAATCATTCGACGGCAACAAGTCGATCCTGCCCTTCACCCCTTCATCCATGGTGACCCACGAAACCGCGCCGCCGGGGGTATTTCCCTTGGTCGCGGTAACCGATAACTCGGGGGCGCTGATTTCAGCGTTGGGATTGCTGGCTCCCACACTCTTCGGCCCGACGAGTGGTCGGAGCTTGCCCGTGCTATTAGGCAAGGTCTGTGGATCCGGTGCGCTTTGCGGGCTTGGATTGGACATCAGGTAACCCAGGAAATTGTCCCCGGTCTTCGTCGAGGTATAATCAGGGTTGGTAAATGACGGCCTCGCGGAATTCCACACCCCGGTAATCCCTGCCGGCGCGGTGGTGTTGACCAGATTGGCGGGAGCCGTGATCCGCTTATCCGGACCAGCGGCCTTCTGCAAATCCCCGATCGCCAGCATCAGGGCCAGTTTCGCATTGGCACGCGCTCGCGACATGGCGTCGCCCTGAGACGTGGAGCGGAGGGAAATGGAAGAGAGCGAGAGCAGCCCGACTGCGACCACCGTCAGCAGAATCATCAGGCTGAGAGTAACGATCAGAGCAAAGCCCTTGGGCTTGAGGTTTTTGGGTTTCGATTTCATGGGTTTTGAAATGTTTGTCGGACAAGCCGACACAAAAGTAATTACAAATAATTTACATGAGAATTACTCCAAACGGGTGATTTGCACACCGGAAGCTGCGTCAGCGAACAGCAATCATAGGCTGCCATAACGATTTTCCGCTATCCCCTGTTCTAGTGATTGTTGTCTAACCGTGGGCGGGTATCGCTGGACCAGCCGCCCATTTCAGAACGACCGCGCTGGGGAAACGTGTATGCGCGACGGCGTTTTCCAAGTACCGGACGGCGAGAGACCCGCGATCCAAGATGGCGCGAGGGCAGCGAACAGGGTGCCGATCCCGTCGAGAGGATGGCCGAAAAGATACCTAAAGCGTTGGATTTCATGAGAGGGTTAGCTAAGCGTGGGTGTGGCGATGGGCCGAAATGGGTTTCGGCAAATCACTTGTATCATCCCGGCAGCTTGGGTTTCGCCTTGGGTTGGGTTCGCTAACGCCAAACTGAATGGAGGAAGGAGAAGCAGCGATCAACGCATTGGCCGTCTACCATGGTGACCGCATACCCGAAGCCTCTTTGCAGTGGATTAAAAACGGGCAAAAATCGCTGCCCGCCGCCTTTCGGATCGCAGTCCGTGCCCAAACGAAGCATTCGCTGTAGAAATCCAAGCGATTCCCCAAGGCGTGGAGCATAGGAGATTCGAACTCCTGACCTCTTCATTGCGAACGAAGCGCTCTACCAACTGAGCTAATGCCCCTCACGACCTTGCACCAGATTTCCTGCCAGCTTCAGCCCCGCACCGCAAGGTCGAAGTTCCAGCCCTGCCATCTTGAGCATCTGGAGCCCGATTCAGGGGAGACTCTTCCTCTTCACTTCTCTTCATTTCAAAGTTCGACGTTGGGCGTCCGATGCTCAAGGAAACCCTGGCCTCTCCTTCTCGAAAAAAAAATTCGAGCCGATTAACAATGTTTTGCCAAAGCCCCCGGATGCCTCATTATTACGCGCATGAAATTGGTTCTATGGATTTCCGCCGCCTGTGCGCTCCCATTCTTTCTCAACAGTTGCACGAATACGGTTGGCGGCAATGGTAACGATGGCATGACCCAACAACCGGGCATCGGACCGTTCGACAGCCACGGAACCTACCATGAAGAATGGGCCGACAATCCTTCGCAGTGGCGTAAACCCGGCAACGCTTCAAGCCGCATCACGAAAACCGAGGATGTGCCGCAAATCGCTCAAAATGAACAACCTCCGCTGAATTCCGTGCCGCTCGCCAGCGCATCCGTGAAGACCTCCACACCGAAACCGACCATCTCGGAATCCAAAGTCTCCTCGACCCGCTCGGAAGCCGTCGTGGTGAAGACCCGGCCACTCAGCAAGGCTGAGACCGAAGCTGCCAAAACCAGATCGAAAGCAAAGTCCGAACCGGAAGTGGCCAAATCGAAGTCCAAGGCAAAGTCCGAGCCTGAGGTGGTCAAAGCGAAGACCAAAGCAAAGTCCGAGCCTGAGGTGACCAAATCGAAATCGAAGGCCACCGTTGCGAAAACAAAATCGTCGCACTATGTCGTGAAAAAAGGCGATTCTCTCTCCTCCATCGCAAGCCGGAATAGCACTTCCGTTTCCGCGCTCAAACGTGAGAACGGTATTTCCGGCGCCACAATCCGTCCTGGCGAAACGTTGACGATTCCGAAAAAATAAATCCTGTCGCAGGGCGGCGACGGACATCGGACATCGAAGTAAAGAGAAAGAGTTTGGCTCTCAAAAATCCAGCCTCTGACTTTGCCTCACTTTGCGATCTCTGAGACCATCAGTCGCTCTTCCTCCGCGTATCTCTCCGCGACCTCCCCGCCTCCGCGTTTCGCTTCATCCAAAAACCCCTTCTTCTTTGCGAAATTGGCGGCTTGGCGGTTCAAATTCTTCCTTTATCCCACAACGATTCCTGGGACGCCCCTGCCATCAGCCTCCTTTACGGGATTTCTTCTCCGGCACGGGTTTTTTATGTGGATCGAAAACCTTGCGGGCTTTCATGAATTTCTCCGGCCCCATCTGGTAGCACTTGGAGAACTGCCTGCGGAAGGTCAGGATTGATAGGTAGCCCAGATCCAGGGCCACTTCTTCGGCCGAGAGGCCGCCTTCAAGCTTCCGCCGGGCGACCACCATCCGCTCCAGAAGCATCCAATGCTTCGGCGGCAGGCCGATGTCACGCATGAACATGGTATGCAGATACCGCTGGCTGCATCCCAATTCGTGGCACAATTCCGCCACACGATAGGATTTGCACATCGCCAACCGCTCCAGACAATAGTTAACGCCCGAGTCAGACTCGACGACACGCCAGATGTGATTTGTGCGGATGATTCTCAAAAATTAACGAGGGGGTGAACGACATGTAATTTCATGATCTAATTACATTCTGGTCAATGAACCTTTTCGGCACTATCCGACGTTTTCCGCATATTTCTGACTCTCAGGCTCTTGGCCTGCTCCGGATTTCCATCGCCATCGCTGACGATTTCGGGACAATCCACCCGTGCAATCCACCCAGGCCATTATTATCCGGCTCACCCGCCTGACGGATACCAGCTTGATCGTGCATTGGTTTACCGAGCACGAGGGGCTGATAAAGACCGTCGCAAAAGGTGCGCGGAGGCCGAAAAACCCGTTCTCCGGCAAGCTGGATCTTTTTTTCGGTGGCGAGATCGCCTACATCCGGGCAAAACGAGGTGATCTCCACTCCCTGCGTGAGGTCTCTATCAGTCATTGGCGCGAAGGTCTGCGCCGGAGCTACACCTCCACCCTGCTCGCCGGCTACTGCTGTCAGCTCTTGGAAACCACTGTGGAGCCGGAGCATCCTGATCCGGAATTGCATGACCTTCTGCGCCGCGCGCTGGATCACATCGACGCCTCCCCCCCCAGCCTTCGCGCATTGCGACATTTTGAAACGGAACTTGCACGCCTTCTGGGGGTTTCACAATCCCACGGCGATGCCTCGGTGTCTCTCCGGGACGCACTTGGCACACTGCCCGCTTCGAGGAACGAACTGATCGAAAGACTTTCCCCATCGTGTGATTTCCGCTCGCAAGACTCAGAAAATCGCCAATAGTAGTCTCAATACTGCAAATTTATGGACTCTCCGACCGCTACCCTCATTGGCATTCTTCAAGACCGCGTGGAAACCCTGCGCGCTGCTGGAAACCTGAACGAGGCTCTGCACGCAGCGAGTGCCGCCGTTGAAAAATCCCAACAATCCCTCGGACCCAACCTCGACAGTATCGACGCGTTCGCCTCAGCCCTCGAAATCCGGGGTGACATTCATCGCGAACTCGGAAACTTCGGCGAAGCCCGGGATGACTACCGCCAGGCGATCGACCAGCTTCAGGACCGTCCCGATCGCTTCGACCAAGTCGGGCGCCTCCACGCCGGACTCGGTGCCGCCTATGATGGCCTCGGACGCGAAGAGCATGCCGTGAACAATTGGAAAGTGGCGATGGAATACTTCGAGCGCCACGATCCCCCACTCCTCCTCGACATCGCCGCCATGGCAAACAACCTCGGGTTCATCGCCAAGGCCGCCGGTGACCTCGTTGCTGCGGAATCGAATTTCCTCCGCGCATTGGAGATCCTCCACTCCCAGCTCGGCCAGGATCACGAACAAACCGCCACGGTTTCCAGCAATCTGGGGGCGCTCTATCAAGCCGCCGGTTTCAACGAACAGGCCCGTGAAATGCACATGATCGCCTTGGAAACCCGCCGCAAGATGCTCGGCGAGGAACACCCCGACACCGCCCAATCCCACAACAATCTCGCGCTCGCCCTGCTCAACACCGGCGACCGTTCCTGGGCACGCCGTCATTTCGAAAAAGCACTCACAGGCTACGAAGCCCTCGGCCCTGAATACGCCCCGGACCTCGAAGCCGTCGCATCCAACTACTGCGCCTTCCTCCGCGAAGAGGGCGAAGCGAACCTCGCCGAAGTCATCGCCGGCCGCGTCCGTGACATCCTCGGCGCGACTGCGGTTTGATGACGGAATGGACACGCAGTCTATCTTCATTCGATGCCGCTGCCAATCGCCCGGAGTCAAAACTTCAGTTTTCCACGACGGGTTGTTTTGCTAGCGGGATGGCGCTCCGATCTTCCAACAGGGAGCGAGAGGCGTTGACTAAATTCGATGACGAGGCGGGCTGAAGCTGGCGTGGGAATTCGGCCTGGACGAAGCGAACGTCGGTGGAGGTCGAGCGGCGTCGGCGGGTAGCCGGGATTTTGACGTGTCCGCGACAATAGACGGTTAATCACGGCTGGATAGGAGATCGAATTTACGACGCTTACGGGGATCAGCCGGAAGAGTTCGTCGCTTCAAATCCCGGTCCGCAGATCCCTCATACTCCACAACACGCCCTTCGCGCCACTGCCGCTACCTCTCATCGCTCGGGCTCCATCCTTCCGCTTCGGCCCGAATCGTTCACGCGCGCTGGCGAACGCTTGGTTCACGAATTCCTTGCTCCCGATCACCGCCCCGTCCGTGAAATAACGAACCCGGCAGCGCAGCAACCTGCTGAAAGAGAGTTCTCCATCCAATCCGCCTTGATCCTCGGCATCCTCCTTTGAAATTCCTTTGCGCAAGGTCTTCGTGACCATCTTCCCATCGCGGCCAACATTTTCCGCCGATTTTCCAACGGCTCCCGCCATCAGCAGCTTTCGATACTCCCGCGAAACTCCGCTCGTCCACAAATCCGAATCCGCCCCGAGGCCTTGATGCGCCCGCAATGCGCGAACCAAGCCAGCCCGCGCGGTTTTCCCGTTGCCTTTCGCTCCTCCACCGATCGCCTCGCCGTAACTGCTCCAGCGGTAATCCGCCGGGTCGTTCACCATCCCGGCGCGCACCGGATTCAGGTCGATGTAGGCGGAAATCGTCTTCGCCGCCACGCCGTCCTCCACGATCAAGCTCTTGAATCGATCCTCCCACAGCCGCCCGGTCCGGGAATGCGTCCGGTTGAACCATTGGGTGAAACGTTGCAGCAGCCCTTTCATGAACTCGCCGAGATCCTGCATCCGGTAGGTGAAACGCTTGTGAATGGCCGCCAACGCTTCCTCCAGCCCGGTTTCGCTCACATAAACCTCCGCCCTGGCATCCGCCAATTCCTTCGCCACCCCGGCGACGAACGCTTCTGAATAAATCGCCGAAAGCCGCTTCAGCAGCTCCACCTCCGAAATCCCGTCCTCCCCCATCGGCGGCACCTCCAGCAGGAGATGGAAGTGGTTGCACATCAGACAGTAGGAAACCACCCGGCAGCCGGCGAACTTCTCCTGCAAGCGCATCAACGCCCGGAATTTCTCCTTCTCCTCCGCCCCAAAGGCAAAGCGACGGTCCACGACCCTGCTGATCACATGGTAAAACACCGGTTTTCCAGCGGATTTCCGCCACTCCGCCAGCCATCGCGCCTTTCTCATGCGGGCGAGGCTACCAAACCGGACCGGAGAGGCAAGAGGAGACTCTGACTAAAGGCCTGTCCCTTTGTCATGGTCGTAATCCGAGTCATAGTTACTGAAACTCGTGCCGCGGAGGAATTCCTGTATATTGGTGAGGCCGTCCTGATCGTAATCGCCATTGCCGTCCGCCACCTCCCAATCGAGGACTTTGACAAAGAGGTATTTTTGTTGTCCGAAGTTCCACTCGAATCTTCCCGTTGCGGCTTCCTGCCAGTCTTTCATGCCGTCGCCATCGCGGTCTTTGGCGCTGTCTGGCGTCCCGATGGTGTTGGCGTTTTGGGGATCAAAACCGAGGACATACTCGTATTGGTTCTGGATGCCGTCGCCATCAGGGTCGCCTGTGCGTCCGTTCACGCCATCGGATCCGTAAACCCCTGCGCCGTTGATTTGGATACTCTCTGCCGCAACCAGATTGTGTTGGATTTCCCAGCCATCGGGGAGGTAGTCGTTATCTGAGTCGTAGTCGTTGAAACTGGTGCCGTGGAGGAATTCCTGTGCATTGGCGAGGCCGTCTTGGTCGTAATCCCCATTGCCATCCGCCACTTCCCAATCGAGGACTTTGATAAAAACGTATTTGTCCTGTCCGTCGATCCGCTTGAATTTTCCTGTGCCAGCTTCTTGCCAGTCTTTCATGCCGTCGGCATCGCGGTCTTTGGATGAGTCAGCGATGCCGCCAGTGTTGGCGTTTTGGGGATCAAAACCGAGGACATACTCGTATTGGTTCTGGATGCCGTCGCCATCAGGGTCGCCTGTGCGTCCGTTCGCGCCATCGGCTCCGTAAACCCATGTGCCGTTGATTTGGACGTGGTACGCAGCAACCAGATTGTGTTGGATTTCCCAGCCGTCGGGAAGGTAGTCGTTATCCGAGTCGTAGTCATTGGCGTTGGTGCCGTGGAGGAATTCCTGTGCGTTGGTGAGGCCGTCCTGGTCGTAATCTCCATTGCCATCCGCCGCTTCCCAATCGAGGACTTTGACAAGGAGGTATTTTTGTTGTTCGTCGTTCCACTCGAATCTTCCCGTTGCTGCTTCTTGCCAGTCTTTCATACCGTCGGCATCGCGGTCTTCGGCGGTGTCTGGAGTGCCGTTGGTATTGGCGTTTTGGGGATCAAAACCGAGGACATACTCGTATTGGTTCTGGATGCCGTCGCCATCGGGATCATCATAGGCATCGTAATAGTCCGATGGATCGAGTCCGTTGGCGATTTCCCAATTGTCGTCCATACCGTCGTAGTCGAGATCGACAAAGTCGGGTGGCAGGCCTTCAAACCTAAGTGAAAACACCGCCTTGAGCTGGCCGATGGTGGCGGGAGCCTTGTTGGCGTCGTCGCTGATGACGGCGGTCCATGGGTAGATATTCGTGGATCCACCGGGACCGTAATCCTTGGTTCCGTTGATCTGGAGTTGGCCTTTTTCCGGTTCCACCGAACTCTCATGATCCAGCCAATCGTGGGCGGCGATGTTCAACCGGGTGTAAAATGGAGCGGCGATGGCTTTGAGCTGTCCGATGAGGAGCGGAGCCTTTTGTTTTTCCAACCAATCGGGGGTCTTTGACTCAGGCACGGTCAAATCGACGATCTGATTTGAGGGGGACGTTCCGGTGAGGTCCAACCGGATGTCGGCAGCGATTTGGGGCGCGGTGGCATCCAATGCCCGGAGCGCCTCCGAAACCATCCACTTGGCTTGGCCGATATTGGCGGGGCCTTTGTTATTTTCGGTCGTGCCGGTGATAATGGGTGGATGGCCATCGGCCCACCAGAGAGGCGGGTTGGCCGAAGCGGGCATCAGCAAGGCGACGAGTGCAAGCAGGCGGAAGAAGTGACGTTTGGGCATAACTCGGACGAGAGACGAAAATTTTGGGGTGCTCGGGCGCATCAGGCGGTAGGAATGCGACGGTCACAGACCGCCGCTACAGGCGATCAGTTGCCGTAGATGCCCATGGAGATGTCGCCTTGGGGCTGCTCAATCACGACTTTGCCTTTCAAACGAGCGTGTCCCTCAACGACGAGGGCTTCACCGCCACCGTCAGTGTTTGAGGCGGGATTCGCCAGAGGAGCCTCAGGATGCGCTTTCCATTCTTTGTTGGTGAGCGTCGTTAGGCCATTCTTGAGGGTCGTGATGGCGTTGGAGTAGTCAGCACCGGAGGCGCTGACAAACTCAGGATTTCCATTCCCGACCTCGAATAGGGAAGATTCTTCATCCCAGCCGGTTGCACCAACCGGAGAGAGTGAAGCCGAAGCGGAAAGATTCTGTGAACCCGCCACGAAACTGTAGGCACTCGTGGAGTGGACACGGCTTCCCAGTGCGTAAGAGTAGTCTCCAGTTGCCAAATTACCGCGACCACCCAATGCGACGGATCCGACCGCCTGGGCGATATTTCCTACCCGTCCCGACCCTCCCAATCCTCCAATTGCAATGGAAGATTCCCCAGCCGCGGTATTACAACTGCCAATGGCTGTGGAAAAGTCACCGACCGCCGTTGCTTCTCCAAGCGCCGTGGAACCCATGCCGCGGGCCAATGAGAAGTCCGATGCCAGAGAGTGGTAGCCTATGGCATCACCGTCGCAGAACGAAGTTGAAAAGGCATCGGACAAGAGAGCTTCAATGTCTGAAACCTTGGTCGCGACCGGGGTGCTATTGAGGTTTAAAACACCGTTGACGATCGCCACGGATACCGACGTGTTGGTACCGGTATCAAGCAGCCGCAGGCCATTGGTTTCGATGCCATTGCCATCAATGATGGTGGCCCTGCCTGTTGGTGCCGCGCCGGCCTCACCAGCCATAATTGATAGCTTGGTGGCTTTGAGGGGAAGAAGGTCTTCGTATTTTACATAGGTGCCGCTTGGGTTGAGACCTGTCAGCTGGGATGCCGGGACCACGAATCCTTGAAGCGGGGCGGTAAATTCCCAGGAGTAACCGGTAGTTGTAACCGAGTTCGCAGATAGTATGGAGGGAAGGTTGGAAATTTTGCCAGTCTTGAACATGTTGATCCCGCCCGAACCATCAACCGGCAATGAGGATTGAGCGACAGTGATTAGATTTAGCGCCAAAGCGGCCAACATGAACTTGGATCTGTTTTTCATTGTGTTGCTTTATGAGTAAGCTTTGGAAAAGGAGTCATTTATTCGGAAAATAGAGTGGAAATAGACATAACTCGCTTTGAGTCCCGAGCCTAATCAACCGAAAACCGCACCGCCTATCACCTTGGCGTATTTTTATTTTTTCATTTCGTATCCACTCGAGCTCTCTTCAGCTCAGCGCGTAACGAAAAAGCCCAAGCAGGAGATCAGATACGGCACCTCGAGCACGGCTGTGCGGCCGTGATCCGCAAGCTGCGAGTCATCCATTGAAAGTCCCAAGTTCTCCCATTGGCCTTGTAATGGCAGAGTTGCCTTGCATCTAATTTGTACGGTTACCCTATCAAATATAAGACTTCGGAATGCGTGACATCGTAGGGAACGGACGTATCGTCCATTCCCCTGTCGCGCTTGAACCGTTCGATTGCCGACAGCTGCGGTCGACGCCCTAATCAGCCTCAGAACTGAACGCGCTCGGAAAACGCGATTCCGATTATATGGCTAACGAAATGGTGCAAGAACCGCCTGCTTTGGCGGAACGAGTCCGCCGCACTGATCCCACATAGCGCTCAGAATGAACGCGCCCCTTTTCCGCTTTTTCAGATAGCCTCTGAGTGCGGCTTGAAATCACCACCCTCCACCTGCGCCACGGCCAACGCGGCGATGCCTTCTTTCCGACCGATGAAACCCATCGTTTCATTGGTCGTCGCCTTGATGCCGACGCGCTCGGGAGCGATGCCGAGTGCCTCGCCGATGTTCTTCCGCATGGCATCGCGATGGGGCAAAACCTTCGGTGCTTCCGCGATGAGCGTGGAATCAACGTTGATGATGGTCATGCCCGCTTCCGCCGCGAGATCACGGCATTTTTCCAGAATCCGCAGCGAGCAGATGTCCTTGCATGTGGGATCTCCCGGCGGAAAAAAATAACCGATATCCGGCTGGCCCATCGCTCCTAACACCGCATCCGCGATGGCGTGGCAGAGGACATCCGCATCGGAATGACCTGCCAGGCCATGGGTATGGGGAATCGTCACCCCGCCGAGGACGAGGGGACGGTTTTCCGCGAATTGGTGAACGTCGTAGCCGATGCCGGTCATGGAAGAAGTTGAGAGTTTGGGGTTGAGTGTTGAGTGTCGGAATGAAGATGGCTACCGAGTCCTTTTCTAACTCTCAACCAACCGCTCTCAACTCTCAACTTTTAGAGAATCTCCTCAATTGCGATCACGCCGTTGCTGGCGACGATGGACCAAGCGTCGCCGTGACCTTGGACCTCGGTGAGTTCGACTTTTCCGCCAGCGGTTTCCACCAGGAGTTGGCCGGCAGCGATGTCCCACAGGGAAATGCGGGACTCGATGTAGCCGTCGAGGCGGCCGCAGGCGATGTAGGCCATGCCGAGCGCGGCGGAGCCCATCATGCGCATCTTGCGGGCCTTAAGCGAGGCGCGGCGGAAGCGTTCGATGCCGGTTTGCAGCGCGGCCTCGTCTTTTCCGCAGCCGACGAAGAGCACGGATTCGGCGAAATTCGAGCGCTTGCTCGTTTTGATCGGCTTGCCATCGAGCATGGCGGGTCCGCCTTTTTCGACGGTCCAGGTTTCGCCGACCATCGGATCGTGAATCACGCCGACGACGATCTCGCCGGCCACGCGGAGGGCGATGGAGACGCAGAAATGCGGGATACCGTAGAAGAAATTCACCGTGCCGTCGATGGGATCGACGATCCACTGGCGGTCGGAATCCTGATTTCCGGCGATGCCTTCCTCGCCATAAAGCGCATCATCAGGACGCGCTCCCAATAGGATGCCGGTGATGAGATCTTGGGATTCCTTGTCGAGCGCGAGCTTGATGTCGTGGTGGGTGGCTTCGTCGACGATGGCATCGCTGCCGAAGTTTGCGCGGAGGAGTTTGCCCGCTGCGAGAGCGGCGCTGGTGGCGAGTTCGAGGTCGGTCATTTGGAAGAAGTTGAGAGTGGGTGGTTGAAAGTTGAGAGTAAGAATTTGGAGAAAGAGTATAGGGAGGGGAAAATGAGCGGCGGGCGATTTGTGATTTCTTCGCTCTCAACACTCAACTTCCAACTCTCAACCATCCACTCTCAACTCCATAATGGCGTTCACGAGTTGGTGCGCCAAATCGTGCTTTGAGGCGGGCGGGAGTGCCTGGCTGTGCTGCGGAAAGACGAGGAGCACTTCGTTGTGATCCGAATCGAAGCCGATGCCGGGTTTGGAAACGTCGTTGGCGATGACGAGGTCGCATTGTTTCCGGGCCAGCTTGTCGCGGGCGTTGGCTTCGAGATTTTCCGTTTCCGCCGCGAAGCCGACGAGTGTGCCGGTGAATCCGAACGGCTGCCGAGCGGAGCCGAGAATATCGGCGGTGCGGACGAGTTCGAGCGTGAGGGTTTCGCTGCCTTTTTTCAGTTTTTGAGACTCCACATGGACCGGGGTATAATCGGCCACGGCGGCGGCGAAAACAGCAACGTCCATTTTCCCGATGTAGCGCTTCACCACATCATGCATCTCGGCCGCGGTTTCCACCGGCACGTAATCCACGCCGTCCGGCACGTCCAAATTCGTCGGACCGGAGACGAGGAAAACCGAGTGTCCCTCGTGCGCGAACGCTGCAGCCAGCTCATAGCCCATCTTCCCGGACGAGCGGTTCGTCAGGAATCGCACCGGGTCGATCGGCTCGCGGGTCGGGCCGGCGGTGATGAGGACTTTCATGGGCGGAGTCTGATTCATTGTCGCAATCTGACAAGCGCAAGCCAACACCCGCCTGCACTTCGCTAGGGCAAAATCCGGAAGGATGCGAAAATCGGGCATGTAGTCCGGCCCGAACGCAGAGGCAACAGGGCGATCAGAGGCTCTGGACGCCGCGGTTCAAAAATCTGATTTCCTAGCCCGAATGGAGGAAGCCTGGCTTTTCGATAGCCCAAAGCGTTCTTGTGTTTTCTGGAAAAACCCGCTAGTGGGAGTGTCAAATCGCACGATTTGTCCCATCACAGGCTGGTCCGCGAATCCCCCTGAAAACCACACAACACACGAACACCATCAGATCATGAACTTGAAAAACAAACTGATCGCGGAATTTTTCGGCACCTTTTGGCTCGTTCTGGGCGGTTGCGGCAGCGCCGTGCTGGCAGCCAAATTCGGCGCGGAGGACGGCGGCACGGTCTTCAACCTCGGTATCGGATTCGTCGGCGTTTCACTCGCCTTCGGTCTCACGGTGATGACCATGGCCTATGCGATCGGCCACATTTCCGGCTGCCACCTCAATCCGGCCGTTTCCATCGGGCTGTGCGTCGGCGGGCGTTTCAGTAAAAGTGAGGTGCTCCCTTACATCGTCGCCCAAGTCGTTGGGGCCATCGCGGGTGCCGGAGTGCTCGCCGTGATCGCCAGCGGCCGGCCAGGCTTCAGCATGGCCGATGGATTTGCGTCCAATGGTTTTGCTGAACATTCACCCGGGCATTACTCGATGATGGCCGGTTTTGTCACGGAAGCCGTGCTCACGATGTTTTTCCTACTCATCATCCTCGGAGCCACGGACAAGCGTGCCCCGCAAGGATTCGCGCCCATTGCGATCGGCCTCGGACTGACGCTCATCAACCTGATCGGCATTCCTGTCACGAACCTATCTGTCAATCCCGCCCGCAGCACCGGCCCTGCCCTCTTCGTCGGCGGCTGGGCCATCGCCCAACTCTGGCTTTTCTGGATCGCCCCGATCATCGGCGCGGTCCTTGCGGGAGTCATCTATCCGCTGATGGCTGGCACGCCATCGGATAAAAATCGTTGAACCGCCCTCTCCGGAGGAAATCGCACAAACCCAAAAAACCAACGCGGTGAAACACGCGGGCCGCGTCGCAAGGCGCGGCCCGCAACTTTTGGTTTCACAAGCTGCCGATGAAATTTCTCCTCCCCACCGCCGTCCTGATGCTGATGCTCTCCGTGGGGATGAGCCTCAAATTCCACGAGCTTGTGGCAAATTGGCGGCGGTTGACCCTGGCGAATTGGGCCCAATTGCTGCTCGCGACTTTTATCCTGCCTCCGCTCATCGCGCTGGGTCTCGGACAACTCCTGCCGCTCCCGCTTTCCGCCACGGCGGGGCTTTTTCTCGTGGCCATCGCCCCGGGCGCACCGCTGATGACGCGGGGCGTCGCGAAGAGGGGCTTCGACATGCAGATGGCAGCGAGCTATCAGGTTTGGGGTGCCTTGATGATTCCCATCATGATTCCCCTGCTCGTGGTGCTGGCAGGAAAACTCTACCAGCGCGATGTCTGGATCCCACCGCACACCCTGCTGGCGGTAATCGCACAACAACAGTTCCTCCCCTTCATCGCAGGCATGGCCCTGATGCGTTACGCCCCGGCTTTTTCAACAAAGGTGCAGCGGGAGTTGAACATCATTGGTAATGTTATCCTGACAGTCTCCCTGGTCGCGCTGTTATGGAAAATTGGACCGGACCTGAAAGAGACGAGCGCTTGGATTTTCGTCGGCGCATTGATGTTAGCCGTCGGCTGCCTGCTGGTCAGCCGGGTCCTGCTCAGTAACCGGACGCCAGGCGTGCAGACCCTGGTCATCAGCAACGTTAACCGCCACGTCGGCCTCGCGCTGCTACTCTCCGGCCAATACCTCCAGAACAGGAATGCCCTGCCCGCCATCGCCTGTTATGCGCTCTGCGCGCCGCTGGTCATGGGGATTTACGCAAAAATCGCACGACGCAGGGAGCTCGCTTCATCCGTCTCATCAAACCAATCATCATGACCCAGCCCGAAATCGATTTGACGAATTACCCGGTTCAATCCGTTCGTGCATGTCCGCTGCACCCCGGCAGGCAGACGATGTTTGACGCGAGGAGCGTTTCCGGAAATGATGGAGTATGGATTGGGTAACCGTCATTTGGTCGACCATCGCGGGTGCTTGCCTGATGTTGGCGAAAATCCATTTGATCGTCTGGTGCAGGAACCGGCGATCGTGGGCGAATTTTTGGTTTTCCATCACGGCGTCCGGCGTGGCCGCGATGATGGTTTGTGAGATGATCGCGATGCACACGGAGTCGCCTGCCATTTTCGAGCAATGCGTGCGGTGGGTGCATGCGATCTACCTGTTCATCACTCTGGGGATTCTTGGATTCGTGCACAATTACTTCGGCACGGGCAGGCGCTGGGTTTTCGTCGTGGCGCTCGCGATGCGGATGGCGGCGGTGGTGGCGAATTTCACGACGGGCTCCAGTCTGCATTTCATCGCGATCGACAGTCTGAGGAAGTTGATATTTCTGGGAGAGGAAATCTCGCTGCCCGGGAAATGGCAGGATAATCCGTGGGTGCGTCTCGGACAGCTTTCGTCAATCTTTCTGCTGGGGTATGTGATGGACGCCTCATGGCGCTTGTGGCGAATCGGCACGCCGGATGGCAGAAGGCGGACCATCGTATTAGGAATGGGCCTCGTGTTGTTCATTGTGCTTGCGGCATCTCTGCCGGTATTGGTGATGACGGGGGTGCTGAAGATCCCGCTGATTGCGAGTTTCCCCTTCCTCGGAATGGTGCTGGCGATGGGCTACGAACTGAGCCGGGATGTGCTCCGCGCCGGCAGCCTGCTCCAGCAGATGAAACGATCCGAACAGCAGCTCAGTCTGGCGGCGGCGGCCGGAAACATGTCGCTGTGGGAATGGGACATCGTGGCGAACCGGATCTGGGTGAATGGAGCGGGTCGCATGCTCTATGGCGTGAATCCGCGTGATGAAATCAACTTCGCGAGATTTGTTTCCACCATTCATGCACCAGACCAGGCAGGCATGAAGCTGGCGGTGCAAGCTGCGCTCGCCGGGCCCGAGCCGTATGCCGCTGACTATCGGGTGAACCTGCCGGATGGATCTATCCGCTGGATGGCTGCCCGAGGAAGGGTGGAGCGGGATCCGGAGGGACGTCCGTGTCTTTTGCGTGGCGTCTCACTGGACATCACCGAGCGCAAGGAATCCGAGGAGCGCATGCGGTGGGTGATCGAGGCCGCTCCGACCGCCATGGTCATGGCAGACCCGGCCGGGCGGATCATCCTGATCAATGCCCAAACAGAGGCGGTTTTCGGTTATACCCGGGACGAATTGCTGGGCAAACCGATCGAAATTCTCATCCCGGAGCGTTTCAATCGCCACCACCCTGGCCTGCGGCAGGGCTACCATGCCCATCCCACGGCGCGGGCGATGGGCGCTGGAAGGGAACTGTTCGGAAAACGAAAGGATGGGAGCGAGGTGGCGGTGGAGATCGGTCTCAGCCCCATCCAGTCTTCGGATGGCGAGTGTGTGCTAGCCTCGATCATCGACATCAGCGGGCGGAAACAGGCGGAGCAGGAAGCGGCCCGTCAATTCCGGGAGCTCGCCCATCTTTCGCGGATCAGCGTGCTGGGGGAACTCGCCGGCGCACTCGCCCACGAGCTGAACCAGCCGCTCGCCGCCATCCTCAGCAACTCGCAGGTCGGAAGCCGTAGCCTGGGCACCTCGCCGGATCTGGCCGAAATGGGAGCCATTTTCGACGACATCTCCGCCGATGCGAAACGTGCGGGCGGCATCATCCATGGCATGCGGGCGATGTTTAAAAAGGACCCTCCCGCGGCGGCGCCTCTGGTGGACATGAACGAGGCGGTCACGCAGGTCATCGGACTCCTTCACGGCGAGATCGTCGGCCGGCAGGTGCAAGTGACGGCGCTCCCCGCCGCAGGCTTGCCGCAAGTCAGGGCGGGCCGCGTGCAGCTCCAGCAGGTCCTTATCAATCTGGTGATGAACGGATTGGATGCCATGAGAGAGGATCCCCGGCAAGGGCCGCTGTGGATCGCCACCTCCCGGCAGGATGGGACGGTCACCGTGACGGTGCATGACTCTGGCCCCGGCATTCCGCCTGAAATCATGACACGCCTGTTTGATTCGTTTTTCTCCACAAAATCCGGCGGACTGGGCCTCGGGCTATCGATCAGCCGGAATATCGTCGAGCATCTCGGCGGGAGCTTGTTAGCCGAGAATCACAGGGATGGAGGTGCGGTTTTCCGCATGGTGCTGCCAGCGGCGGATGCGTGAAACCATTCAATGCCTGATATTTCGGAAACCCGGAAAAGCCGCCGTAACGCGGCATTAACCAATGGCATTGGGATTCCTGATAAATTGATTCTTGCCGTGCGGAGGAATACTGGCTCTAATTGCTATTGCTGCTCATGAGCCAGGAATTTCCAACTGTCTTCATCGTTGATGATGATGCCTCCGTGCTGCGGAGCCTCTCGAGGCTGGCACGTCAGGCGGACTATGAGCCATCCACGTTTTCCTCCGCAGAGGAGTTTCTTGATTCCCAGACCGCTCCTCCGCAGCACCCGGCCTGCCTCGTGCTGGATCTGGGGATGCCGGGACTCGGCGGGCTGGAGCTCCAACGCAAACTTTCCGACAGCCCGATGTCCTGCCCGGTTATTTTCATCAGCGGAAACGGAAACATCCCTTCCACCGTCCAGGCGATGAAACAAGGCGCGGTGACCTTTTTATCAAAACCCTTCGATCAGAAAGATCTCCTCCAGGCGATTCGTGAGGCGCTTGAAAAACATCGCCAACTGTTAGCCGCTGGAGAGCAGCTCCATGCGATCCGTGGACGCATCGAACACCTCACCGGGCGGGAGCAGGAAGTGATGGCATGGGTGATCACAGGCGCACTGAACAAACAAATCGCCGCTTATTTGAAAATCGCCGAAAAAACGGTGAAAGTCCATCGCGCGCGCGTCATGGAAAAGATGCGCGCCGTCTCTGTCGCCGAGCTCGTGCGGCTTTGTGATACCGCTGGTTTCGAGCCTGCGGTGGCGTAATGACTCGGGAGGAGGCTGGAGTCTTCCCATCAGGGAGAATATCAGATCTTTAACTGCGGAGGTTTTGGAGTGATGTGCTTTGAGCATCCGGCACATTGTAATTCTGAAAATCCTCAAATCCGCCAAATCTTCATCCGTGATCATCCGCGAAATCCGCGGTCAAAATGTCTTTTTCTCCCCTTATGGACGCTTCCTGAAGAGGCAGGAAACACTAACATTCCCCATGAGACCAAAGTCCAATAGCGCGGAATTCCCCATCCTGTCACATTGAATCATCCTCAATGCATTCTGATCGTCCCACCATCTTCGTGATCGACGACGACGCGAGCATCCGTCGCGCCTTGGGACGTGTGATGTCATCCGCGGGCCTGACCTCGGAATCCTATGAAACCGCCGAGCAATTCCTCACCACCGCAGATCTTGAAAAATCCGGCTGCATCGTGGCGGACATGACTCTGCTCGGCATGAGCGGGCTCGATCTGAAGAACCACCTCAACGCGACCCATCACCCCATCCCTGTCATCTATCTGACAGCTCACGACACGGCGGAAATGCGAGCCGCCGCCCGGGATGCCGGTGCCGCCGCGTTTTTCCGCAAGCCCGTGGACACCCAAGCCCTGTTGGATGCCATCGACTGGGCCCTCCATCAGCCGTCACCGAAATTAGCCGAGTGATCCCTCCAACGGAGTGAAACCCGGAGCAGCGCGCCAGTCCTCATTTCTCCACCTGATCCCGTCATGAGAACCAGCCAATTCATCCTCTCGCTGTGCGCCGTGGTGGCATTCGCCGGTTGTGCCACCACGAGCCCGGATCAAACGCAGCAGTCCGCCTATCTGAAGGAAGCCGGGAAAAAGACCCTGCCTGCCGATCAGCGCGCCGCTCTCTACCTGGATGCCGCCTCCCGGGCCGGGATGGACGCCGCCGTCTATAACAAAGCCACCGCCGACCTCACGGTCCTCCTGCGCTCGGCGGCGGGTGGCTCGTTGTGGAATCACCCGCTGACACTTTCGTCCGGCACGAAAACCTATCACCTGCGCTACGCCAAAGGCAGCCGTGACGGCGTTTGGGATCCCGGATATTTCACCTCCTTCACTCCCTCTGATCAAGTAACGTCGAAGATCATCAAACACCGCAACGTGCAGGACGGCCTCGGCGGAGCGCTCGTAGGCGTGCACAAGGAAGATCCGCAGCAGCCCTTCTCGCCACTGGTCGGCGTCGCCGCACCGGTCACAGCGGTTCTCAATTTCAAGGGCGGCGATGTCACTCTCTCCCTGCTGGACCCGGAAAAGAAAACGAAGGCCGACGTCAACGGCGCCGGGCATCCCCTGGCGGCGGATTTCTCCGCACCACTCGCTTACTATCCTCATAAGTCGGAAACGTGGGAAGGGCTGATGGGAGCGATCCACGTGGAATCGTACATGAAAACCACCGGGCTCTATATGCTTCAGCCCTATGATCCGGACCGTATCCCGCTCATTTTCGTGCACGGCCTCATTTCCACCGGGCGGATGTGGCGGAATGTGATCAACGAGCTGGAAATGGACCCGAAATTGCGCGGCCGCTACCAATGCTGGGTCTTTGCCTATCCCACGGGAAATCCCCCCGCCTACTCCGCCCTGCGTTTCCGTGAGGAGCTCGACAAGGTTCACCAACTCTACCCGAAGTCCCGGGGCTACGTGCTTGTCGGCCACAGCATGGGCGGCATCGTTTCGCGGATGCAGGTCACCAATCTGGACCGCCCGGCCTGGGACATCATCGGCAAGGACAAGGCGAAGCAGTTTTTCTCCAATGTTCCCAAAGGCGGCCTTATCGAGCGTGCCACCATTTTCCATGCGAATCCCCACATCGACCGCGTGATCTTCATCTGCACGCCGCACCGGGGCAGCAAGATGGCCATCGGCAGCCTCGGAGAACTCGGAATGCGCATGATTTCCCTGCCGCTGGATCTTACCACCACGGTCGTCGGCTCGATCGGAAACTCGCTGAGCCTCGTCACTGGCAGCGACCGCATGCCCAACAGCGTGACCGGACTTTCGCCGAAAAATCCCACGCTCAACGTGCTGGATTCCCGCCCGATCACCGTCCCGTATCACAGCATCATCGGGGACCGCGGCAGGGGCGATACCCCGAACAGCTCCGACGGCGTGGTGGAATACTGGAGCTCCCACCTCGACGGTGCCCAATCCGAGCTCATCGTCCCAGGCCCGCACGGTTCCTGCGAGCTGCCGGAAACCATCGCAGAGCTCCACCGCATCCTTCTCCTGCATCTGTCATTCCATTGAAATCATCCCTGTTGCGGCGATCTGTGACCGCCGCTGGAAAATGCCGAAAAAGTGGACCGCACAGTCTCCTATGCGGAAATCTTCATTTGCAGGACCGTCCGGATGCGACGCAAGAGCCGCACAGGGACTGTGCGGACCATTTTCGAAAAAATCGTCCGGCTGGACAGAAAGGAAGGGCTCCGCTAAGGCTGGCCATCCCATGCCCGCCGATCAGTTGTTTGTCTGTATTCTCGTTCTCGCCACGGTGGCGATGTTCATCTGGGAAAAAGTTTCCCCGGATGTGGTCTCGATGTGCGCGTTTTTCCTGCTGCTGGTGGTTCCTTTCAACGGCCATGCCATCCTGCTGCCGGTGGACAAAGTGCAGCGCGCCAGCATCATGGCGGGGATTTTCGGAAACAATGCGGTCCTCACGGTGGCCTTCATGTTCATCGTCGGTACGGCGCTGGAAAGGACTGGCTTGGCGGAGAGTTTCGGACGCTGGTTTGAGAAAATCGCCGGGCGCAAGGAATGGCAGGCGATGCTGGCACTGGCGGGCGTGACCATCGGCCTGCATTTTTTCATCAACAACACGACCGTGGTGCTGGTTTTCATTCCCGTGGTGATGGGCCTCTGCCGCCGCACGGGTATGGTGCCTTCGCGGTTTTTGATTCCCCTCTCTTACCTGGCCATTGCGGGCGGGATGCTGACGATGATCGGCACCAGCACGAACATGATCGTGAACGGCATCGTGAAACAAAAGGGGCTGCGGCCGTTCACGATGTTTGAAATCACCGGACTTGGCACCGTGCTGGCCGCCGGAACCGTGATCTACCTTTTGTTTCTCGGACGGAAACTCCTGCCGACCCGCGCCTGTCTGGCGACTCTGATCGATTCCGAAGCGGAACGCGAATTCCTGACCGCAGCCATCGTCTCGGACGGCTCGCCGCTGGTGGGTAAAATTTTATCGGAAACCACGCTCGCGAAGCGCCGGGACATGCGAATCATCGAGGTGCGCCGCAGCGGCAACCGGGTGGAAGTGCCGTTGAACGAATTGCGGTTCGAGCCCGGCGACCGCGTGATCATCAAAAGCCGGCTCTCCGGCGTGCGGGGACTCAACGACGTGGAGGGCATCGACGTCGCCGCCAAGTCGGAATTGGGCCTCACCTACGTGCAAACGGAAAAGGCCGTGCTGGTGGAGGGCATGCTCGGGCCCCGCTCCAAGCTGGTGGGCAAGACGCTGCGTGACATCGGTTTCCGCCAGCATTTCGGAGTCATCATCCTGGCCGTCCACCGGCAGGGGGCGAATCTCCGCGAGAGCTTTGAGAACCTGAAACTGGAAGTCGGCGATACCCTGCTGTTCGAGGGCTCCGCCGAGCGAATGAAGGAGCTTTTCCGCGACAGCGACGTGCTCAACCTCAGCGAAACGAAGCAACAAAAGCCCGCTTACCGCCGCAAACGGGCCTGGGTGGCCCTCCTCGCACTGGCCCTGGTGATGGTTCTCGGTGCCAAGGATTTCATCCCCTTCGAATGGGTAGCTTTGGGAGCAGCGCTTCTGGTCATCCTCGGTAAGTGTCTCGATGCCGACGAAATTTATACATCCATCGACTGGCGCATCATCATGATGATCGTCGGCACGCTGGCACTCGGAGAGGCGCTGGACCGGACCGGGGCGTCCAAAACCATCGTCCACGGCTTGATGGGCCTCATCGGCACTTGGGACAAACGACTCATCCTTTCCGCCGTCCTGCTGCTGACCATCATTTTCACCGAGCTCCTGAGCAACAACGCCGTCGCCGCGCTGCTGGCACCGTTCGCCATTCAAATGGGCATCGATATGGGAGTGGATCCGCGACCCTTCATCGTCGCGGTGATGATCGGGGCCAGCATCGGTTTCGCCATTCCGGCGGGTTATCAGACGCACATGATGGTTTACAGCGCGGGCGGTTACCGTTTCAGCGATTTCATCCGTGCCGGTGTGCCGTTGGACATCATCTGCTGGATTCTGGGCTCGATCTTCATTCCGATCTTTTTCCCGTTCTGACCATCGTCGGCAGGTGGTTCGGGTGACAGAATGTCAACGCTCCGTGCGGCCATCATGGCCAAAGGAGCGCGTTCATTCTGAGCGCTATGTGCGGCGGACATAGACCTAAGGTCCAGTAGCCGATCCGCAAAGGATCTGCCAACATGCATCCGCCTCGTTCATTTCTCCAAATGATAGACGAACTCCTCGCACGCATCTTCTTCAACCAATGGGCGGTTCTGCTGATCATCAGCCTCCTCCTGCTGGTTCTCTCCGAGACCGGATACCGGCTCGGTGTGATTTCCCGTCGGAAAAATGCGCACGCAGCGGAAAGTCTCGGCGGCAGTGTGCAGGGCGCGGTGCTCGGATTGTTAGGCCTGTTGCTCGGCTTCAGTTTCGCGATGTCCGTCGGCCGTTACGATGACCGCCGCGCTCTGGTGAACGAGGAGGCGAACTCGATTGGCACCACCTGGCTGCGCGCGGATTTCCTGCCGACACCGGCGCGAGAGGAAATCCGGGACCTTCTCGTAAACTACACCCGGTTGCGGATCGAACGGGTCGCCACCGCCGGATCCGAAAAGGAACTGGACCCGATGCGCAGGGAGGCTTGGGACATCCACAACAACCTTTGGGCAAAGGCCTCCGCCGCCGCCAACGCGAATCCCTCGCCGCTCGCCGCCACCTTCATCGTCTCGCTCAACGAGACCATCGATCTGGACGCCACCCGCGTTTCCGCCCTGCGCAACCACGTGCCCGGAGCAGTCTGGCTCCTGCTGATGGTCGTTTCCGGCTGCAGCGCGTGGGCCAGCGGCTACGGCGGCGGTGTGAACGGCGTGCGATCGACTTTCAACCAACTCTTTTTTCCGATCCTCATCGGAGTCGTCATCACTCTCATCGCCGATATCGACCGCCCGACCAAAGGGCTCATCGGCATCAGCCAGAAACCGCTCGAAGATCTGCTGAAAAACATCCAACCGCCGCCGCCATGAAAAATCCGTTCGTTCTCCCACTCGCCTGCGCGGCGATGATCGCCCCCGCATTCGCCCAAGCTCCCGCGGACTTCGAGCAAGGCGTGGTTCTCAACGCATCACAACTGTTACCCGACGCACTGCTGCGGGGAAGCTCCTTCCGGGTGCGTGATCAAGTCGTCACCGATGGCTACATGGCGCATTTTCAGATCGACAGCGACTTCGGCACTTTCGAAGCGATCGGTGTGCCCCAGGCGAAGCGCCGGATCATCGAAGTGGAAGCCATCCGCAAGCTGGTGGAAACGAGCAAGAGCGATCTTTTCGCAGAAGGACTGAAACGTTCTATCAACCAGCCGATCGATGCCGTGAAAAACATCGTGAAAAATCCGGTCGAAAGCGTGAAGGAAGCACCGAAAACCGTAGTTCATTTCTTCGGTAAGGTCGGCTCGGCCATCGGACGCGGCGCAGGAAAAATCGCAGACAGCACGAAGGGCGACGAACCCGGTCCCTCCGCTGCCGAGGTGGGCAATAACATCGGCAATACCGCGAAAAACGTCGCCGGATTCGACAAGGCGAAGCTCGACACCGCCAAGCAGTTAGGCGTGGATCCCTATTCGGACAACCCGCGGCTTCAGGAGGAAATGGACAAGGTCACCTGGGCCTTCTTCGCCGGGGGACTGCCCTTGCGTGTCGGTGCCGCCGTCGCCTCCGCCGGTCTCGCCGTGGCGGCCACCAACATGGTCGGGATTCCGGAGGACACCTATGCGCTGACCCAAAGTGAGCTCGCACTGCGCGACGGCCGCTCGCTTGCCTCGATGGGTATCAATGACGAAGACATCAAGACCTTCCAACTTTACGGACCACTGAGCACCACACGGCGCCATCTCATCGTCCTCGCGCTGGAAGCCCTGCCCCAGGCGAAAGGCCGCGGCCTCATCATCCAACAGGCCAACGCCTGTTCCTCCCCCGAAGATGCGGATTTCCTCATCAGCGCGCTTTCCATTCTGGTAGAACGCCAGCGCTCGGGCGCCGCCGGGTACGTCTCGCTGGTAGTCCTCGGCCGTCTGCCCGGCGCGATGAATTCCAAAGGCGAACTGGAAGTTCCTGCGCCCGTCGACCACGTCACATGGACCGAGGGAGTCGCAGGCTTCGCCCAACGCGATGACCTCGGCACCGCACCGAAAATTCTGGTTCACACCGGCCATCTCTCACCCGCAGCCACCGCCGGGCTGACGGCGGCGGGCTGGAAAGAAATCGCAGTGGCATATCCCGCGCGGTGAAAAATGCAAACCACGAAGGCTCACGAAAAACCAAACTGAGTCAGGTATCCCAACGCCTCGATCCTTCGTGTCTTTTCGTGTCTTTCGTGGTTTCTATTTCGGAATCCGGCAATCAGCCCACGCGCCGCTCGCAAAAATTTGAGCAAACCTGCGAAAACGGCACGCTCAGTCGGGGTGACTACCGATCCCCACCCCGACGTATTTTCGAAACCCGACGCGAAGGCATCGCTCGAAGCCGACATCTGCGTCCATATTTTCACTGTCTCCGCAGGGATGGTCGGCGTGTGCCTCACCGTGATCGGCATCCTTCGCGTGGTGATTACCACTCGCAAGGTCGATACGTTTGCAGACGATTTTCTCGCCATGGATGCCGTTCTTTTCCTGGTGTCATGCCTGTTATCCTATTGGGCATTGCGGACACGGAGCCTCAGGAGGATGCACCGCGTGGAGCGGTTTGCCGACGGCACTTTCATCGTGGCGCTGTTGTTCATGGTGCTGATCTGTGCGTTCATCACCTATGCGCTGGCAGTGGTGTGATTTCCAACAACTGGAGAAACGAATTGTTAGCCATGACGTTCCTCGTGATGAAAAATGCGGGTAAAATAAAATTGTCAGGCCGCGACGACTCCGATAGTCGAAGGGCGCAATGATGCTGGAAGCCCGCCAAAACCGATGGATGCGCATCTTCGCGCCTCTGGTCTGGCTTGCGGTCATCCAGATTTTCGTGATCTCGCTGTTGGCGTCCTCGCCGGAATTGCACGAGCACTTTCACTCGGATGCGCATGATTCCGGGCACCAATGTCTTTCCACCGATTTCCAATCCGGCACCATCGATCTCACGGTGGTCGCCCCGGTCACAGCGCCGGAATTTCTGCCGGTTGCCGTTGCCAGTGTGACGGTTTCTGCGGAAGTGCGGCACTCGCTCCCGCACCATTTGTGCGGCAGCTTGCTTGAACATGGGCCGCCGGCCGCTGCCTGATAGATCGAATCCATTTCGCGGGGGCTACGTTTGCCCCCGTGCCTGACAAACGTGGCCCGTGCTTCGTTTCATTCTCCAATTCCTATCATGCAAACTCATGTACTTTCGCAAATCCGTACCTATTTTCATCACCAGTATTCTCATTTCCATCCGTCTCCAAGCCGAGGAACCCTCCGCTCCACCTGCCTCGAATGAGGCGATTCAAAAACAACTCCTCGAAATGCAACAAAGCATCCGGGAGATCCAAACCCAGCATCAGTCGGAAATCGACTCGCTGAAAAAACAGATCACCGATCAACAAACAGTGATCGCCTCATTGAAACCAGCCCCGCCCGCACCGGCGGAAACGGGGCCCGCGCCGGCAGAATCCCCCGCTGCGTTTCCGACCAGTGATTCAGCGCTCATTCCGGATTCGCCCGGGGTGCTGCTGCCTGCCACGCCGCCGCCGTTACCAGCAGGCGATCAGTTTCCCACCACCGATTCCGCAGTGGTTACGAACTCACCGGCAGCCGGACCATCGCCCGGGCTGATCCCGTCGCCCGGCTTGATCGGAGGCGGAGGTACGGCAAAAGGCAGCTACCTGAATATCTCGTTCGACTCGATTTTCGTCGGTGCGGCATCCACGGCGGACGAGCTCGGCGCAATCGAAGTGGGGGATCACGATCCACAGCAAAACGGCTTCAACGCCCGCAATGTGGAACTCGCCTTCGACGGCGCGGTGGACCCGTATTTCGAGGGATTCGCCAACATCGTTTTCAAGCTCGATAATGAAAACGAAAGCTCGGTGGAGGTGGAGGAAGCGTTCGGCCAAACCACCTCGCTGCCCTACGGCTTGCAGCTAAAAGGCGGCCAGTTCTTCACCCCGTTCGGCCGCATCAATCCGACTCACCCGCACACTTGGGATTTCATCGATGCGCCGCTGGTGCAGGGAATGATGTTGGGGCCCGACGGATTGCGCGGCGTGGGTGGCCAGATCGCCTGGGTGATTCCCGCGCCTTTCTACGCTCAGGCGCTGTTGGCTGTGCAAAACGGACAGGGCAACACCGGCTATTCCTTCCGCAATCCGGGTGAGGGCGGGACGTTCTTCGATCGCCCGACGATCGACCGCCAAACGAATGATTTCTCGGACCTCGTCTTCACGCCACGTCTGGAAACATCGTTCGATCTGACTTCCACGCAGACGATTCTAACCGGCGTCTCCGCCGCGTTCGGGCCGAATGACACCGGCGAGAATGCGAACACGCAGATCTACGGCATCGATCTGTTTTACAAATGGAAACCCGCCAACGCGGAAGGCGGCTGGCCTTTCGTGAAATGGCAGAGCGAGGCAATGTTCCGTCGCTACGAAGCCGGGCGCGGTCTCGACGACGTCTTCCCGACCGCGGAAACGTTCAACGACTGGGGAGCCTATTCGCAAGTCGTTTGGGGTTTCCACAAGGGCTGGGCCGCCGGACTCCGGGGCGACTATGTGAACATCGATGATTCCGCCATCACCGATGATCCGCTGCGCCAAAGCCGCTATCGCATTTCCGCCGATCTGACGTGGTATCCGTCCGAGTTCTCGAAACTCCGCCTGCAATACAATCACGACATTCTGGACTCCACGGACTTCCTGCCAAAGAGCGACGAGGACTCACTTTTCCTCATGTATGAAATCAGCCTCGGTGCCCACGGTGCCCACAAATTCTGAATCTATCGAAAACACATACATCCCATGAAATCGAATATCATCCTGCTAGCGGCCTTTGCCGCGCTCCTCGGCACGGCGCATGCCAAGCTCAACGTCGTCACCACCCTGCCGGATTACGCCGCCATCGCCCGCGAGATCGGCGGCGATCTGGTGGACGTCACCGCCATGGCGAAACCGACCGAGGACCCGCATTTCGTCGATGCCCGGCCGAGCTTTATCGTAAAACTCCGCACCGCTGACATCCTCATCGAAGGCGGTGCCGAGCTCGAAGTCGGCTGGCTCCCGCCGTTGCTCCAGACGGCGCGCAATCCGAAAATCGAAACCGGCGCGCCCGGCCGCGTGCTCGCATCCGAGGGCATCCGCCTGCTCGATGTCCCCACCACGCTCACCCGCGCCGCCGGCGATGTCCACGCCTCAGGCAATCCCCATTTCATGGTGGACCCGATCATTGCCAAGGCCGTCGCCGCGCACATCGCCACCGCATTCGCCACTGCCGATGCGGCGAACTCCTCGACCTATCAGGCGAACGAGAAGAAGTTCGAAACCACCATCGATGCGAAACTCCAGGAATGGGGCCGCGCCATGCTGCCATATCGCGGGCAGCACGTCGCCGCCTATCATGACGACTGGCTCTACTTCGCCCACCGCTTCGGCCTGGATGTGAATGTCTTCCTCGAACCGAAGCCGGGCGTCCCGCCATCGCCCGCGCGTCTCGCCGAAGTGATCGGCCTGATCAAGAGCAACCACATCAAGGCGATCATCGTCGAGCCCTATCACAATCGCAAGGTCGCCGAGAAGGTCGCCTCCTCCACCGGCGCGACCGTTGTCGATGCCGCGCAGTATCCGGAAGCCCTGCCTAACACCACAACGTATGTCCAATTGATCGACGTTCTGGTTTCCCGCATCACCACTGCCCTCAAGAACTGAAACCATGTGGGAAGTCATGATGTGGCCGATAATGGCCTGTATATTGTTGCCCGGGCTGCTCGTTTACCTCGGGCTGCACGTCGTCCGGCGGGGGATCATTTTCATCGATATCGCGATGGCACAGATGGCCTCGCTCGGCGTGTGCTTCGCCGTGATGAAACATTTGGATCCGGGTGGTCCGGTGACGTTCTGGATTTCTCTGGGATTCACCGTCCTGGCCGCCGCTATTTTTGCCCTCACCGGCAAGCGCAGCGGCGAGGTTCCGCAGGAGGCGATCATCGGCATTTCGTATGTCGTGGCAGCCGCCGCCTCGGTGATCCTGCTGAGTTTCTCCACAGAGGGCGATGAACAGATCAAGAACATGCTGGTCGGAAACATCCTGCTAGTGACGAAGGAGGAGATTTTCCGGACGCTCGCATTGTTCGCTGGGGTCGGTGTTTTCCATTGGCTCGCGCGGAAAAAGTTCATGCTGCTTTCGTTCTCACCGAAGGAAGCGGCGGCCACCGGCATGCGCGTGAAGCTGTGGGACTTCCTGTTTTATGCCACTTTCGGATTGGTGGTCACCAGCTTTGTGCAGATCGTGGGCGTGTTGCTGGTGTTCACTTATCTGATTGTTCCCGCCGTCTGCGGGATCCTCACCGCCCGCCGGCTCGGGGTACGACTGGCCATCGGAGTCATGCTTTCGCTCATCGGCGGGGTGAGCGGTCTGGTGATCTCGTTTTACAAGGACCTACCATCCGGCGCGGCCATCGTCTGTGTCTTCGGGGCCTTGCTGGTGCTGGCGGGGATCGCGTCTGTGTTCCTGAATCCTAAGAAAGCCATGCCGGAGGATTGAGAAGCGAAGCAACTGCATGGAGTGTGGGGGAAGCGATAGCGCCACACTCCATGCTCCGGCAATTCCAACCTCCCGAACATCGATGCCGCAGGGGTTGGATTGACAAACGCCACCCCTACCCGTTCAGTGGGACATGAAAACGCCTCAACTTACGGTGAATTTCTGAAGCCATGAAATTCTCCATTCTCCCCGCATTCGCGTTCACCGTTTTTCTATCCAATCCATCCCGCGCGGAAAATTCCATCCTCCGGGTTTCCGCCGCCGCCAGCCTTGGGGATGTGCTGAAGGAAATCGATGCGGCGTTTGAAAAGGGCACCGGGATCAAAGTAGAGCTCAACCTCGGCGCATCGAGCGCGCTGGCCCGCCAGATCGAGGAAGGCGCTCCCGCCGATGTCTTCTTCTCGGCGGATCTCGCGAAGATGGACGGTCTTGAGAAAAAAGGCCTGATCGATTCCGCCACGAAAGAAGCCCAGCTCTCGAACTCACTGGTCGTCGTCGAGCCATCTGATAGCAACCAGCCCATCACTTCCGGCAAGGATCTGGCGGGATTAAAAAGAATCGCGCTCGCCGATCCCAAAGCGGTGCCCGCCGGGATTTATGCGAAAGCCTGGCTGGAAAAACTCGGACTGTGGGCCGAGACGGAACCGAAAATCATCGCCGCCGAAAGCGTGCGCTCCGCACTCGCTGCGGTGGAATCCGGCAATGTCGATGCCGGCGTGGTTTACAAGACGGACGCGGCGATTTCGAAAAAAGTGAAAGTCGCTTACGAGGTGCCTGCCAATGACGCACCGCCGATCACCTATCCGATGGCGGTTCTCAAGGACGCGGAAAATGCCGCTACCGCCAAACATTACCTCGATTTCCTCGATACCAAGGAAGCCACCCGGGAGTTCGAGAAATTTGGTTTCCTCGTCCTGCCGGAACCGCCAGTATCCGGCAAGTAATGCTTCCGGAAGACTGGCAGATCATTTGGTTCACCACCTGGGTTTCCGCGCTCAGCGTGGTGCTCATCATCCCGCCGGGACTGGTCATGGCATGGTTGCTGGCGCGGTTCCGCTGGCCGGGGAAATCACTGGTGGAAACGCTGGTGGCGCTGCCGCTCGTGATGCCACCGGTGGCCACGGGGCTGATCCTGCTGAAGTTGCTGGGGAGGCGCGGACCGGTCGGCGGCTGGCTCCATCAGACCTTCGGCGTGGACATCGTTTTTTCCGCAGCAGCGGTAGTGGTGGCCCTTGCGGTCATGTCATTTCCGCTGTTGGTGCGATCCGCGCGGACGGCTTTTGAGGAAGTGCCGACGCGGCTGGAGGACATCGCACGCACTCTGGGCCGGGGGCCGTGGAATGTGTTCTGGACGATCTCACTCCCGCTCGCCCGGCGCGGGCTGGCTTCCGGAGTGGTGCTGGCATTCGCGCGGGCGCTGGGCGAATTCGGTGCCACCATCATGGTCGCCGGATTCATCATGGGAAAAACCACCACGCTCTCGCTCGCCATCTATCAAAACGTGCAGGTCGGCGACGATTCGCATGCCCTGCGGCTGCTGGCGGTGTGCGTGGTGATGGCATTCATCGCACTGTGGACGAGTGAAAAACTATCACGGCGGAGGGTGGGATCATGAGCTTGGTCATTGAAAACCTCGTCCTGCCTCTCGCGGAATTCACCCTGAGCGTGGATGTCAAACTCGCCGCCACCGTGACCGGCCTGACTGGTCCATCGGGTGCCGGAAAGACTTCCCTACTGGAACTCATCGCGGGTCTCCGCCGTCCGCAACAAGGGAGTATCAGCCTGGACGGAGAAAAACTCACCGACACCGCATCCCGTCATTTCCTTGCTCCGGAGAAACGCCGCGTCGGTTATGTCCCGCAGGACCTCGCGTTGTTTCCGCACCTGAATGTGCTGTCAAACCTGCGCTACGGTCTGCGCCATGACGATCACCTCTTGGAAAAAGTCATCGCCATACTCGAACTTTCCACGCTGGCCAAACGCGGAATCGCCAGCCTCTCGGGCGGTGAAAAACAACGCGTGGCGCTCGGCCGGGCTTTGTTAGCCGGGCCAAAGATCCTGCTGCTTGATGAACCGCTGTCCAATC
>JBDSZP010000059.1:0-22601 GCA_039925065.1 Luteolibacter sp.
AACTCTACACCACCCCCGAAGACATGGTGGAAGTCTATGAAACCCTCAAAGGCCTCGGACGTTACATGTTCGCCGCCACCTTCGGCAATGTCCACGGCGCCTACAAGCCCGGCGCGGTGAAGCTCAAACCATCCATCCTCCGCGACGGTCAAAAGGCGGTCATGGACAAGCACGGCGCGACAGCGGAAATGGACCTGGTCTTCCACGGCGGATCCGGCACTTCCGAGAGCGACCTCCGCGAAACCCTCGACTACGGCGTGGTGAAGATGAACATCGACACGGACACGCAATACGCGTTCACCCGCCCGATCGTCACCCACATCTGCCAGAACATCGAAGGCGTGCTCAAGATCGACGGCGAAGTCGGCGACAAGAAAAACTACGACCCGCGCTCCTACCTCAAGAAGGGCGAACAAGGTCTTTGCGACCGCATGAAGGAGGCCTGTAACGACCTTCGTTCCTCAGGACAGACGATCTTCGGCAAGGTCTGATTTTCACCTGACGAATCCCTCTCAATAAGAAACGGCCTTCCCATCGCGGGAAGGCCGTTTTGCTTTGAAACCCTGCCGTTTGCGACTCAAGGAACGGTTTGTACCACTTTCAACCTCACAAACAACCGGGCGGGAACGGTGCCTGAAATCGCGCTGGTCACGGTCGTGGTTCCGGCTGTCGGGGTGTTCGGGCTGGCCGTGAGCGTCACTACGCCGGGCCGATGCGGAAGCGGCGCTCGCGAGACTAAGGACGATCAGGGGCTTTATCGGGAGAGGATCATGGCCGGGTCAGGCGGAAGAAACGCTTGCCGGGATTGACGGAAACGGTGACCGAATCCGCTTCCGGTTGGGGATCGGCCGGCAGCCAGTCTGCGAGATTGGTGCTTTCCTCGAGGACCACGGAGCCCAGGCCGGTGGGCCAGGAAAGCGCGGCGGTCGAGCTGGCGGAATTCAGTTGAATCTGAAGCGAAGTCGCTGGCAGAGGATCGGTCCTCGGAACGACCTGAAACCCGGCGATTCCGCCCCATTCGTCGTTGTCCCGCATTTGCACGGTGACGGTTCGGGTATCGCCGCTCAAACCGCTGAAGACTGCGTAGTTAGCTGCAGGATACAGGTTCGAAGTCGTTTGCGTGGTTTGTGTTAAAACGGCGTTTCCAGTCGGGATGCTGGCCGCGCCGAGCGTTTTGAAGTAATACGTGGACGAGCCATCCGTCACGGAACCCTCCCGGCCAGCGACATCGGAGGAGAAGTAAACGATGAGATCGTAACAGCCGTGTGGAATCTGGGAGAGATTGACCGACGACCGCGTGATGGACGGGCTCCACGAGGCAGGGCCCGCATTGAGATAACCGTTGAGGAGGCGCTTGTTGCTGGTGCCGTCGCTATCGACAGCGGGGCTGCTGCCTTGGATACTCCAGGTATTGTACGTGCTGTAGCTGATATCGAGGGTGGTCGCAAAACCCGCGCTATCGATGAGGTTCGAGAGAGGATTGCTAGGGTAGGAGTTGTTCCAGTTCGCAGCAGGAACGACACCGGCGACGGCGCTGCCGGTGACGGTGCCGTTCCGATCATAGTTCCAACCGACAATCTGCGGCAGACCCAGCGGCGTGGCGGAGAGGACTCCCGAATCGGGCGTTTCCTGCCCTGCGACCACGGCGGAGACGACATATTGATAGGTCGTGCCATTCGTGACGGTGGTGTCGGTGAAAACCGGCAGGATGAGACCATCGGCGATCACGGAAAATGGTCCAGTTTCGGAAATCGCCCGCTTCACCCGGTAGGAGGTGGCGGTCCCGATGGATTCCCACGCAAGGGCGACTTTCTGGTTTCCCGCAGTCGCTTGTGAAAGCCATGGGACAGGCACGGAAACGCCGGAGATTCGATAGAGCGCTGCGCCGTGGCTGCCGATGGATGGCGAGAAACTGCCATTGAAAGCCCCGAGATCCGTAGCATTCCAGAGCGAACGGATCTGGCAGGAACCGTTGAAACCCATGGACGAAAGTTGGACAGGAACCGCAGCGGTGGAGGAACCCGCATTGAAAACGGCGAGGTATTTATCCGTGGAGCCTTCCACATCCGCGGTCCATTCGATGAAGTCGCCGTTCCGGTAAAGCTGGCGGTTGTGGGTGCTGTGTTGGTTGACCGCGATGACCTCATCGTTGGTGAGAAGCGACAGCGTAGACGCATCCATCTGGGTCATATCACCGCCGTGGATGAGCGGGGAACGGGCGATGCCCCACAAACTCATGAGCGTGTATTGCTCGTTCAGAGTGAAATTGGTGACCCGTCCGGTGGCGGTGTTGCTGCCGCCGGAAATCTTGCCGATAGGAAGCATGTCGGCGTCCGGGAAATGGCCGGGACCGCGATAGGGAGTCCAGTCGTGCAGACGCTTGAACTGTGCATACAGAGCGGTCCAGTCGTCCCAGAAATCATCAGCGATCCGCCACTGGTTGGCGTGAGCTATGACGTGGGATCCCTGATCCACAGGCGTTTCGCCGGGAGACGTGCTGAGGATGATCGGGCGGCCGGTCTTGTCGATCGCCTTGCGGATGCCTTCGATTTCCTTCAAATGGTAAGGTCGGCTGAGATCGTCGATTTTCACAAAATCCACCTCCCACGAAGCGACCAGTTCCATGATGGAATCGTAGTAAGCCTGGGCACCCGGCTTCGTCATATCCACGCCGAACATGTCCGAATTCCACGAACAAGTGCTCGTGGTATCGGCGATGCTCTTGGCCGTATAGGCGGTGCCCTTCACCGGCAGATCCTGCTGCCACGCCTGACGTGGAATGCCGCGCATCATGTGGATGCCGAACTTGAGGCCCTTCGAGTGAATATAGTCGGCCAGCGGCTTGAAGCCCGCACCGTTCGCTGCGGAGGGAAAACGGTTGCTGGCAGGAACAAGGCGGCCCCACCCGTCCATCGTGAGCGTGGCATTCGCGTTGTAGCCGAAACCGGTGGCATTCGGCTCATACCACTGGATGTCCACGGTGATGAGATTCCAACCGTGCGACAGGAGATTATCGGCCATGTAGTCCGCCTGCGCCTTGCTCTTCGCCTCGTTGATGGAGGTGCCGTAGAAATCCCAACTATTCCAGCCCATCACAGGCTTTTCCGCCCACGACCAAAAGGTTGGAGCGGTCTGCGCCTGCATCGGCGAAGAAAGGGCAAATGCTAACACAATCGATTTAAACAGGGAAGAACTCATGGCAATCTGGGTTATGCGATCAAATGGCAGCATGCCGGAACCTTCCGACAACACCGATGCCATTGTTACCCACCCGGTCGTTTTCCCTCAATACCCGCAGGTACGGGTGATTTTCCATGGCCGATTCCGAAACATAACTCCGCCGGCCCCGCTTACCCTTTATTTCCCCGGCTGTTTCATGTATTTCAAAACCGCCTCGGCCCGCGAGTGAACGTGGAGCTTTTCGTAAATCGTCTTCAGATAGCTGCGCACGGTTTGGACGGTCAGGGAGAGCTTGTCCGCGATCTCCTTGTTCACGTAGCCGGCCGCGATCAACTCGAGGACTTCCGTTTCACGGTGGCTGAGGCGCACCAATTGCCGCCGCTCCTCGCCCTTCTTGTGAAAAAACTCGGCCACCTTGCGGGCGATCCCGCTGGTCATCGGCATTCCACCGCGGAGTATATCATCCAGAGCCTGAACCACTTCCGCTGGAGACGAGTGCTTTAACAGATAACCATCAGCTCCCGCTTCCAAGGCATGAAACACCAGTTCCTCATCATCCGAGGCCGTGACAACGAGAATCCGCGTCTCCGGCAATAACTCCTTGATTCGCGCGGTGCATTCGATGCCAGACATCTTCGGCAGAAAAATATCCATCAGAATGACCTCGGGACGCGCGGCGGGGAGCTTGCGAAGCGCTTCCTCCGCTGAGGAGCAGGTGCAAACGCAAGTGAACTGCTCCGAAGATTCCACGATCTCGCACCATTGTTCGCGAATGTCCTGATGGTCCTCCACCAGCGCCACGCGGTGGCGGGCAGAGCTGCTGTCGATGTCGGTGGAAATACTCATGGATTTCGTCTGGGGGATTTCTTGATCGAATTTCTTCTTCCTTGGAACTGAAGCGGTGCGACGAGGGTGACCGTGCATCCACCGCCTTTGCCACAATGGATATCGAAAGTGCCCGCCGCATCTTTGGCGCGATGTTTCATATTTTCCAACCCATTCCCCTCCCCGTCCAGAAGGGAGGGGTTGAAGCCCTTGCCGTTGTCGGAAACAACGATCCGGATCCCATTGCGATCCTGGCGGACGCTCAACCGCGCCTCGGTCGCCTGCGAGTGACGGAGGATGTTGTTGAGGGCTTCCTTGACGGCGAGGAAAATATTGCGGCGCACGCCGATATCGCAAGGCAGGGCGGGCAGGTTTTTTTCGATATCAAAGAAGCAGCGGACCGACGTGTCGCTGAAGAACGACTCGGCATATTTTCCGAGATAGGAGGCGAAATCCCGGAGATTGTCGCGCTGTGAGTTGATGAGCCAGACGGCCTCGTTCATCCCGCTCACCAGATTGCGGGTGTGGTTGCAAAGGCGATCCAGCGTGTCGGTGGCAGCCGAGTCTTGGGGGATTGCCCGCTTGGAGGCATCGCCGAGAATGACCAGTTGCGTCAAACCGCCGCCGAGGTCGTCATGAAGATCCGCCGCGATCCTCACCCGCTCCCGACGAACCATCGTTTCCATTTTGGATTTGAGGATCAATTTACTGAACAGGAAAATGCTGCACGCGGCGGCCAGAATGCACGAAACGATCGTGGAAATCTGGAACCAACCCCGCTGCCAGAACGGGATCACCACCGGGCGCGAAACCGGAGCTTGATAGATATGTATCCCCTCCACCGGCCGAAACGAATGGATCACTTGGGCGGATGGCCATGTCGCGGACGTGCGGGGACGATCCCTCCACGCGGATTCACTATTAGGTGCGATTTTCCAGGTATCGTCGGTCCCGACCTGGATCAACGATCCATCGGCGAGCTCGATGCGCAGTCCAAGCACAAGCCCGGCGACATCGAAGTCATTGAAGGCATCAACGGCGATCACATGGGTCCCCGATTTCAGGATTTGCCCGAGATCGTATTCGATGAGAACCCGCCAGTCGGCGCCTTGCCCGATGGGTTGGCCGTCGAGAAACACCGAGTAGAAATTGTCGGCAGTGATCCTGAGTATCGCGGACTTCACGGAAGCTCCCCGAGGGATTTCAAACGATTTCCAAAATCGACATTCCTGGCGATTATAAGTTTGCCGATCCCAAATCCAGGAACCCACTCCGTAATTGCTGTCGAGCATCGACACCGCCGACACCGGTCCCGCCAGGAATATTCCCGCCGCCAAGAAGACACCCACCATCCATGCCGATATAAACCGCATCCTGATCGGAGCAAAATGGCAGGGGGAGTCTCTGTAAAGGCACATTTCGCCCATGGGAAATTTCGCTAGGTTGACCTTTTATGCTTCTATTTACCGAACAACCCGCTTGTTTCTCAAGCAAACCGCCATGGCTACAGCGAAAACCAACAAGGAGCATCCGCTCGCCAACATCCTGATCAACGTCCTCATCCCGGTGCTCGTCCTGAGCTTCCTCAGCAAGGATCCCGCGATTCAGGAGAAGCTCCACAAGCCCGTGCATTTTTGGCACATCGGCCCACTTTACGCGATGATCGCCGCGCTGGCGCTGCCGCTCGGTTACGGCATCCGCCACTTCGTCAAGACCCACAAGCCGAACTTTTTCTCAGGACTCGGCCTTGTCTCGATCATGCTAACGGGCGGGCTTACCCTTTATCTCTGGAACAAGGACGGCAGCGTCAAGGAAAACGCCGGTTTGCTCTTCGGTCTCAAGGAAGCGTCCATCCCGCTCGTCCTCGGCATCGCCATCCTGGCATCGGCGAAATCGAACTCCCCTCTGCTGAATGTTTTCCTCTACAATGACACCCTATTCGACGTTCCGAAGATCGAAAAAAAAATCAAGGAACGGGAAAAAACAGAAGACTATCAGAAACTTCTGACGCAGTCCACCCGCTGGTTCTCCGCCTCCTTCTTTCTCAGCTCCATGATGAACCTGTGCCTCGCCCGTTGGTTCTTCAGGACCTTCGATCACACCGCCATCGATGCGCTGGAAACCTACAACGGCCTCGTCGGAAAACTAACCGGCTGGGGCTTCGCTGTGATCGGACTACCCATTCTGGTTTTCCTTTTCCTCATCCTCCGCCGCCTGCTCAAGGGACTCAATGACCTAACCGGCATGACGGACGAAGAGCTCATGCTCCCACGCTGATACGAAAAACGGCGTCACCCGCTGGAGTGACGCCGCATTGAAATCATCTGCTGCAAGCAGCGGATCAATCCACCAGATTGTCCACGCGCTGGGCGAGTTCGATATCGAGTTCTGTCACGCCACCCGCATCGTGGGTCGTGAGTTTCAAGGTCACCTTGGTGTGCTTGATGGTGATATCCGGATGGTGCTGCGCCTCTTCGGCGATCTCAGCGAGATCGTTGACGAAATCGATCGCATCCATGAATTCCTCAAACTCGACGGTTCGGGTGATGGCTTTTTTTTCATAGTCCCACTCCGGGCATTTTTTCAATGCGGCGGTGAGATCATCATCTTCGAGAAGTTCGGACATGTTTTATATCGGGGAAAAGTTCGACGAAAGATTGCGGCGTCCGATTCACCGTTGGCAAGCCCGTTTCCGCAGTTCTTCAAAATCATCACCACAGGCATTGCAACCACCCTCATTTTCCAGTAAATATTCTCTCATGAAAAAATTGGTCACCGCTCTCGTGCTGGGTGTCATTTTTGCATCCTGTGCGCCATCCACTCCGCAAGCGCGGATTGAGAACAATCCGGCGAAATTCGCCTCCCTCACGAAAAAGGAGCAGAGTCTGGTGCAACAAGGCCAGATCACCCGGGGGATGTCGCCTGCGGCAGTCGAGCTCGCCTGGGGATTCCCGAGCAGACGATTCGAGGGCTCGAAAAACCGCAAAGCGACCGAACGCTGGGACTACGCCGGTTCACGCCCGGTCTATTCCGACGGTTTCTACGGTGCCTACGGTTATGGCTACGGTCCTTATGGACGTGGCCGCTACTCGGCGCTGGGATATGGATTCGGTCCGGAAGTTGCTTATATCCCCTATCGCCTGGCGTCCGTCTGGTTCATCGATGGCCGGGTTGACGCTTGGGAACGGCGTGCCAGATAGTCAGGACTTGGCGCACACCTTGGCTTGCATTCTCCGGCACAATCGTAATTCTCACCGCAATTCTACTGACAATGACTTTTAAAACCACCCTCCTCCTCGCCGCCGCCGTCTCCACAGCAGCCTTCATGTCCTCCTGCTCCACGTCCTCTTCGGGCGGAGCAGGACTCGCCGCCTATCACGACTATGACCGGCCCACCAAGCTGCCGAAAAATCCGAACAACGTGCGAGTCAAGGTTTCCCTCAGCAAACAACGCACCTACGTGATGGAAGGCTCGGAAATCCTCCTTGCCATGCCGGTTTCGATAGGTGCTCCGGGATCAACCACGCCGACTGGCAGCTTCACGATTTATAACAAGGAAGCCAAGCATCGCGCCAATACCCACGGGTATGCCTACAAGGGAAACTCGGTCGTGAAGACCATGCTCAGCAAGAAGCCTTCCGGATATTCGTTCACCGGCACGCCAATGCCGTATTGGTGCGAATTCAAAGCTGACTACGGATTCCACACCGGCTGGCTCAAGCACACGCCCTGCTCCCACGGCTGTATCCGCATGCACGAAAACCTCGCGCCGAAGTTTTTCAATCTGGTCAAAATCGGCACGCCGGTGAGCATCGCCTATTCGCAGCCGGAAGACGCCACGGTCGGAAATATCCCACTGCCTCCTGATGCGGGTCCACTTCCGGATTATGCAGGTTCGATGTATGTCGGAGAAGGCTACTTCAGCCAGCACAAGAAGCCGAGCTATCAGTAATTTCCACTGACATTTGATTTCTCTCAAAGGCCCCGCATTTCCGCGGGGCCTTTTTGCGTTCAGCCCCCAGCCCCTGAATCCAAGTCCCTCAGATTGGCCAATTCCGTAAAGCCGGTCATCCTCCCGGGGTCAGCATTTTCACACCCACCACGTAATCGAGCACCGCCTTTTCGTCAGACTGTTCCAATCCGGCGTGCCCGATCATTTTCGGCACCGCCGTCTGCCATTCATCGATATCCAGGTCCTTCGGCAGCTTGTAATTGTGGCACTCGCCGCAGTGAAGCATGTAAACTTCGTGGCCGCGTTGCAGTTGGCCGAGGGATTTTCCGCTCTTTTTCGCCATTTCCTTGCTCGGATTCGGCACCTCTGCAATTCCCCCCTCCGCTGGCTCAGCGCCTGCTTGGATGTCGCCCATCGGTGGTGGCGGTGGGCTCATTTCCCCACAGGAGATCATTAAAACCGCCACCAACATCAGTCCGGCAAATCCCATTCGCATGCTCAAACCCTATGCAGAGCCGCCATCCCCACTCAACCCCTGAAATCAACTTCGCCCGGCGGTTGAACGATTTTGACAAATCCCCCGCCATCACTAAACCTCCCGCGCCAGTCCGGCCGACGACACATTTTTCTCCGCCTATTTTTCCCACAAAGATCCATCTATGAACACACTGCGCACCTTCACCACCGGCTCCGGAGCCAGAGTCAAATTCCACTCCATTTTCGGAATCAGCCGCCTGTCACCCAGCGCCGCCTGATCTTTTCTCCGTGAATTCCTATCGATCGATTTAAAGAACATGAACTTATATCAGGACTACTTGGCAGAAATTGAGGAACGCAAAACCGAAGGTTTGCATCCCAAACCCATCGATAGCGGCGAGCTGGCTGCCGAGATCATCGCCCAAATCAAAGACCCCTCCAACGCGCATCGGAAGGAATCCCTCGATTTCCTGATCTACAATACCCTGCCCGGCACCACCAGCGCCGCTGGAGAGAAGGCCCGTTTCCTTGAGGAAATCATTCTCGGCAAATCAGTCGTGGAAGAAATCTCCACCGCCTTCGCCTTTGAGCTGCTCTCCCATATGAAGGGCGGAGCCTCTATCAATACCCTTCTCAACCTCGCGCTCAGCGAAGATGTCGACATCGCCCGCCAAGCCGCCGAGGTTCTCAAAACCCAGGTATTCCTCTACGAAGCCGATACCTCGCGCCTCGAAAAAGCCTACAACTCCGGCAATCCGATCGCGAAAGACATCCTTGAAAGCTACGCCGCGGCGGAGTTCTTCACCAAGCTCCCGGACGTTCCGGAGGAAGTCCAAGTCGTCACCTACATCGCAGCCGTTGGGGACATCTCGACCGACCTTCTTTCTCCCGGCAATCAGGCTCACTCCCGCTCCGACCGCGAACTGCACGGCAAGTGCATGATCAATGAAGAGGCCCAGGGAAAAATCAAAGCCCTGCAAAAGCTCCATCCCGACAAGAGCGTGATGCTCATCGCGGAAAAAGGCACCATGGGCGTGGGCTCCTCCCGCATGTCCGGCGTCAACAACGTCGCTCTCTGGACCGGCAAGCAGGCCAGCCCCTACGTGCCTTTCGTCAACCTCTTCCCCGTCGTCGCGGGCACCAACGGCATTTCCCCGATTTTCCTCACCACCGTCAGCGTCACCGGCGGCATCGGTCTCGATCTCAAGAACTGGGTCAAGAAAACCGACGCCGAGGGCAAAAACGTCCTGAACGATGCCGGGGATCCCATCCTGGAACAAGTTTACTCGGTCGAAACCGGAACCCTCCTCACCATCAATACCAAGGAGAAAAAGCTCTACGGCAATGGCAAGGTGCTGGCCGATATTTCGTCCGCTTTCACCCCGCAGAAACTTGAGTTCATCAAAGCGGGCGGCTCCTACGCCATCGTCTTCGGCAAAAAGCTCCAGACCTTCGCCGCCGAAACGTTGGGAATCGAACCACCCGCCGTCTTCGCTCCCGCCAAGGAAATTTCCCACCCGGGACAGGGCCTCACCGCCGTCGAAAAAATCTTCAACCGCAACGCCGTCGGCATCACTCCCGGCCTGACCTTGCACGCCGGCTCCGACGTCCGCGTCGAGGTCAACATCGTCGGCTCGCAGGACACCACCGGCCTGATGACCTCGCAAGAACTTGAGGCCATGGCCGCGACCATCATCTCGCCCACGGTCGATGCCGCCTATCAATCCGGCTGCCACACCGCTTCCGTTTGGGATAAAAAGGCCCAGGCCAATATCCCCAAGCTGATGTCCTTCATGCAGGGCTTCGGACTCATCACCGCCCGCGACCCGAAGGACGGCTATCATGCCATGACCGATGTCATCCACAAGGTCCTCAATGACCTCACCGTGGACGACTGGGATATCACCATCGGCGGCGACTCCCACACCCGCATGTCCAAGGGCATCGCCTTCGGCGCGGACTCCGGCACCGTCGCTCTTGCCCTCGCCACCGGCGAGGCAACCATGCCCATCCCCGAGTCCGTCAAAGTCACCTTCAAGGGCACCCTCAAGCCCTACATGGATTTCCGCGACGTCGTCCACGCCACCCAGGCGCAAATGCTGAAAAAATTCGGCGACAACGTTTTCCAAGGCCGCGTCATCGAGGTCCACATCGGCACCCTGCCCGCCGATCAGGCTTTCACCTTCACCGACTGGACCGCCGAGATGAAGGCCAAGGCCTCCATCTGTATTTCGCAGGACGAAACCCTCATCGAATCGCTGGAAACCGCCAAAAGCCGCATCCAGATCATGATCGACAAGGGCATGGACAATAAAACCCATGTCCTCCAGGGCCTCATCGACAAGGCGAACAACCGCATCCTTGAAATCCGGTCCGGATCCAAGCCACCCCTCGCCCCCGATGCCAATGCCAAGTATCGCGCCGAAATGGTCGTCGATCTCGACATCATCGACGAGCCCATGATCGCCGACCCCGACGTCAACAACGACGACGTCTCCAAGCGCTACACCCACGACGTCATCCGCGAGCTTTCCTACTAAGAAGGCAGTAAATCCGTCGACCTCGGCTTCGTCGGCTCCTGCATGGTTCACAAGGGCGACCTCAAGATCGTTTCCAAGATGCTCAAAAACCTTGAGCAAACCCAAGGCAAGGTCGAGTTCAACGCACCGCTGGTGGTCGCCGCGCCGACTTATAACATCATCGACGAACTCAAGGCCGAAGGCGACTGGGACATCCTTCAGAAGTATTCCGGTTTCGAGTTCGACGACAACGCCCCCAAAGGCGCCGCCCGCACCGAGTATCAAAACATGATGTATCTGGAGCGCCCCGGCTGCAACCTCTGCATGGGCAACCAGGAGAAGGCTGAAAAAGGCGACACCGTCATGGCCACTTCCACCCGCCTCTTCCAAGGTCGCGTCGTCGAAGACTCCGACCGGAAAAAAGGAGAGTCACTCCTCTCCTCCACCCCCGTCGTTGTCCTCTCCGCCATTCTCGGCCGCACTCCGAGCTTGGAGGAATACAAGGTCGCCGTCGAAGGCATCGACCTCACCACCTTCGCCCCGCCGGTGAAGGAAATGGTGGCCGCCTTTTAAAGAAACGAGCACCAAGCGAAGAGGAGACCTTCAGTCTTCTTTTTCAAAGCCGCCCTCCTCCCCGGAAGGCGGCTTTTTCATTGATAGCCTACCTGCCACCAACCACGGATGAAAACACGCGAATTTAAGGAGCTCCCGTTTGACACATACGCAAATTTGAGTATCTTCGACCTGCGGTTGTCAGCTTCGGAGACAAGGAGAGTGAGAAAATTTACAATCTGACATTTTCGCGCAAAATCGCCCCGGAAATTCAGGAGCGTGCTTATCACAAACTCGTCGCCATCCATGAAGCGGTATCACTCGAAAACCTCCGCCATCCGCCCAGCAATCGCTTGGAGCTGCTGAAAGGCAATCTCGCCGGATTCCATTCCATCCGTATCAACAAACAGTGGCGCATCATCTTCCGATGGGAAGGGCAAGACGCCCGCGACGTGCAAATCACCGACTATCATTGAAGTCATGAAACCAAAGACCACCGAAATTCCCCTGACCAACTCCGCCGCCGCCATGCTGCGGGATTTTCTGGACGATCACAGCCTCACCCAAGCGAAGCTTGCCGCAGATATCCACATCAGCCCACAACTGCTGAACGATATCCTCGCCAGCCGCCGCCTGCTCACACCGGAACACTGCCTGAAGCTCGGTCGCTACTTCGGAAACGAGCCGGAATACTGGATGCGCCTGCAGAACCATTACCTCTTCCGCAAAACCCAGCGCGAAAAGGCCGACGAACTCAACGCAGTCGTCCCGCTCCAGGTCGCGAGCTGATCTCGTCAGAATCGAAGACACCCACTGGAGGTCTCGGACGGAACTGGCCGACTGAAGTCAGCGCATCGATCTTAGCCCGGCCCGACGGCATCAGCTCTTGGGTCGGGAGCCTCCAAGAGTTCGCGATCCGTAATGGAGAAATGCTTCTGGAAGAGTCGTGACTCCCGTTGTATTGATAGTTCACAAATGAACACTCTCAGGACTTTCAAAACCGGCTCCGGAGCCGAAGGAAATTTCCACTCGCTCCCCGCCCTCGCCGAACAAGGTTTCCCGAATCTCGCCAAATTGCCAGTTTCCATCCGAATCGTTCTCGAATCCCTCCTCCGCAACAACGACGGACTGAAAGTCTCGGAAAAGGACATCATCAATCTGGCCAACTACAACGCGAAGGCTCCTGGAGATTATGAAATTCCCTTCGTCGTCGCCCGCATCGTCCTCCAGGATTTCACCGGAGTGCCTCTCCTCGTCGATCTCGCCGCCATGCGCTCCGCCGTCGATGGCATGGGCAAGGACGCGAAAATGATCGAACCACTTGTGCCGGTCGATCTCGTCGTGGACCACTCGGTGCAGGTCGATTACGCGGGTGGGGCCGACTCGCTGGAGAAAAACCTCGATCTCGAATTCCACCGCAACCGCGAGCGTTACGAGTTCCTGAAATGGGGCGAACAAGCCTTCGATACCTTCAAGGTCGTCCCTCCCGGCATCGGCATCGTCCACCAAGTGAACCTCGAATATCTCGCAAAATGTGTACTTGAGAAAAACGGCGTTTTCTATCCAGACACCCTTGTCGGCACCGATTCCCACACCACCATGATCAACGGCCTCGGCGTCGTCGGCTGGGGCGTGGGCGGCATCGAAGCGGAAGCGGGCATGCTCGGTCAGCCGGTCACCTTCCTCGTCCCTGAAGTCGTCGGCGTCTATCTGACCGGCGAACTCAACACCGGCGTCACCGCCACCGACCTCGTCCTGCTCGTCACCGAAGTCCTCCGCAAAACGAAAGTCGTCGGAAAATTCGTCGAATTCTACGGCCCAGGCGCGAAAGCTCTCAGCCTTCCCGACCGCGCCACCATCGCCAATATGGCCCCGGAATACGGTGCGACCATGGGCTTCTTCGGCATCGATGAAATCACCACCGGCTACCTCCACGGCACCGGGCGCTCGCCGGAACTCTGCGCCACCGTCGAGAATTACTACAAGGCCCAAGGCCTCTGGGGCATCCCGACCGAACGCGACGCGCTCGAATTTTCCGAAGTCGTCGATCTCGATCTCTCCTCCGTCAAGCCCGGCGTCGCCGGACCGAAGCGCCCGCAGGACCGCATCGAACTGGAATCGCTCAAACAAAAATGGGCGGACCTCCTCACCGGCCCCGCTCCGGACGGCTACAACAAGCAGCCAGTTTCCGGCTCCAGCGAACCGCTCAATCTCCCGCCCTCTCTCGACACCGTGCCGGACGGCAACGACATCGTCACGGGAGCTTGGAGAGCGCAAGTCGGTGTGGCCATGGAGGACAGCAGCGAACTCGGTTATCCAATTTGGGAAGTCACCGTCGACAGCAAGGACGGCGTGAAGGACACCATCACACACGGCTCCGTGCTCATCGCGGCCATCACTTCCTGCACCAATACTTCAAACCCCAGCGTCATGCTCGCCGCCGGCCTACTCGCGCAAAAGGCCAACGCCCTAGGCCTGACCGTGAAGCCTTCCGTGAAAACCTCGCTTGGCCCGGGCTCGCGCGTCGTCACCGATTACCTCAACAAGACCGGCCTCCAGGCAGAGCTCGACAAACTCGGTTTCCAAACCGTCGGCTACGGCTGCACCACCTGCATTGGCAACTCCGGCCCGCTCGATCCCGGTATCGAGGACGTCGTGAAATCCGAAGACATCATCGCCGCCTCCGTTCTCTCCGGAAACCGCAACTTCGAGGCCCGCGTCCATCAGTCCGTCAAAGCGAACTTCCTCATGTCGCCTCCTCTCGTCGTCGCCTTCGCAATCGCCGGCACCGTCGATATCGACATGGAAAACGAACCCCTCGGTTTCGGATCCGATGGCCACCCCGTCTATCTGAAAGACATCTGGCCAAGCTCCGCCGAAATCGAAGAGGCGATGAACTCCTCGCTCAAACCAGATGTTTTCCAAAAACTCTACACGGGCTTCTCCGACCAGAACCCGAAGTGGAACGAGATCAAATCCTCCACCGGCAACGTTTACGAGTGGGACCGCGAATCCACCTACATCCAGGAGCCACCGTTCTTCGACGGCTTCTCCCCTGCCCCGCGTGATATCACGGAAATCCACGGTGCGCGTCCTCTCGGCATCTTCGGGGATTCCGTCACCACCGACCACATCTCCCCTGCCGGAGCGATCAAAATGGATAGCCCCGCCGGTCGCTACCTCGTTGAAAAGGGGGTCGGTTTCGCCGATTTCAACTCCTACGGTTCGCGCCGTGGCAACGACCGCGTCATGACCCGCGGCACCTTCGCCAACGTCCGGATCAAGAACCTCATGGTTCCCGGCATCGAAGGCGGCGTCACCAAATACTACCCATCCGTAAGCCCTCCCCATGATCGCCTCATGGCGGAAAGCCACGAACTGAAAAATGGCACTGTCACCGGCCAAGCCGTCGTGAACGGAGACATCCCCACCCTCGCCATTTACGACGCCGCCGCCGTGTATCAGGAAGAATGCGTCCCCACCATCATCATCGGCGGCGAAGACTACGGCATGGGCTCCAGCCGCGACTGGGCCGCCAAAGGCACCAACCTGCTGGGCGTCAAAGCCGTCATCACCAAGTCCTTCGAGCGCATCCACCGTTCCAACCTCGTCGGCATGGGCGTGCTCCCTTGCAACTTCGTCAACAAGGAAGACTACGACAAAATCAAGGGCCTCGGCAACGCCACCTTCGACCTCACCGGCATCGACAACGATCTGAGGCCGATGCAGATCGCCAACCTCCGCGTCCATCCGGCCATAGGAGAAGCGTTCGATGTCCCCGTCATCGTCCGCATCGATACCCCGGTGGAAAAAGACTACTACCGCGCCGGCGGCATCCTGCCCTACGTCCTCGCCCAGATCTTGGGCTAACGAACCGCGGGATTTATCTCGCAAGAATCCTCCCAAGCGGAGTCTGGCCAGCAGACTCCGCTTTTTTCATGCCCTTCTTATCTGGAAAACTTCATATCTTGCTAGACATGGTATTTACTTTCGTTTGAGTTCCCCTGATGCAGTTCCTTGGTAAAATCATTCGTTCACGTTTCGCCGTTGCCATCGCGGGGCTAGCCTTCTCAAGCGCTTCTTGTGCAGTTCACCCGCCAGTCACCGAAACGGAAATGTTGGCAGCCCGGACTTTCAATGCACCGAAGGGAAAGGGCATCCTTTTTGTCTATAGACCCTCGACTGTGAGAGCCATGGCGACTCCGAGACCAATCTTCATCAATAGAATACACATTGTTAGCAACACAAACGGCACATTCGTGGCCATACCGCTCAAGCCCGGCACCTACCGGATTCAGGCAGCGGCCCAAGCATTATTCGACAGCAAAGAACAGCGGGAAGCATATCCGGAAATCAATCTGGCAGTTCAGGAGAGTAAAAGCTATTTCATTCGGCAAAGCATTGAGGGAAGCATCTTGGGCCACGGTGGCGAAATGATGATGCTTCAAACAGGCGGATCACCAATTCCCATCATGATCGGAGGTGATCCGCCTCCGTTCAAAGCTAAACTCGTGGATGGAGCGGAGGGTCGTCAGGAGTGTTCCAAACTCAAGCTAGTCGGATCCGACCCTGTCCAATAATTACGCAAGAATCATCCCAAGCGGAGCCTGACCCAGCAGGCTCCGCTTTTTTATTATCCTCATCCGACATTTCTTCCTATTCATCGCGAATATCCACCGCTAGATCCCACCCCATGCAAATTCTGAACAGCCCAGTCTCGGGTAAGCCCATGGAGCAAATTACCCTCGAAAGCGGATTGAATGCCTGGCGTTGCGAAAAAACGGGTGGCCACTACATCCCGTCGGGCGCCTATCTACAATGGGTCCAGCAGCAGCCAGCGCGCCTACCCCACTTGCCGGAACCCTCGGAGCCAACCGCTCTTTCAACGGATGCCGCAGGCGTTTTGATTTGCCCTGAAACAGGAACCTTCATGAGCCGTTTCAAGGTCGGTCACGGTTTCCCATTTTCCATCGACCGCTCCATCACAGGCGGGGTGTGGCTGGATGGCGGCGAGTGGGAAGCCCTGCGGCAACGGAATTTCCACGACGAGATCCATTTGGTGTTCACCTCCCCCTGGCAGAAGCAGGTGAGAAACGAAAAGGCGCAGGCCACTTACGAGGAAACGTTGAAAGCATCCCTCGGCTCCGATCTGTTGGAGCGCCTGACCCTGCTGCGCAACGAGCTGTTGGATCATCCCCATAAGAATCTCGCATTCGCATACCTCGCGGAGAAAACCAACACCTTGGAAAAACCGGAGTAATTTGGGGAATTCACCACGGACCGCGAAATTTATTTCGCCCGAATCCTCCCAAGCGGACTTAGGCATTATCCCATCATGAAGTTCATCAAGAAGCGCTGGCGGAGAATTCTTATTTCCATTGTCTCTGTCATCATCCTCACCGCTCTTAGCCTGATCCTCTGGGCGGGATCGGAAATCGCCAGCCCGTCACGTCGCCAGCTGATGGACTATCACCACGAATTTCTCGACCACCCGGCGGCACATGGATTTCAAATTGAAAAATTCACCGCCAGCGATGGGACACCCTGTCTCGTCTGCACTCCCGATCCATCTGGAAATCTCGGTGACCGGGGCACCAAAATCCGCCAGCAACTCACCACGCGCGGCCTCGTTCTGAAACCCGCTGGTCAGATCGTCGGCACGCTGGTGCTCGTCCATGGCCGCAAAGGGCGGAAGGAAGATTACCTGCCCATCGCGGAACGGCTGTGCGCATCCGGTTTCCGTTGTGTGATTCCGGATCTTCCGGGGCATGGCGACCATCCAGCCACCGTCGCCACTTACGGAGTCCGCGAGGCAAACTTGCCCGGACGGGTGCTCGATGAAGCGGCAAAGCACTTCGCCTTCGATCCCCAACCCGCCGGACTGCTCGGCATGTCGATGGGCGGCTCGGTTTCCGCCCACGCGGCCGATCTACCAGACGCTCCCTGGAAGGCGCTGGCCATCATCAGCAGCTTCGATTCCTTCCCGAAGGTGATTGAAGGCCAAGCTTCGCGATACATCGGCACCACGCTCGGTCCCCTCTGGGCGAAAGGCACCGACGTCGTCTATCATTGGAAATCCGGCATCCATCTCGCGGATATCCAGCCAGCCAAACACGCCGCTTCGATCCGCATTCCGACGTTGATCGCCCACGGCACGGCAGACCATATCTCCGCCACCGCCTGCGGAAAATGCCTCTACGACGCCCTCCCCGCAACCACTCCCAAAAGGTGGATCGAAATCCCGGCCGCCGATCACGACAACGTGCTCATCACCGCCTATCCGATCTACGCCGACATCGCAGAGTGGATGCTGAGGCACATGGCGGAAAAATAGTTCGCCACGGACCGCGAAATTTATTTCGCCAGTGGGGCAGCCGAAAGACTGGCGAAATAAATTTCGCGGTCCGTCATCAGCCAAGATATCGCCTCTGGCAGTTCGGCGCCCCAGCATACCGGATCATGACCGCCATGGAATTCGGAGCTCCAGACATCATGCCCCGCCTTCGTCAACGCTGCGACCAGACGCCGCACGGATTCGACCTGCCCGACCTTTTGCAGCATCCCCGACGGCGGATGGGCGATTCCTTTCTGGATCTCCTTGTCCCCCACGCTGATCCAGAACCGCTCCTGCGAGGAGCCCGAGTCGCCGACAAATCCTGACAACCATTCGTCGTTCCACCAGGCGGATGGGGATTGGCACAAGGCTCCTGAAAAAACTCCCGGATGGCGCAATGCAGTGAACGCCGCCGCAAGCCCGCCCAGGCTCAGGCCGCCAATGAAATATCTTTCGTGAGCACCTACGGTTTGTTCGATCCAATCGATCAGATCGGTGGAGAGAAATTGCGAGAAGGTTTCATTGCAGGCGAGATCCGCATGCCTCGTCGCCGTATCCACGAGTGAGAGATGCACGCAGGTGAGCAGAGGGATCCGCCCGGACTCCTGTTCTTCCAGGATGATCGCCGGTGCCATCACGCGATCGCGATACATCTCTCCATCCAAAAGAATGAGACAATCCAAAGCCTGTCCGGAAAGAGGCTGCTGCACCCAGACCGCACGCGGTTTGGAAAGGAGATCACTGGTGATGGTAAATTCAACGAGCATGGGGACTGATGGGAAAACTAGAAACAGATGTCATGATTTCGTCACGCGCCAAACGCCTTTGGACTGCGGCAGCCTGCTGTCGGGTTCGCAGCAGGCTGCGTAACCAAAGCGGCAGCAGGCTGCCGCAGTCCAAGGATTTCACCGGAATGCACCTAGCAGGGCCGCCAGTTCCTGCTCCACCATCGCCGGATCGGATAGAGTGTCAGCCACCTCGCTCCGCAGCAATTCGCGGTAGCGTTTCCGCAGACGATGGACAGCCACCCGCAGCGTGCCTTCGTCGATCCCCTGCTCTTCCGCGGCTTGGGCGAAGGGAATCTCGCCTTTTCCCACGGTGAGAAAACGTTTCATCCGCTCGAATCGATCCGCCTTCCCCTCCACCGCCCATTCGTTGCCCAGCCGCACGATCACCCGCTCTAGCAAGGCCACCGCCCATTCTCGATCAAACTCCTCGTCCGGACTACGCATCGCGGCGTCCGCGATTTGGAACTGGGTGTCGGCGCTCTGCCAATCGAGCGAAAAGTGCGTGATGTTTCCGCCGCGTTTCACCCGTCGGGATTTGTCCCGTTCGTTCGCCAGGAAATTCTTCAATGATGCCAGCAGGAAGGCCCGGAACCGCCCTCTCGCGCTGTCCGTCTTCACAAAATCCCGACGACCCAACAAATCCGCGAAAAACGCCTGCGTCAGATCCTCAGCGTCTTCCTTCGTGTGGCCCCGCCGCCGGACATAGGCGTAGAGCGGAAACCAATACGATTGGCACAACGCCTCCAGCGCATCCGCCGATTGCGGAGTGCCGAAATCCCCCGCTGCCAGCACAATGGTCCAGCGGGTGGTGGCGAAAAATTCGTTGGCGAAAAATTCAGGCATCAGTGGTTCAGTTCAAGCTGTCATATCTGCAAATCATTTGAAAAAATACCCGGAAACCCGCCAGCTCCCATCAACATCCTTCTCCATCGAGACGGTTTCCATCACCCCCTTATTTTCCGCAAACCGACTCCTGAAAACCGCGACACCCAGCGTCTTTTTCCCCTGTTCTACCATTTTAAAATTAGAAAGACTCCGCGCCTCCAACTCTCCCAACGGTTTACGCCGATTTTCCAAAGTTTCCACCCACTTCTCTTCGGGAGTGTGTGACTGGAAATATCCCGAAGCCATGTGCCATGTGTCCGCGTAGAGTTCGTGATCCATGAATCCTAGCCATGACGTGGCTAGCGGCACCACCACTGCGGAGAGAGGTTCCGTGTTCACCTCATCCACTCCAACCTCCACACTTGCCGCCACGCTATATTTTCCCGAAGCAGGAGACTCGCTTCCCAGGGAGGAGGACGAAGGTTCGGGGTAGTAGCCGTGATGTTCCATCACTTGATGACGGACCGGCGTCGACGGCCGATGTGGCGGAACAGATTGATAGAAAACAGGCAAACCAATCCTGAGGCCACCGTCTGAAATGTTCCATGTTGGAATCAGGAACGCGGAAAAATCCAGTATCCAAGCTCCCAGCACCGCCGCTCTTCCAAGCCGCGAATGCCATGCCGCGATCCCGAAGATCATTGCGGAAGCAGAGATGAGAGATAGGGTATAATAGAGCCAGAGTTCCCTTCCCCCTGCGCATGTTGACCATCCCCATATCATCAGCCCGAGCATAAAGAAAACCAGCGTCACGCAACCCGCCCACGCCAGAGAGCTTCGCCGCTTGCGGATCGGACCGGAAGCAAGCAGCAGCAAGCCCACGCTGCCAATGGGAACCACGATTCGCATGTAGTCCAATCGCCGTTGGAAGGCTTGCGAGCCGAAACCCGTGGTCCATTCAGAAGACATGGACGCACTCGAGATCTCGCTATGCTCGAGGATGTCTACGGGTTTACCAAGTTCTCGCCGGAGCGCATCGAAAATCCTGTCAGTGGTCGCAGTCGTGCGCTCCAACCCCACGTCACTGATCGTTAGCGTGTAATTCCCGTTGTTGTCTTCGCCCTGAAGGAAACAGTGTCCAGAATAGGACTCCAGCACATCCCTGAGCGCCGTCCTCAAAAAATCCGGGGATACAGTCTCCGGCCGCTTGAACACTGTTTCAATCGTCGTGCCAGGAGAAATTTTCTCCTTCACGAGGAATCCCAACAGAATGGAAATGGGCACGCACAGGACCATCGCTTCAGCCCCCACGTTTCTCCATGAGGAACGCCATTTCCGGATGCCACGCCATTCTCTTGCCGATCCGCCGACAGCCCCTTCCTTGGATTTCTTCAAACGCAAGGGGCTGGACTTCAACGCGACCACCCCGAATCCAACAATTACCGGGCCAATCAAGGCCTTCCAGATAAGAAACCCCGGGGCAAAAACCAGCCATCCCGTCCAGATCCCCACCAAGGCAAGCATGAGCACCCACGTCGCAGAGCTCGAAAAGAGAGTCATCGGTATCGGCACTTCAGAAATCGGCAGATCTTTCCCGGAAGAAACGATCACCTGCTCATTAAGAGCTATTAGCCATTCCTTCACATCTTCAATGATGCCGACTCCCGACCGGAATATCGTAGTTCCTGGGCTAAATCGAATCGTCCGGCGGACTCCCACTTGTTCAAATTCAACGGACGCATATCGGTGGCCGGACGGAATGAACCACCGGGGCATGACCGAGTGGCCTAAACCACTGACATTCGCGAGCGGGATTGAATGCATTTGATGTCCCGATGAAATCACCAAGCAATCCGGGTAAAGCGAAATCTTGCCCTTGGAGGGAAAGTCCGAGGATTCTTCCTGCGATTCCTGCAACGCGATGAATCCGCGCGCTGATTTCAACAACTCGCCCGGTTCAGACGTCGATTCGATTTCACCTGGCACTTGCGACGTGTGGGCGATCGTCTCCACCTGCGTCTTGAAGATGTTGGCGCGCTGGTAGCGGAGCTCGGGATCTTTCTCCAATGCACGCAGAACGATCTCGTCGAGGCGGACATCGATGTGGACTTTCTTCGATGGCGCATGGAGTTCCTTCCCCGGCAGCTCGCCGGTGAGCATTTGGTAGAAGACGACGCCCAGGGCGTAAATATCGGCGCGGTGATCGACTTCCGTCGGGTGGTCGATTTGTTCAGGGGCCATGTATTGGGGCGTGCCCAAGACTTTTCCAGCCTCGGTCAGAAGAGGATCCAGGGCCGAAGCCGAAGAGCCAGACAGGAATGTCTGGGTTACGTCTCCGACGATTTTCGCAATTCCGAAGTCGGCGACTTTCACGCGGCCGAGTCGATCGAGCAGGATGTTTTCCGGTTTGATGTCGCGGTGGACGATGCCTTGGTCGTGGGCGAATTGCAGCGCATCGCAAATCTGCGGGACGATGGCGAGCGCCTCGCGCGGGGAAATCCGGCCGGTGCGCATGAGTTGGCCGAGATTCACGCCATCCACGAACTCCATGAGGATGAAGTAGAGAGGATGTTGAGAGTTGGGGGTTGAGAGTTGAGAGGAAGAGGTTTGGCCGAATTCGTGGATCGTGACAATGCCCGGGTGGTTGAGTTTCGCGAGCGCCTTGGCCTCGCGGGTGAATCGGCTGGAAAATGCGGGGGATTGACCGATGGCTGGTGGCAGAATTTTCAGGGCGACGATCCGGTCGAGTTCCTTCTGCCGGACTTTGTAAACCGCGCCCATGCCGCCCTTGCCGATGAGTTCCAGAATCTCGAATTGTGGAAACAGCGCAGCCATTTCCTCCAGCGACGGAGGCTGGAATGCGTGTGCGCTGGCAAGGGTGTCTTCCGCCGCGCCTTGCTTGAGGAGATCGGCGGGATTGAGTCCGGCGAGGGGTGGTTGGGGCGGGTTTTCCATCGGTCCGGTGTCGGGGAGTTTGTCCATACCTACCTCAGAAGCAATCCACGGGATTCGTTACAGGAAAAGTAGTGGAGGACTTCAGTCCAATGCCTTTAAGGATTCAAAATCGGCACTGGCTGGAATCCTTGATTTCACAAGGACTGAAAATGGTCGGCGGGTGGCATTGGGACTGAGATTCGGCGGGATGAGAA
>JBDSZP010000060.1:0-9695 GCA_039925065.1 Luteolibacter sp.
AAGAATAGACAAAAATGGACATCTACGTGGGCAACCTGCCCTACACTGCTACTGAAGAAGACGTTACTGGCCTCTTCGCCGCTTATGGACCTGTTGAACGGGTCAAAATCATCACCGACCGCGAAACCGGCAGATCCAAGGGATTTGCTTTCGTGACTCTCGGCGACCAGAGCCAACTGAACGCTTCGATCGAAGCTCTCAACGGCTACGACTATCAGGGCCGCGCTCTCCGCGTGAATGCTTCTGAGCCTAAGGAAGCCAAGCCCGGCGGCTTCCGTCCGAGCGGCGGCGGCGGCGGCGGTGGCTATGGCGGTGAACGTCGCGGCGGCGGTGGCGGTGGCTACGGCGGTGGCGGCGGTGATCGTCGCGGCGGCGGTGGTGGCGGCTACGGCGGCGGCGGTGATCGTCGTGGCGGTGGCGGCGGCTACAAAGGTGGCGGCGGCGGCTATAAAGGCGGCGGCGGCGGCGACTGGTAATTCAGTCCTCCCACACACTACCCTTTTCAAAAACACCCGGTCTTCCTCACAGGAGATCGGGTGTTTCTTTTTTGAGGTGTCAGGAGTGGTCCGCACAGCCCCCCTGTGCGGCTCTTGGAACGGCGTAGCACAGGCATTGCCTGTTCTTTCTCTTCAAAAGCCCCGACTCCGCAAGGACCCGGGGCGTTTTCCGGCTGCTCCGAACACTCCTCGGTTGTGCCGAAGACCGTACAGGGGACTGTGCGGACCACTTACAGTTTGTGACAACGCATTACCCGTGGGGTGATGCAGGTGAAAATCTCCCAAACGATGGTATCGGCTTTTTCGGCGATCTCATCGACGGGGATATTCGCGCCGAACATTTCAACCTCGTCCCCTTCCACCACATCCTCCGCTCCGGTCACATCCACCATCATCTGGTCCATCGTGACGCGGCCGAGGATTGGCAAACGCATGCCACGAATCCAAACCTCAGCGCCTTTGCCGGAAACGTGGCGCGGATAGCCATCGCCGTAGCCAATTCCGATGGTCGCGACGCGGGTGGGCTTGGTCGTGACGAACTGACGCCCGTAGGAAACCCCGTGCCCCTCAGGCAAAGTCCGCACCAGCGTGACCCGCGATTTCAGGGTCATCACTGTCCTCAGCGTTTCCTGAAATCCCGGCAGCGGGGAGACTCCGTAAAGCATCAGCCCCGGACGTGATAGATTGCAGACGCCCTGATCATAGCCAAGCAGGCCGGCACTGTTTGATAGATGGATCCATTTGAAACGTTTCGAACCACCGAGTTCATCGATGATCTCCCTGAAGCGGGCGAACTGGCGTTTCGTGAACTCCTCGTCCTCATCCGCCGAGGGCAGGTGCGAGCCGATTCCCTCAATCTCCAGATTCTCCAATCGCTCCAGTTTCCGCAGTGATTCCACCAGGTGATCCGCCACAAATCCGCCGCGGCCCATGCCGGTGTCCACCGCAAGATGGACCTTGAGACGTTTCTGATAGCGCGCTGCCAGATCGTTGAACTCTTCCGCCTCCTCCAGCGTGGAAATACACGGCGTCCAATCGCGGGCGACGATTTCCTCGCGTTCTCCGGACCAGGTCGCGCCCAGCAGATAAATCCGTGTTTCCACTCCGGCTTTACGGATGCGGCGGGCCTCCCCCACGTTGGCGACCCCAAAAAAAACGATGTTTTCCCGGGCCAGCGCCTTGGCGATTTCCTCCAATCCGTGGCCATAGGCACCGGCCTTCACCACTGCCATCAGCGCTCCGCCTCCAAAGGCTTTGCGGGCGACGGCGAGGTTGTCCACCATCGCACCGAGATCGATCTCCGCCCAAGCACGGGGCTGAGAAACTGGATATGAATCGTTCACGCCGCTGAAATTAGGGTGCTCCGCGAAACAGGCAAGCCCGGCATCAGCGGAAAAGCCCGAGCTCAGGGCTTTGCTTTTTGGGCGTCGAGCTGCTTCAGCCATACGGCACAGGATTTTGCCCAGTATTTGTTTTTACTTCGGTAATAGCGATTCCCGCGCCGCAGGTTCCGTTGAAGGGTGTCGAAATGCCTCCGCGCTTCGTCGCCACTCCCCTCCCGGGCAAGCATGGCCGCAAGCCGGCAGCGGATTTCCTCGCCCGGCAGCGAATCGATCAAATGCAAATAGCGCTTCTCCGCATCCTCGGTGTGTCCCATTCCGTCGAGAGCGATGGCTTCCAAACGGAGCACTTCGTTGATCTCCCGATCCCCCAACAACGACCGCATCCCGTCGGAAACGTCCAACAAATCGGACCATTTTCCGGAGGCCAGCAGCGCCTCGGCGAGACCGCGCACGATATTGATATCGTTCTCGTGCGGCCCCTTGAGGCACTCTCGATAGAGTTCGATCGCGCGTTCCGGCTTGCCTCGCCGGATGCAGGCTTCAGCAAGGTTGAGCTGGTTCGCGGTAGTGGGCACATCTTCGAGCTCTTCCTCCAGGCGATCCAGCTCACGGCTGGCGAAAAAAGGAATTCCATCCATCACGCGGGACGGTTGGCCGGTGCGTCTCCATTCAGGCAGAATTTCGGCGATGAAATAAACAACCGTTCCCAGCAGCGGAAACATCAGGATGATCCAGAACCAGAAATACTCCTTGCCTCGTCGATAGGCGTGAATGGCGCATGCCACCTGCAGCAACGGAATGACTAATGTGAAAGGGAGGAGGAAGGGCGGCATCGTTTGTCCGCGAGACTCTAACTTGCGGAAGCCGGAAGGCGAGAAATTAAGTTCGCTTCGAATCAGGGAACCCGGCGGTTCTTAGCTTCCTCCCACGCGTCCTCCATCTGCTCTGGCGTCGCGGCTTCCAGAGTCAGGCCCTTTAATTTCAGCGTGCGTTCCATTTCTCCGAAGCGCTCTTCAAATTTCGCATTGGCCGATGCCATGATCACCTCGGGATCCATATTTCTGAAACGGGCGAGATTCACGATGGAAAACATCAGATCGCCCAGCTCCTCGGAAACGCCGGGCAAATCCTGGGCATCGATGGCACCTTCGAGTTCGATCAGCTCCTCGTGGATTTTGGCGATCACGCCGGTTTCCACAGGCCAGTCGAAGCCGACTTTCGCGGCTTTCTTCTGCAGCTTCGAAGCACGGATCAACGCGGGCAATCCCTTGCCGATGCCATGCAGATAGGATTTCTCCTCGTGGCCTTTTTCAACACGCTTGATCTCGTCCCATTGTTGGAGAACGGCGTCCGATGTCGCGGCACTGCTTTCGCCATAAACATGCGGATGGCGGCGGACGAGTTTTTCACTGATCCCGCGGGCCACGTCGTCCAAGTTGAAATGCCCGGCTTCCTCGGCGATCTCGCTGTGGAAAACGACCTGCAATAACAGATCCCCGAGCTCTTCCTTCAGATGCTCGTAATCGCCGCGCTGGATGGTATCGACCGTTTCGTAAGCTTCCTCGATGAGATTCGGGACGATCGATTCGTGGGTTTGTTCCGCATCCCATGGGCAGCCGCCGGGTGCGCGGAGGCGGTGCATGATCGCGCGAAGGCGGTCGAGTTGTTTCCCGGCGTCCGGGGAATCGATCATTTCAGCGTCGGTCATTGTCTGGAGTTTTTGGAGTTGGAAAGTTCGTGAAGGATCGCCTTCTCCTCATCGGTCAGGCTGTGAAAGCCATGGGAGGAAATCTTGTCGAGGATGCGATCCAGTTCGGAATCCTGCTCCTTTTCCATCGCGCTTCGTGGCCGGAGCTTCGGCTCGGGCGGGCGGGAAAACGCCTTCGGGCGGAAAATCGCGATATCCGAAGCCTGCCCGAGCAAATGGGGAAATCTCACCAGAAGAAAGCCGAGAATCGCCCCGCCGAGGTGGCCGGCTTCACCGCCTTCGTTACCACCCAATTTGAAAACAATCGATCCGATCGCCATCGCCATCAACGCCATTGCAAGCTGGCGCATCGAGAGTTCGATCGGAGGAAAAAGCAACCTCACCCGCAGGCTCGGCGCAATGACCGCCACGCCGATGAGAATCCCGTAAATCCCTGCCGAAGCGCCCACCAACGGCACGAGCGTCATCGGGTTCACCCCGGGGAGATAGGCCGCCGCACTTTCGAGAAAATCCGGATCCGATACATGCAGGACGCCGAGATAAACCAGCAGTGAGTAGAAAACCGCGCCCGCCACTCCACAAAGCAGATAGAAGATCAGGAATTTTTTCGATCCCCACCAGCGTTCCATCCACGGACCGAAAAAGAAAATCCCCAGGCTGTTGAACAGCACGTGGGGGACTGAGGCATGGATAAATTGGAAAGTGATGAATCTCCAGATTTCCCCATGGAAAATGGCAGACTGGATCGTAAACGCGCCAGCATTGCGGATTGGCCCATTCAGCAGACCGGGTCCTTTTAGAACCAGAGTATCCAGAAAATAAATTCCGAGGTTGAGGATCAGGAGCCATTTCACCACGGGGGTGATCTGAGCCATGGGTCCGGTACCATGGTATTCCTTACGGTAGTAATCTCGGTCGGCCATGCCCATCTGCTGTGGGTTAGCACGGTAACTCCCACACCGCAAGGCCGGGTGAAAAAACTGTCACTTGGAATGTCTTCGTGAGGAGCCGGAAATGCGGTCAATTTGCTGCGTTGGATTGCAAATCGGGCGGCCGCCGTCCCACGTCCTCCGGGGCTTGGGATGGCGGCGGCTCAGGTGGCCCGCAATTTCCTTTGAGGAAAAACAATCGCCTTTTTGAAACAAATCACTCCCTCAGGGCGTTTATAGGGATGTTGCTGATGTGAGTTTATGGGCGGCCACCGCTTCGCGTCTAACGCGGCACGGGGCGACGGCGGCCCAACTGGTTTTTAAGAAGGCGGCGGGTGTTTTCCCCGCCGCCTTCGCATTTCGTAGCCCGGACATTCCTGTCTGGGCATTATGAAAAGAACAGGCAGGAATGCCCGTGTCACGTCAGCGATCCAACCAACGGACGGCTGAATTCGCAGCGCGGGTGGCAGTAGCGAAGCAACCTTGCATGAGGTAACCCCCGGTAGGAGCTTCCCAATCGATCATTTCCCCTGCGACGAAAATTCCGGGCAGTTTTCTCAACATGAGCGAGCTGTCGGTTTCATTCCAACAAATGCCGCCGGCTGAGGAAATCGCCTCGTCGATGGGACGGGGACGGCTGAGCGGGATGAGGCAATGTTTTACCTCGCGGGCCAGGGAATCGGCATCCGCGAAGGTTTTCGGGGAAAGGATGGCGTGGGCGGGGTCGCTGAGTTTCCAGCGGATGCGGGCCTCGCTGAGGAAATCGCGGCGCACGGACTGCATTTTCGCGACAAGCTGATCGTGGCTGAAGGTGGGTTTGAAATCGATGGCGATCCCTGGGTCCGGCATCGCTCGGAGGACCGCGCCAAGTTGATAGATCGCACCGCCTTCAAGGCCGTAGCGGGTGAGCATGAGTTCGCCGATGGCGGTGATATCCCCGGCGCGGACGTGGAGGTTTTTCAGAGGTTTTCCTTCGGCAGCAGTGAGGATTTCCGGCGACCATTCGTGCTCCCAACCGCAGTTAGCGGGTGCGAGAGGGTTTTGGCAAATGCCGAGTTTTTCGAAAAGGCTTTGCCATGCGCCGTCCGAACCGGTTTTCGCCCAAGATCCGCCGCCCAGCGCGAAAATGACGGCGTCAGCAGTGGCGGCTGCACCATTTTCAAATCCGACTCGATAGGGCGGGCCGGATTCCAGACTGACGCATCGGTGGTTCATTTCAAATCGCACGCCGAGCCCGCGCAGACGCTCGATCCAGCGACGGAGCATCGGGGCGGCTTTGAGGGCTTTCGGGTAAACACGTCCACTGGTCGCTTGAAAAGTTTCCACGCCGAGATCCGCCGCCCATGTGCGGAGCGCGGTGGGATCGAAGTCCGCAAGCAGCTCACTCCAGATGCCCGGCGGTTGATCCGGACCCGAGTAGCGGGTGATGAATCGCTCGATTGCCTCGCCGTGCGTGATGTTCAGCCCGCCTTTTCCGGCGACGAGAAATTTCCTACCGACGGATGGTTTCGCATCGAAAAGGGTGACCTGCACACCCGCCGAGGCAGCCACCTCCGCCGCGCGGAGGCCGGCCGGACCGCCGCCGATGATGGCGAGTTGGGTATGACTGATCAAGGTGCCGAGACTGCCCGGTCAGACGGACCAGTCAATCCTGCGGTGGCGAGTTGGAAACACTTTGGGGACCAGGGGCTGGGAACTAGGGGTTAGAAAAGAGGATTCTTCACCAGCCCCCGGCCCCTGAACCCAAGCCCCTCAATGCCGGACGGAGAAATCAGGACCGCAGCCTCCCCTTTTTGAGCCCCTCTTGCGCCTTTTTGCGGCCCCCACCTCCTCCCGGCGATTTCTATCACGAGACGAAGCGCGTTTTCCCCATAAATTAGGCTGTGTTGACACAACCGCCGCCCGCCGCCATGGTGCGCCCGCTTGCCGCTTTTATCATGATATTCAAAAGTCTCTGTCGCCACGCCGGAATCGGCGCGAATTCCTACCTGCTCAAGACCAAGTCCGCCAAGATCGTGCTGGACGCAGGCATGCATCCGAAACACGAGGGCTCCCAGGCGATTCCCCATTACGAGTTTCTGGATTACGGTTCCACCGACTCGATCATCATCACGCATTCCCACCTCGATCACGTGGGAACTCTGCCGGTTTTCCTCCAGAATCAGCCCCAGGCAAAGGTTTTCATGTCGCCCGAGACTTCCGAACTGGCGACGGCGATGCTGCACAATTCGGTGAACGTCATGCAGGCGAAACGGGTGGAGCACGGCATCACCGAGTATCCGCTTTTTGAACATCGCGAGCTGGATCAGATCGAGGAATGCTTCGAATTACGCGGAATCGAAAAGCCGTTTTACCTGGACCACGGCGACACGGTAAAGGCGACTTTCCACGATGCGGGACACATTCTCGGCTCGGTCGGCGTCACGATCGAAGCAGAAGGAAAACGGATTTTTTACACCGGCGACGTGAATTTCGAGCACAGCACGCTTCAAAAAGGCGCGTTGTTTCCCACGGAAACCGTCGATGCCCTGATCGTGGAAACCACCCGCGGCGAGCAGGAACGCACGCCCGGATATGCCCGCGCCGATGAGGAAAACGCACTTGCCGAGGCCATCGCCGGCGTGATCGCCCGCAAGGGCTCGGTGCTGATCCCGGTTTTTGCGATGGGGAAAACGCAGGAAGTCCTCGCGATGCTGCACCGTTTCAAAAAGGAAGGGCTCATCCCGAAAAAGACACCCGTTTACATCGGTGGTCTCAGCACGAAGATGACCCACGTTTACGACCGTTTCACGGATTCATCCCGCCGCCACCTCGCGGGATTCCGTTTCCTGAAGGACATGGACCTCGAAGCAGGAAGCAAGAAGCGCAAGGGCCCGATCCCCTTTCACCCGGGCTGCATTTACGCCCTTTCGAGCGGCATGATGTCCGAGAAGACTGTTTCCAACAATTTCGCCCGCCAAGGGGTTTTGGAAAACGCCAAGCACGGCCTGTTCTTCGTCGGCTACGCGGATCCGGAAACGCCGGGTGGCAAGATCCGCACGGCGAAACCGGGTGACTCCATCGTTCTCGATCCCGCCTATCCGCCGGTGAAACTGAATTGCGAGACGCGGATTTTCGATTTCAGTGGCCATTCCACGCGGGATGCGATCGCCGATTACATCGTCGAGGTCGCGCCGACCAAGGTTTTCCTTGTTCACGGTGACGATGGCGCGGTCGAGTGGTTCCGTCAGGAAATCTCAAAACGCCTGCCTGACACCGAAATCATCGTTCCTCAGCCTGGAATCGAATACGAAATTTAAAAAACCAAATCCTCCAATGCACATGCTTGCCGAAACCACCACCAGCGCTCTTTCCCAGCTTTCCAACCTCCTTCCCCAAATCGCCCTCATCTCCGGAATCTGCGGAGTGGCCGGTTGGTCTTTGCGCGGAATGCTCACCAAACCCGCGCCTGCGAAACCCGTTGCTGCCGCCGCTCCCGCCCGTGACCGCTCGAAAAACCTCGAAGCCTCGCTGGAAAAATCCAAGGCCGCACAAAAATCCCTGAAGGCGGAACTCGAAGGCCTCAAAGCCCACTCCGTTTCCGTCACCGAGCTTGAAAACGCCAACGCCGCCCTGGAAGCCGCCCGCAAGTCGCTCGAAAACGAAACCAAGCGCATTTCCGCCGTCGAGGCCGATTTGAAAAAGGCCCAGGACACGATCAAGAACCTCAATACCCGCGCCAACGACGCGGACAAAGCGCAAAAAGACCGCAGCTTCAACTTGGAGAACGAGCTTTCCAAAGCCCGCCAGCAACTCGCCATCCTCGAAGCCCGCCCCGACGACACCGCAGTGCTTCACACGGAAATCGAACGCCTCCGCGAATCCGTCGCCGTCAGCACCCGCTACGCCGGAGAAGTCAGAAAGCGCGAAGTCGCCGCTGTGGAAGCTCTTGAAAAAGTCCAGGCGCAGCTTGCTGAAATGAGCACGTCGCCACGTCCGGCTGCTGTCGTTTCCAAGAAAGTGGGCCCGGTGGCAGACTCCGACCGCGTCACCGCCGCGAAAGCCGAAGTCCTGCGCCTGCTGGAAAGCAACAAACAGGCCGCTGCAATCGCAGAGCCGGAGATCGTAGTAGTCGAGCCGGAGATCGCAGCCGTCGAACCCGCACTCGTAGCCGTCGAACCGAAAGTCGCACCTGAGGAAAATTCCCCCGCTCCGGAAAAAGCTCCCGTCCACGGCGATCTTTCCGCAGTGGAGTAAAACAGACATTCCTGTCTGTTGGCCTCCTTATCCCTCCGAAGCGATCAGAGGAAAATCACCCTGTGGGTGAGTGACGCCATCAACACAACGCTCTGATCATCTGCGTTCATCTGTATCCATCAGCAGTTCACATTTCTCTTTCTAGGATCAAAGCACCCCGAATTTCCTGCTCAGGACCTCCCTGCGGAAATGGAAAATGCTTTCCAGCCTTCTTCTCACGAAAAGGGCGTTCGCCACATCCCCTAACGGACCAAATCCGAGTCCGTAGTGGACAAGGTCGCGCATCAGCACACCGCCGGGAATCTCCTCGAAGGTGTGGAGATGATGCCAGAACTTATAGGGTCCGTAGCGCTGCTCATCGACGAAGGATTTCCCCTCTGTCAGTGATTTGATTTCCGTCACCCACGTCACCCACAAACGGGGCAGCACCTCAATCCGGTAGCTGATGATCTGCCCGTCATACAACCGCTCGCCGGGCTGGCTTACGATCTCGAATCCGATCTCCGGCGGTGTGATTTCCGAAAGATTCCGCGGGACCGAGAAAAAATCCCATGCCGCTTCCCTGGAAATCGGCAGTCGTTGTTCCTGTTCGAGCGAATAGACTTTCATGAGCTGCCCGCATCGTGACGCGGGCGTCCAACCACGCAAGGCCGGAACACAGCAAAGCCGGCGGCGAATCAGGAGGCCAAAAACGGACAGGCCGATCATCAGCGTGAAAGGCTCCTCAGTGCCAGGCGTCTCCTCGGAGCATCCTCACAGGGGTGGGGAAATCTGGCCATCTTCCGCCCCGCAGTTTTCACCCGACGGGCCATCCCCACGCGGGTGGGGAAATCGGTGGCGGATTGGGAGCCGCGGGCGGCGGGGGCGGGCCATCCCCACGCGGGTGGGGAAATCCATTCCCGGCTGCGCGCCCCGCTCCAGAGCCTCGGGCCATCCCCACGCGGGTGGGGAAATCCATGCCCTGACCGACCACACACCCGCG
>JBDSZP010000061.1:0-6655 GCA_039925065.1 Luteolibacter sp.
GTTCCGGAGCATGAAAATGAATGCCGGCACCGGGCGCCATGAGACCTATCTCAGGCATCTGGTGAAATCCGACAGCCCGATGGTCAAACTCGACCTCCTCTGCGATTCGCGTCTGATCCCAGGCGGCTGTTTTCTCAGGGCGGCCGGTCTTGATGAGCTTCCTCAATTGCTCAATGTGCTGAGAGGGGAAATGAGCCTCGTTGGCCCACGCCCCTGCCTGCCGGAGGAGTATGTTTACTTTTCCGAAAAACAAAGGGAGCGCTTTGCCGTTCTTCCCGGTCTGACCGGTGGATGGCAGGTAAGCGGAAAAAACCAAACCACGTTCAGTGAAATGAACGTCATGGACATCCGCTACGTCCGGCAGGCCAGCCTTAAACTGGATCTGTCCATCATGTTGCGCACGCCGACCGCTCTCCTGGTGCAAATGTGCCAGGCATTCCAGCAGCGGCGGACCGTTCGTCAAAATGATGCCTTCGGTAGATCCGGTCACAAGCCGCAATCCTGCAGGACACAAAGACTCGGATAGATCGGATGAAAACACCAGTTGCCATTGGTATCATTGGCTATGGCTATTGGGGACCCAATCTTGCCCGGAATTTCAACGCCCTGCCCTCCGCAAGGTTGACCGCCGTCTGCGATCTGAGCACGGAGCGCCTGGAGCACATGCGGAAACTCTATCAAGGAGTCGCTACCTACTCGGATTTCAATGACATGTTGCAAAATGCGGATATCGACGCTGTTGCCATCGCAACTCCGCTGAAATCCCACTACGCACTGGCCAAGGCAAGTCTCCTGGCTGGAAAACATGTGCTGCTAGAAAAGCCGATGGCTTGCTCGTCCGATGAGTGCAAGGAGTTGATCGATCTGGCAGGGTTCGGCGGACTCACCCTCATGGTGGGCCATACCTATCTCTATTCCGAGCCGGTCAAAAAAATCGCGGAAATCATCAAGAGCGGTGATATCGGAGAGCTCAGATACATCAACTGTCAGAGACTCAACCTCGGCCTTTTCAAGCAGGATATCAACGTCGCGTGGGATTTGGCACCGCACGATATCTCTATCATCCTCCATGTGATGGGGGAGCTGCCCTTGGTCGTGAATTGCCAGGGAAACGCTCACATCAATCCGGACGTCGAGGACGTGACAAATCTCTCGCTCACGTTCAGAGGCAAACGTTTCGCCACGATCCAAAGCAGTTGGTTGGAACCCCGAAAAGTGCGACAGATGACCTTTGTCGGAACCCGGAAAATGATTGTTTACGATGATCTCCAACCTCTGGAAAAAATCCGAATCTATGACGTGAGGGTCGAATGTCCGCCTCACTACGACAGTTTCGCCGAGTTTCATTATTCATACCATTACGGCGACTGCTACATTCCTCATGTCGGACAAAGCGAGCCGCTGAGCAAAATGTGCGGCCATTTCCTCCAATGTATCGATGAGGGCGTTGTGCCCGATTCGTGCGGTGCGAAAGGACTCGAAGTCGTTCGGATCTTGGAGGCCAGCACAGAGTCTTTGCAGGCGCAAGGAAGCCCGATGCCATTTGCCGGACCGAGGGTAATGCCCGAGCTCCAAGTGGACGAGGAGCTATCGGAAGCAGGTTAACCCAATGAAATCGACTGGCATGACCGGGGAAATTGACAGTGATCTGCGGGTGGCATCCGATGTCAAACTAGGTCGAAACGTGAGCATCGTTGGATTCGTCAATTTGTATGGTTGCGAGATCGGCGATGATACCAAAATAGGCACTTTTGTAGAAATCCAAAAGGGCGCCATAGTCGGGATCAGATGCAAGATATCCAGCCACACATTCATCTGTGAGGGGGTGATACTCGAGGACGGAGTCTTTGTTGGGCATGGCGTGATGTTCACCAATGATCAATACCCGAGGGCTACGCGCCCTGATGGCCAGTTGCAGATGCCAGGAGACTGGAAACGTCAACACACCTTGGTAAAACGGGGCGCTTCGATCGGCTCTGGTTGCACGATTCTCGGAGGAATTACGATCGGGGAAAATGCCATGATCGGAGCCGGCAGCGTCGTCACGAAGGACGTTCCGCCCAATGCCACCGTCGCCGGAAATCCAGCCCGGCTGCTGGAGAAACTCTAACCTACTTGCCCCGTGAGAGTTCCCTTTACCGACCTCAAGACGCACCATGCTCCATTAAAGGAGGAGCTTTGCCGCGCGATCGCTGGAATCATCGAGTCCGGGAACTTCGCCGGCGGACCATCCGTGGAACAGTTTGAACAGGATTTTGCCAAGTATTGCGGCACCAGGCACGCGGTCGGTGTCGGCAGCGGAACCGAAGCATTGTGGCTGACACTGGTCGCCATGGGTATCGGCCCTGGCGACGAGGTGATCACGGTGCCAATGAGTTTTATCGCCACTGCCGAAGCGATTAGCATGACCGGTGCGAAGCCGGTATTCGTGGATATTGATCCGAGGACCTATACAATGAATCCGGATTCACTCCGGGCCGTCCTGACCGGAAAAACCAAAGCAATCCTGCCGGTTCAATTATTCGGTCTATCTGCTGACATGGAGCCGATTCTCAAATTTGCCAAAGAGCATGGACTTCTTGTGATCGAGGATGCGGCTCAAAGTCACGGTGCCGAATATGAAGGTCTTAAGGTAGGTTCGTTGGGTGATGCGGGCTGCTTCAGTTTCTATCCAGGAAAAAACCTGGGCGCTCTCGGAGAAGGCGGCGCGGTCGTCACGAACGATGAATTGCTGGCGGAAAAAATCCGGGTTCTGAGAGACCATGGTCAAACCCGGAAACACCACCATGTGGCAATTGGATGGAACGGCCGCATGGACGGAATCCAGGCTGAGGTTCTGCGGATCAAATTGCCGGGCCTCGACCAGGAAAATCAAATGCGCCGGAACCATGCCATGTGCTATGATAAGGCATTTGCCAATCTCGATGGGATCATCACTCCGGAGATAGGAAGTAACAGAAACCACGTTTTCCACATCTATGCGGTTCAGGTTCGTGAGAGGGCGCGGATGATCGAATCCTTCAATGATCATGGAATCGGCTATGGAATCCATTACCCGGTTCCGATTCATCTCCAGCCGGCTTACGAAACGCTTAGTTACAAGCGTGGTGATTTTCCGGTTTCCGAAAAGTGTGCGGACTCATTCCTTTCCCTGCCGATGTTTCCCGAACTGACGTCCATCCAGATCGACAGGGTCATCGAGGCGGTGAACCAAGCCTTGCCAGTCAGTCTGATTGCCTGACGCGTCGTAACCGACCGCCGACTCAAGACAACAAAATCCCCCAAATTGATGCAAAAATCCGACCCCCCATCCCCAAAAGGAGCATTCGGCATCCACGATGTCCTGTTTATCCTTTTCAAACACAAATGGAAGATCCTGATCCTCTCTTCGTTGGGGTTCGCTGCGTCCGCGACGGTCTTTGTGAAGCGTGAACCCATCTATCAAACGGAGGCGAAACTCCTGGTGAAATACGTGCTCGCAAGAGAGAACGTCGAGACAAACCAATCGCAAATGAACATGGAAGGTGGAATCGCCGATCATGTCATCAATACGGAAATCGAGATTCTTAACAGTGGGGATGTCGCCCTCGCGGTTACCGAAGTGATCGGCGTTGATAGGTTATTGCCCAAATCGGGAGGGAAAGCGACTTTGGCCGATGGCGCGGGCACCATACTCGCCAATCTCGAAGCAGGAGTGCTGCCGGGTAACAATGTGATTCACCTCAAGTATAGTAACGCGGACAAGGAGCTATCGAAGCAGGTCCTGCGTGAACTGGTTAAACAATACTTCGCGAAGCACTTGGAGATTCACCGGAATCCGGCAGAGTATGAGCTGGTTTCAACACAGACCGATGAAGCTCGTGCCCGTCTCAAGGAGACCGAAAAGCAATTGGACAAACTCAAGACGGAGTCGCACATCACGTCACTCGCCGACGCCACCGGCACACTCGCGGCCCAGCGGGGCAACACACAGGAAGAGCTGATGAAGGCAAGGGCCGAGATCGCCGAACAAGAAGCCCGGATGGAGTCCCTCGAAAAATCAGCCGGTATCGCCAAAATGTCCGGAGGGACGATGGGCAATAATGGCTCAACGAAATCCAGTGACAAGGATGGCGATCCTGCCAAGCAGGTTCCTGTTCATATCATCACGGAATACAAGACGATGTTGGACCTGCTAGCCTTCCTGCAAAAACATGACTTGGAACTGCGGATTAAATTCAAGCCAGGAAACCGGCTCATCGCGCTTAATGAGCAACAGATCAATGAGACCGAAGCCAAGCGCCGCGCTCTCGTTGCCCAATACCCGGAATTGATCACAGCCGCCGCAGTGTTGGACCGGAATTCAAAAGACCCCCAGACAACGATCGTTGAGGATCAGGCCCATCTTGCGTCCATTAATGCCAGAGTAGAGGTGTTCACGCGGCGGATGGAGGAAATCGACAAACAATTCAAGGAACAATACGTGATCGGAGCGGAGATCGACGTTCTCGAAGGCAAAAAGAAGATGGAGGCAGAGGAATATCGGAACCTGGACCTCAAACTCAAGAACGCCAAAATCGATGTAACCCTGGATCCATCGAGAATGCCTAACATTACCACGGTCCAGCAGCCGTCGGAACCAATCAAGACCTACGAAAAGATCACCAACAAATTGATCCTCGGATTGGCAGGTGCCGGTGTCGGGATGGGTGTGGGTCTGGCATTCCTGATTGAGCTGTTGTTCGATCGCAGGGTTAAGAGGCCCTTCGAGATTCAGACAAGGTTGCAGCTCCCTTTGCTCCTCTCGATTCCCTACATCAGGCAGAAGGATCGCGGAGGATTTCTGCTTTCTCATGAACCCGACGTGCGCCGGATCGACGGATATGGTGATTCTTCCAACCTTGCCGTCAGGGAGAAGGAGGTGGCAACTGCTTCTCAAAGGCGGGCAAATCATTTCATCCTTCCGTATTCGGAGACGATCCGGGACAGGATCATCTTCAATTTTGAGGTCAACAATGTAACCCACAAGCCGAAGCTGGTCGCGGTGACCGGCCTGTCAGAAGGTGCCGGTTCATCGACCATTGCCGCCGGTCTCGCGAAATCATTTTCGGAGATCAACGGGGCAAAGGTTCTTCTGGTGGATCTCAGCTCATATCATGCGGATGAGAATCCGATGTTCGGCGAGATCCCCCGTCATTCCCTCAATGGTGCGTTGCAGCTCGCCCGGAATAACAAGTTCAAGGAAAGCGCGCAGAATCTTTACTATGCAAGCGCCACAGCCCGCAGGGACGATACCGGGTTGACCACGTTCTCGCCGCTCCACTTGTATGAACTCATGCCTCATTTGCAGGCGAGCCAATACGATTACATCATCTTTGATATGCCCCCGATCGATCAAACGAGCCGGACTCTTACCATGGCGGGTCTAATGGATAAGGTCCTGTTGGTTCTCGATGCCGAAAATACCAGCAGGGACGGCTTGAAATGGGGATATTCCGAGCTGGTCAAAGGAAAGGCCGATGTCTCCTGTATCTTTAACAAAACCCGAACACATGCACCCGGTTGGTTGATTGGAGACGGCTGAGGAAACACCTCTCATGGTCACCACGTTCAAACCTATATGCCAGAATCAAGATGTCCGAACAGGTGATCAATCCGGATTCCCATGCGATGGCAGGTGGATCTCATGGGGTTCTGGCTCGTGCTTACTATAAGCTGAAGCCATACATTCCCCGGAACGTCCGTTGGCTGATGCGCCGCAGCCGGATTTCAAGGATTATGAAACAGAGCGCTGGCGTCTGGCCTATCGACGAGTCAGCGTGTGGAAAACCTCCCGGCTGGCGAGGGTGGCCCTACGGCAAACGTTTCGCCCTGGTCTTCACCCACGATGTGGAATCCCCCGAAGGGATCGGAAAGGTCCAGGCTCTGGCAGAATTGGAGAAACGGTTTGGATTTTGCTCATCATTCAACTTCATCCCGGAAGGCCCGTATGAGGATCCGCATCCGCTCCGTGATTGGTTGGTCAAAAGCGGATTCGAAGTGGGCGTTCATGATTTGAACCATGATGGGCAACTCTATCAGTCTAGGGAGAGTTTCAGTAACAAAGCGAAAGACATCAATGACTACCTTGTGAAATGGGGGGCGGTGGGCTTCCGCTCGGGATTCATGCTTCATCAACTGGATTGGCTGCATGACTTGAATATCCTCTACGATGCGTCCACCTTTGATACTGATCCATTCGAGCCTCAGCCCGACGGCTCTTCCACCATCTTTCCATTTCAGGTAAAGCCAGCGGGTAACGGTCGAAATTCCGGCTATATCGAGCTCTCATACACTTTAGCCCAGGACTCGACCCTGTTTATCCTTCTGCGTGAAAAGACGCCGGAGATCTGGAAAAGGAAATTGGACTGGATTCAGATGAACGGTGGCCTCGCTCTCGTGAACATTCATCCGGACTACATCGATTTTTCCAACAAATCGAAATCAACATCCTGCTACCCGGTATCCATATTGGAAGAGTTTCTGGAATACGTTCACAAGGAATATGGAAATATGTTCTGGAATCCACTCGCTTGTGAACTTGCGCTCTGGTATAAGAATGAAATCTCTCAATCCCGCGCTGATGACAAGAGCGGGATTCCCCCCAAATCCGTAATCCCCCCCCGATTATGATCAG
>JBDSZP010000062.1:0-24010 GCA_039925065.1 Luteolibacter sp.
CGCCGATGGGCCGCAAGGTCACAGGCAAGGGTGAAATGGTGGAGTAAGAGCCCACCGCGAATCCGGGTAACCGGACGGCACGGCAAACCCCGCGTGGTGCAAGACAGAACAGGGAAAGGGCTGCCCGTCCGTTCATTCCCGGGTATTAGTCGCACTCTGCGCAAGCAGGGCGCTCCGCTTCGGCGGGGTGAGAGAAATGGCCGTCCATCCTCGCAAGAGGGGGACAGAATCCGGCTTACAGGGGAGCGGCACTCTCCTTTCCCGGGGCGTGCAACTTGCACTTGCCCTGCGGTTGCGGGCGGTGTCTTTTGCACGGCAGGCACGGGGATACAAATTCACAACTTGTTGGTTTCGAGTGAATTTCTCCAAATTAATCACCCGGTACGAACCCTGCGAAAGGGAACATGACATGGGAAGTCACTTTTCCATGCCGCGACATCATCCCACCCGCAACAGCACTTATGAAAACCAACATTCTGACCCGCACCGCATTGCTGATATCCCTCGCAGCCTGCTCCGCCTCATTCGCCGCAGAAATTGCGGTCGAAAAACCGAGGATAGAGGAAAAAACCACCACCGAGACAGTCATACCGGTCGCTCCCGAACCGGGATCCCTCACCGCCACCATTGGTGCCAGTGTTTCCTTTTCCACCTTGAAAAAGGCACTCACGGCGGCCGGACTCGACGCCACACTCGCCGACAAAAAGGGCGTTTACACAATCTTCGCTCCTACCGACGAAGCCTTCGACAAGCTTCCCGCAGGCACTCTCGGCAAGCTGATGCTCCCGCAGAACAAAGAGAAACTGCGCTCTCTCCTGCTGTTTCATGTCATCCCAGGCAAAATGCTAACCGCTGATATGAAAAGCGGCGAAGTCACCACCATGAACGGAGAAAAGGTGAAAATCGAAGTCGAAGATAAAAAAATCGAAGTCGGCGATGCCAAGATTTTCAGCTCCAACGTGATGGCCACCAACGGCGTGATGCATTCGATCGGCGAGGTCCTCGTGCCGAAGTCACTCGATGGCTTTGCCAAGCTTGAAGACTGATCTTCAGACTCTTCCGAAAGCACCTGCGGCACCCGCCCCAGGTGCTTTTTCGTCGCGGCATTTTCGGATGCTTAAGCGATTCGCAGGTTTATCCTTGCACGAAATACCCTCCCGGGAAGAATCCGCGCCCCGCATCGCGGTCCCAGCCCATGAGCGAATCCACTCTCACCAAGGAAAATGCCAGCGTCGAACAAATCGGCGAAGTTCTGCGCAATCACCACTCGTTTGTCCTGATCAGCCACGTCCGCCCGGACGGTGATGCGATCGGCTCCCAGCTTGCTCTCGGTTACGCTCTTATCGCTGCAGGAAAAAGCGTTCGGCTGATCAACGAGGACGGCTTGCCGGAAAATCTCGCGTTCATGGCCGGCTCCGAGCGCATCGAAACCCCTCCCGCCGAACCGCTCGACGTGGAAGTGGCCATCGCTCTCGACACCGCGACCAAGCCGCGCCTCGGCGATCGCTGCTTGAACGCCGCATCCAAAGCGAAAATCTGGCTCAACATCGATCACCACGTTTCCAATCCGAAATACGGCGACCTCAATTTGATCGATTCCACCAGCCCCGCCACCGGCCAAATCCTTTATCAACTCATCGTCGCGCTCGGTCTTCCAATGCCAGCCGAGAGCCGCGATGCGATCTACGTCGCAGTTTCCACCGACACCGGCTCCTTTCAATACCCGTCCACCACTGCGGCCACTTACGACCTCGCCGCCGATCTCATCCGCCGCGGACTGGACGTGGGAACGATCAATTCACAAACCTACGACAATCATCCATTCCGGCGCCTGGAACTGATGCGCGCCTTGCTCAATACCTTGGAGCGCTCACCGGACGGACTCATCGCCAGTTGGGAAATGCGTGATCAATTGCGCATCGACCTCGCCCTCACCCCGGACGACAGCGAAGGCCTCATCGACATCATCCGCGCCATCCGCGGTGTGCAGGTGGCGGTGTTTTTCGAAGAACTTCCTGATGGAAAAGTCCGCGTTTCGATGCGCTCGAAGGACCGCCGTTTCAATGTCTGCGAGATCGCCACGGAATTCGGCGGCGGTGGCCACGCACTGGCGGCCGGCATCCGTATGAAGGGTCCGTTGGAGGACGCGAAACCCCTCGTGCTAGGCGCGATCCACCGCCGCATCAAGGCGGCGGGACTTTAATTTTCACACCACTTTATGAGAGACAATCCCAAGGATTTTGACGGCCCGAGCGGCGTTCTTCTAATCGACAAGGCCGAGGACATGACGTCACACGACGTCGTGGCCATCGCCCGCCGTGCCCTGAACACCAAGAAAATCGGCCATTGCGGCACGCTCGACCCGATGGCGACCGGCCTGCTGATGCTCGTTATCGGCCGCGCCACCAAGATCCAGGATCTGCTGATGAGCGAGGACAAACAATACGTCGGCACGCTCACACTCGGCTCGACCACCAGCACGCAGGATCGCCAGGGCGACACGCTGGAGACGAAACCTGTTGGAGATTATTCAAAGGAGCAGGTCCAGGAAGCCTTCGACGGCTTCATGGGCGATTTCGAACAAATCCCGCCGATGGTTTCCGCGATCAAAAAAGACGGCGTGCCGCTCTACAAACTTGCCCGCAAGGGAATCGAGATTGTCCGCGAGCCACGCAAGGTCCACATCACCTCGAATGAAGTGACACGCATCGAGCTGCCGGAAGTGGATTTCATCGTGAACTGTTCGAAGGGCTTTTACGTCCGCACCTACGCTCATGACATCGGAGAAAAACTCGGCTGCGGCGCGCACTTGAGCGCCCTCCGCCGCACACGCTCCGGGAAATTCACGTTGGACCGCGCCGTCACCGTCGCGGATTTGAAAACCGCACCGCGCGAGGATCTTTTCAAAGCGCTCATTTCCCTCGCGGAAATCTCGCTGATGCGCGGGGCTTGAGGAGGGTTGATCTTCGGTCAACCCGTGTCGACCGAAGGTCGGCACTCCTCAGGAAATCTTCGAAGCGCGCTCACCAAGCCAGAGGGAAAATTGATCTTCTGACAGCCCCGCTTTCACCGGAATATTCCGGATGTAACGGACCGCATTGATGAAATGGTCCCGATCGCGTATCAACGTGTCCCGATAGTTCCTTTGCCAAATCGAACCTTTGCCAATTTTCAAAGCGGAAAAACTTTTCCACGCTTGGATGAGTTTTTCGATAGGCACCAACGGTTTAAAAAGCAGATGCACATGATTCGGCATGATCACCCAAGCCTCATGACGCACCCGATCGCCCTGAAAGCGCATTAGAGAAGTTGATAGAATTTCCCGTGCGTCGGAATCTTTCAAAAGGCAGGAACCGGTGCTCTCATCGAGCCAGGATTCGATTTTCCAGGTGAACCGGCGGTTGTATTCGCTTTCGATCTCCGCGTCCCAAGGTTTGGGGAAATTGAGAAGCCAGATCCTGCGTTGCTCTTTCCAGTATCGGACTCTTTCAGCGGGCAAGGCATCTCCCAAGCGGAAGGTGACAAATTGCATGGCGTCCGCCTGTTGCCAATGGGGGAGATTGTCGCCATGTTTTCGGATTTCCCGATCCGGGCTTAAGTAATCGGGAGGCATTTCGTGGATGATAGAAAGGATTGACGTTCCGTCAACCCGGGTCGACCGAAGATCGACCCTCCTTCCTCAAACCTCTTCCGCGGTCTCTTCCTCTTCCACCGCTGGCATCAGCTTGCGGAAATGGATTTGTCCAACCCGGCGGCCATCGGTGCTGGTGACGCGGGCTTCGTAGCCAAGCACTTCAAGCGTTTCCCCGACTTCAGGGAAGCGCTCGAGCTGTTGCGTGAGATAGCCGCCGACGGTGGTGACCTCGCCGCTTTCGAGGAAGAGCTCGGGGATGTAGCCCGCAAGGTCGTTGAGAGTCATCGCGCCTTCGATGACGAATTCCTCGTCGTTGATGCGAGTGAAGGACGAGCGCTCGTTGTCGAATTCGTCCTGAATGTCGCCGACGAGTTCTTCCATCACGTTATCAAGGAAAACGATGCCGACGGGCGTGCCGAATTCATCGACGGCCATGGCAAGATGGGCGTGCTCACGGAGGAAAAACTGAAGTAATGTATCGAGCGGCATCGTGTCGGGCACGATTTTCAACTCACGCTTGATGCGCATTAGGTCCGGGTCCGGCTCCTTGATGAGTTTGAATAAATCCTTGATGTGGATGAGTCCGATGGCGTGATCGAGGTGGCCTTTGACGAGCGGGAAGCGCGTGTGCTTGCTACGCATCGCGATTTCGAGGGTTTTCTCGAAGGGTTCGTCGGCATCGAGGATGACCACCTTGTTGCGCGGCGTCATCACGTCACGGACCCATAGCTCGTTGAGACCGAGAGCATTGATGAGAATTTCGCGTTCGGTTTCGGTGACTTCCTGGGATTTTCCGCTCTGCGTGACGAGAAGTGCGAGTTCCTCCGCCGAGTGGATGTGCTCGCTCTCGCTGATGGGATCCAAGCGGAAGATCGTTTTCAGAATCCAGTTGGCCGTCCCATTGAAGAAGACGATAACCCATTGAAACGCTTTGAAAAACAAGTGCAGCGGCGCCACCGTCGCCATCGTCACTGGGACCGACTTGCGGATGGCGATCGACTTCGGAACCAGCTCGCCGACGACCACGTGCAGGAAGGTGAACGAAGTGTATGCGATGATCAACGATGTCCAGGTAATCCAGCTTTCCGGCATGTGGGTCATGGCGAGCAGCGGGTGGATCAGTGTTTTCACGAACGGCTCACCGAGGAAACCCAGTGCCAGAGAGGAAATGGTGATGCCCAACTGGTTTGCAGAAAGATAGCCATCGAGGTGGTTGACGACATGCAGCGCGAGCTTCGGATTTGAGCCGTTTTCCTTGGCGATCGCCTCCAACTGGCTCGGGCGAACCTTGACGATGGCGAATTCCGAAGCCACGAAAAAGCCGTTCAGCAGCAGGAAAAAGACGATTCCCACGAGATAGAGGACGGATTGCCCGAACGTGACGGTTTCCCCAGGAACTGTCACACCAGCAGCAGCGGCTGTCGCAGCGGGCTCAATGGCAGCCAGGAAATGGATGGCGATATCGGCGATCACGGCGTCAGAGTTTTTCGTAAACGCCTTGGTCGCGTCGCTGGAGAATGGTGAATCCAGCTTTTTTCGCATCGCTCACAGAGAGCGGCTTGGTGACCGTCGGCGTATTGATACGCGAAATCACCTTCTTTACGGGTTTTTTGCAAAGCGGACAAACCAGCAACGGTTCCCGGTCAATGGGACGTCTGAGCTCGAACCCACGAGCGCAGACGCGGCACGAGTGCTCGGGATCTTCCGGGGCTTCTGAAACGTATTCGTAAATTGGCATAAGAAAGACGTGGGACGGGTAATTTCCGTCCCACGTCAAAAAGTAGCGTGAACTGTGCCAGCTTACCAGCTCGACTTGGTCACACCAGGAAGCATCCCGGCAGAAGCAAGTTCGCGGAAGGTAATCCGGGAAAGACGGAAGCGGCGCAGGAAAGCGCGACGGCGACCGGTGATTTCGCAACGGTTGACCAAGCGGGTTGGGCTCGCGTCGCGTGGGAGCATGGAAAGGCCAACATAATCCTTCTCAGCCTTCAGCTTGAGACGGAGTGCAGCAAATTTCTCGACAGTTTCTTTTTTACGCGCGTTGCGTGCGATCCAACTTTTCTTAGCCATAATTCGGGGGGCAGGTGTTACGGGATGAGCCCGAGGTTGCAAGCCCAAAGTCGTCTTTTCGCAGATAAATGAACAAAAACTGCGAAAATGCGCCATGAATGCTCCCTTCGGATGCCAACTCCCGCGAAAAATTCGGAACCGTAGACCTGCGGAAGATCGCCGGGAGGCACCTCTTCCGGCCCTATTTCCATGTTCTGCAGGCAGGGAGAAACATGACAGACCGCGAAATTCATTTCGCAAGGTTAAACCCACAATCCGTGAGGATCAGGACGCGAGGATTCTGGCGACTTTCTTGAGGATGTCCTCAATAGGGACCAATCGGCCGATGCCTTCGTAGCCGCAGGCGAGGTCGCCTTCGGCGGGGCCGATGAAATGGCAGCCGTCGGCGGTGAGCTGGTGGACGTTGCGCTGGGTGGCGGGGTGGCGCCACATTTTCCCGTTCATGGCGGGAGCAATGAGGACCGGCGTCAGGCGCGGCAGGGCGAGGTAGATGGAGGAAAGCGGATCGGGAGCAAGGCCGTTGGCGAGATTTCCCAAAACATTCGCCGTGGCGGGGGCGACGATGAAGATGTCTGCCTCGTCGGCGAGGTCGATGTGGCCGGGTTTCCAGGATTGTTTTTCATCCTCCAGCGAGACGAGAACAGGCTGCCGGGTGAGGGTTTGGAGCGTGAGCGGGGTGATGAACTCCGTCGCGGCGCGGGTCATCACGACATGGACTTCATGGTCCAGCTTCACCAATTGCGAAGCGAGATCGGCAGCCTTGTAGGCGGCGATGGAACCGGAAATGCCGAGGACGATGTTCATGGTGGGGACTGTTTTAACGACACATCGAGACCGCCTTTTTGGTGGCCTCGGCGAGGGCTTCGACGTCTTTTTCGGTGTTATAAAGGGCGAAGGAGGCGCGGACCGTGCCGGTGATGCCGAAGCGGGCCATCAGCGGTTGGCAGCAATGGTGGCCGGTGCGGACGGCGACACCCATCTTGTCCATGAGAGTGCCGAGGTCGTAGTGGTGAACGCCCTCGACGGTGAAGGAAAGCGCGCCCGAGCGATCGGCAGGACCGAAGAAACGGATGCCTGGAATCGAGGAAAGCGCTTCGGCAGCGGAGTGGATGAGCTTCTCCTCGTGGAGGTGAATGGAGTGCAGGCCGATGTCGTTGATGTAGTTGATGGCGGCGGCAAGGGCGATGGCCCCCTCGATATTGGGTGTGCCGGCTTCGTATTTGAACGGCAGGTCATTGTAGGTGGTTTTTTCAAACGTCACCTCCTTGATCATCTCGCCGCCGCCGCGCCATGGGGGCAGCGAATTCAGGAGGTCCGCACGCCCCCAGAGGACGCCGATGCCGGTGGGCGCGTAAACCTTGTGGCCGGAGAGCGCGAGGAAATCGGCCCCGATCGACTGGACATCGATGGGCAGATGGGCGGTGGCTTGGGCGGCATCGATCATGACGAGCGCGCCGGCCTTTTTCGCGGCAGCGGTCATTTCCACAATCGGATTGACGGTGCCGAAGGAGTTGGAAACCCAGGTGACGGAGAGGATTTTGGTCCGTTCACTGAGGAGGGAAACGAAGGCGTCCTGATCCAGCGTGCCGTCATCGAGGCAGGGAATCACCTTGAGTGTCGCGCCAGTGCGTTCGCAGAGCATTTGCCATGGGACGATGTTCGAGTGGTGCTCCAAGGTGGAAATGAGGATTTCGTCGCCTTTTCCGATGCGGCCGGAGAGACCGAGAACATTGGCGACGAGGTTGATGCCGTCGGTGGTGCCGGAGGTGAAAATGATCTCGTCCGAGGTCGCGGCGTTCAGGTGGGTGGCGATGGTTTGCCGGGCCTTTTCAAACATTTCCGTCGCGAGCCGGGCGAGGTGGTGGGTGCCGCGGTGGATGTTTGAATTGATCGCCTCGTAGTAGTGGCGGGAGGCCATGAGCACCGCCAGCGGCTTCTGGGTGGTGGCGGCGTTGTCCAGATAGACCAGCGGGCGACCTTGGATCATATGGTCCAGGATGGGAAAATCGAGCAGCAGCGTTTCGTGATCAAACATAGGAAATTTCCAAGGTGGGGGCGACAGCGGAGCTTGGAACACGCACGCCTGCGCCGCAACGCCAGAATTCGCACAGGAAACATCTGCCCTTGCGGTCCGCAGCCAGCGTGCATTGAATGCGCGCGTTCCAGCATGTATTTACTGAAAAAAGCCATCGAGCTCAGGGAAAAGTCGCACCCGGACCATGAAAAACCGTTTCTCGAGCATCTCGAGGATTTGCGCGTCATGATCATCCGCATTGTGGTCACGCTGATCATCGCCATGGTCGCTTGTTTCGCTTATAACAACAAGATCATGGAGTTTTTCCGCCGTCCGGTGGATCAGGTCCTGGTCACCCAGATGGCGGCGACGCTGCCCGCCGACAAGGAAGTCCCCCACCCGCTCACGACGGATTTGTGGAAAGCCGCGCTGAAAGTCGAACACTCGGCGACGAGCCTCAATCCGGAACAGCGGGAGGTTTATTACCGCTTCATCAAGGACGATAATCTGGTTTTCCACTCGAAATCGATCGTCCTGTTGCGTGCGGCGATGAGCCTGCCGGAAGATCGGCGCGAAAATTTCGTCGCCTCTCTCAATGAGAGTCCCGATCTGAAAAATCAGGTCAACGCGCTGCTGAAAACCAAGCCGAACACGGAAACCCAGTCGCATGGGAATCTGAACATGATGTCCGCGCTGAAGCCGACCGAGGGCTTCATGCTCTCGATGAAACTTTCGTTCGTCGCAGGCATCGTGGTGTCGTTTCCGCTGTTGCTCTTATTTGTCCTCCAGTTCATTTTGCCCGGGTTGCACAGCCACGAAAAGCGTGTGCTATGGCCGGCGATGACCATCGGCTTCGGGCTGTTCCTCGCCGGATCCAGCTTCGCCTATTTCCTCATCCTGCCGCGTACCCTGCTGTTTTTCTATCAATGGAGCGGAGATATGGGAATTTCCAACGACTGGCGGATCGGCGAGTATATCTCGTTTGCCACGCAGTTCACTCTGCTATTCGGCGTATCGTTCGAACTGCCGGTGGTGGTCATGGTCTTCGTGAAACTGGGACTGCTGAGCTACCAGACGATGTCCAAAACCCGCTCCTACGCGATCGTCGCCATCTTCATCGCAGCCGCCGTTCTCACGCCAACGCCGGACATTCCGACGATGCTCCTGATGGCCTCGCCGATGATCATCCTCTATGAGGTCTGCATCTGGCTGGCTTATTTCGATCAGAAGAAAAACCGACTCAAGGAGGAAGAGGAAGCCCGTGAAAACATGGAGCGGGCTCTCCGCCGGGAGAGTGAACGCGAGGCAGCCGCAGCCGCCAATCAGCCTGAAAATGATCCTTGGCATGACGAAAATCCACTTCAGGACGCGCACAAGTCGGTGACGGGTGACGACGATGGCTGGGACGAGGAATTCCCCCAACTCGACCCGCATGCGGATGTGAGCACCGAAACACCGCCAGCGGAGCTTCCCAAAAAGGACGATCATCGCAGCGATGAGCATTGAGATTTTTCCCATCCGCACTTTCTGACGCGATGACCACCCCAAAGGCACCTCTCGACCCCAGCACCCGCTCTCCTTTCGCGGGATGCGCCATCCTCATTGCCGCCGTCGGAATGATGGTTTTCCTCATCGGATTCTCGGTCTTCGCGCTGTTCCGGCAGTTCAATGAGATCGCGAAATTCACGGCGACAAAACCGGTTCCGATCGAAGTTTCCTCACTCGAAAACAAGGAAACGCAACTCCGCGACCTCTCGGCACGTCTGGAAAAATTCCGCCAGGACCTTGCTGGCACCACGGCATCGTCCCTCGCGCTGTCCGCCGATGATCTGAATCTCGCGATCGCCGCTTACGATTCTTTCAAGGATCTCAGAGGCACCTTCCACCTTACGAAAATCGAAGGAGAAACGCTGCATATCGACGTTTCATTCATGCTCAACGGCAAACCGAGATTCGCCCACGATGGAGAACCCGGCTGGATCGCATCCGACTCGCGCTACCTCAATGCCACGCTGGTTGCACGTCCCAATCTACTGAAAAAAGAGGTCGTTCTAAAACTCGACACCATCGAAGTCCCCGGCGCGAAAGTTCCCCCTGAGTTCATCGACCAGATGTCGCCCTATCGCATCACCGAGCGATATCTGGCGGATCCAATCATGGGCCCGGCCATGGCCAAGCTCACCCGTGTGGGCATCGCCGATGGAAAAATTGTTTTCACCCGCAATCCGAACGAAAACCCTGTGGACATGATCACCAATGATCAGGTCGATTCCGCAAGCCGCCGGCTTTTCCTTTCCCTTGGCCTCGCCGCCGCCGGTTTCCTTCTTTTTGCAGGCATCATCATCGTTATCGGACTTCGTGCGAAAGCCCGAAAGAGTTAGGCTTCCGACACGTAATTTCTCAGACAAAGCCGCACCATCGCGTCGTTTATTCCTGAATTTATGAGAAATTTCACCGCTCCCGCCGCCGTGCTCGGCCTCGCCATGACCACCTTGCTCCCAGCCAAGGACGTCAGCTCCACCACCCCAACTGTCGCAGGAACCGAGTTGGCAAAATCTGCCGAAGCCCCGAAAGACGCCGAACTCGAGGCAAAACGCAAGGAACAGGAAGCCCTCGCCGCCGATAACAAACTCGAAGCCGAGCGCCTTACCCAGTCCACCAACTCGATGCGTGCCGAGGTCACCCGCCTCAAACTGGAGCGTGAATTACTCACGGAAAAGCTGACTTTGGAAGCCACCAAACGTCAGGCGGCGCTTGAGGAGGAACTCTCCCAAATGGAGGCGGAAAAGGACAAGCTCGCCGCCGAGGCGGATCTTTCCAAAGCCCGCGCGGACAAGCTCACCAACGATCTGAAGTCCGCGCAAACCGAAGCAGCCCTGGACATCACCCGCCTGCAAACCGATATCACCCGCATCGAGACCTCGGACAAGCGCTCGAAATTCGCCGACGCCAAACCGGTTTTCCTGAAAAATCCGCTCCGTGAAGACGGCACGGTTGTCATCTCAGACCGCCGCATCGCCCTCAACGGGCTGATCACCTCCAGCACCGCTGACTACGTCACCAGCCGCATCCAGTATTGGAATAACAAGGACCGCGAGCTGCCGATCTTCATCGTCATCGATTCAAGTCCTGGCGGCTCCGTCATGGCGGGCTATCGAATTTTGAAAGCCATGGAATCCAGCGATGCGCCGGTGCATGTCGTGGTGAAATCCTTCGCCGCCTCGATGGCCGCCGCCATCACCACGCTCGCCAAGGAATCCTACGCCTATCCGAATGCCGTCATCCTGCATCACCAGATCAGCTCGATGATGATGGGCCAGCTCAACCTCACCCAACAGCGGGAGTTTCATGAGGAAAGCGAACGTTGGTGGGCACGCCTCGGCACGCCCGTTGCCAACAAAATGGGCATCACCACCGACGAGCTCATCAAGCAGATGTACAAACATTCCTCCAATGGCGATTGGAGCGAATTCGGCGAACAGGCAAAGGAACTGAAATGGGTGAATCATATCGTCAAAGGCATCGACGAAACCTCATTCACCAAGGATCCGGACGTCGCGGATTCCGGAAAACCGAACCCTCCCGGCGCGCTCTCCGAGGAAGTGGATGCCAACGGGAAACCTTTCGCCTGGCTCCCCCACCTCAATCCGATGGACGTCTATTTCGTCTACAATCCAGACGGCTACTACCGCGTCCGCTAAGTAGCACAGACATTCCTGTCTGTTCTTCCTCTTCTCCCCTACTCCGCCGCTCCCATGTTGGAAGACGATTTCACCTACGTCATTCGCAAAGCCTTCAAAGGCCTTGCCCTCGCACCGGGTGAAGCCGCTCGGCGCGCGGGGCTTCCGGAGAACGAGGTGATGTCATTTTACCGCGGGAATTTCTCGCAGGAGACCGCCCGCCGTCTCGCTCCGGTGTTGGGACTCAATCCCGAAGCGCTCGCGAAGCATGATGATTATCTTCCCAAGCCGGTCAACCTGCCGGAAATCCACCGGCTCGACCTGCCGTTCGGTGAGGAACGCGTAAACGCCTGGCTCGTCGTTTTCGGCGGAAGCCTCTTCCTCTTCGATACGGGCAATGACTCGCACTCCTGCCTCGACGCGATCTCGGCAGTGAACGCCGATCTGCCGGACCTGGTATTCATCACCCACGGCCACCGCGACCACATCGGTGGCATTCCTTCGCTCAACGCACTGAGCATTCCCGTTCTCGGTCTGGAAATGACCGGTGCCAAAAAGTTTTCCACAAGCAACGCTTGGGACATGACCGGGAACGGCCGCTTCACCCTCCACGGAATCGACCTCTCCGGCCACTACGTCCCCTCGTTGGGCATCCTCCTTAACGAGATCGGCCAGCCGCCCATCCTGGTCACCGGAGACGCGCTGTTCGCCGGCTCGATGGGCGGCTGTGAGACGCCGAAACTCTATCAACTCGCCCTCCGCAACCTTCGCGCCGCGCTCGTTTCCCTGCCCGATGAAACGATCCTGCTTCCCGGCCACGGCCCCGCCACGACCTTGGGCGAAGAGCGGATGGGTAATCCGTTTTTATAAGAGGCGGACACTCCTGTCCACGAAGTGAACGAGGAGAAAACAAAAAGCCCACCAGACTTCTCCCTTCGCCACCCCTCGGCAGACGGAATTTGATCGCCTGCGGCGGAAGCTTTCGATAGTCCACTCGGATAGATTGAAAACCTTGATGAACAAGACTTCAGCCTCCATCACCCTTTTCATGTGCGCGCTCGGTCTGCTTGTCGGTTATGCGGCGCACAAACACGGCATTGAGAAGGAAAATGGTGCGCCTGTTTCGAAAACAGAAAGACGAAGACCTCCCGACATCGCATCCGGTGGAAACGCGGTTGCCATCCAACTGCCGCAGATTCACTCCGACGAAACCCGCGAAACAATGATCGCCCGCGGCGAGAACGCCACTTACGCCGGGCTGGCGCTGTGGATGCTCGATGCCAGCGCGCAGGACATCGCGGCTTATTGGGAGTTCCGCAAGAACGGCAAATTCGACGGCGACATGAAACGCCTGTTTTTCCTCAACTGGACACGGCTCGACCCGCAAGCGGCGATCGCCGCCGTGGCAGGAACGGACAATGCGGCGACTCCCTGGTGGGCATGGGCGGCACAGGATCCTCAGGCCGCGCTCGCGGCGGCGGGGCCGGATCGAATGAAGGACGTCGCCCGCGGCATCGGCGAGTTCCAGCCGGAGTGGCTGCGGGAGCATTTCGATCAGATTCCCGAAGCGTTTCGGGAACAGGCTCTGAACGGGGTGATGACCTGGTCGGAGGACGGAGACTCCGTGGCCACCTTGGATTTTCTCAAGAAACAGGGCATCGGCTTCCCTGGATTTCTTTTCAGGACTCTCGCCCGCAAGGATCCGTGGGCGGCCTTCGATTGGTTGGAAAAAAACGACAAGCTCGACCCGAGAGACAACGGTCCGATCGACATCCTGCTCGACGCCATGAAATCCGAGCACCCGGACGATCTCGAGCGCTTGGCCGCCACCACCCCGTCCGGCGCGTTGAAGCGGAAACTGGAGGATGCCGTTTTCGCAAATCTTCTCGCCACCGATCCCGACGCAGCCATGGCGCAAGCGAAAGCCACAAAAACCCCTCTGGTGGAGGCAAGGCGGCTCGCGACAATCGGAGCCTCGCTGCTGATCGCGGATCCGGAAAAAGCCTTCAGCATCGGGGCGGACATTCTAGTCGTGAGTCCGGAAAAGCTCGGTCCTGAAATGCAGATCCAATACGCAGATTCCAGAGCCCGATGGGGTATGGAAAAAAACCCGGCGGCGACCTTCATGGATTCGCTCCTCATCAAGGATCCGGCGAGAACATTGGACATGACCACGGTCGGGACAGGTCCCGTTTCCGGAACATTCAAAGACCTCTCCGAAAAATGGGCAGAGCGGGATCTTGTGGCCTACTCCGAATGGGTGAACCTCCAGACCGATCCCCGGATCCGCAACCCCGCCTCGAGACAGGTGGTGAGCCAGCTTTCCTCCCAAGGCCAGTTCCACGAGGCCGCCGAATGGGCGATGAGCGGGGAAAAGCCGGATAGCAACTCCCTTTACGGACTCGCTCATCAATGGAGCCGCAGCAACCGCGCGGAAGCTTCCGCCTGGCTGGAATCAGCAGACCTCCCGGAGTCGGAAAAAGCCTCCCTCAGGAACTTCATCAAACGCAACGAATGAAACCCGCTTCCCTCTTCGTGATCGCACCGGGTCTCCTCGGATTTCTGGGCATGGCCGCGCTTGGCTGGCATCTGGCCACGCCAGCGCTCAGTCCGGCCACGGTGCAAGCGGCTGCGACCGGGGGCGCTCCTCGGGATTATCGGCACCCACCGAAATCGCCGCGGAATGGAGGCATCGTCGCAGCGCAAATGCGCGCCATCCGCAACGCCGGTTCGCCTTCGGAAAGGATGCGCATGGCCATCTCCCTGGCGAATTCCCTGCCGCCCTCGGAGTTCGCCGCGTGGATGGAAGGAGACCGCTTCGATTTCCGCAAGGGACCGGAAATGAGCGTTTTCCGGATGATCGTCTTCGAGCGCTGGATCAAGGAAGATCCCGGCAGCCTCATTCCGTGGGCGGCTACACACAACTACGGCCAGGCCGGACGCGCCCTCCTTGCCCTTGCCAACAACAATCCTCAGAGCCTGATCGACCACTATCGCAGCCATCCCGACGATAAAACCGAGCTACAAACTCTCAAGGAAGTGGCCAAAAAAAATCCCGCGCTCGCGCTTCAACGATTGCAGGAACTCTCCGCAAGAGGGCTCCCGTCCGGGATGGCGCGGGTGGCCAAGAGCTTGCTGGACGAGCTTGCCAAAAACTCACCGGCCGCTCTGAAAGCGGCGATCGCCAGCCTTGCACCGCACTTGCAACAAGAGGCGGAGCGGGCCTTGAGCGGGCAGCGCCTCGCGGCTTCGTTTCCGACCGAAATCCGCGCGCTGTGGGAAAGGCCCGACGGATTGAAAATCTTCTCGGACAATTTGTCCGGAAACAGCGAACTGAGCACCAAGCTGATCGCCGAAATCCCCGACCTCCCCGAAAGCTGGAGGGCAGGCATGGCTAACAGCCCCTACAATTTTGTCAGCGAAAAGAACGGAAAGCAATGGATCGAGGCCGATCTCGAGGGTGCCGGATTCTCCGCCTCCCAAGCGAAGAGCATCCGGGAAAGAGCGCTGTTGGAACTGGCGTCGAGCGACCCTGGATTCGCGCTGAAAAATTTGGCGGGATCGGACGTCGATTCTGGAACGAAGGCAGACATCATTTCCTCCGCCCTCCGTAGTGTGAAAGGCGATGGAGTGGAGGCGGAGAAGCTCATCGGGATGATGAACTCGGAAGCGGACAGACAGCTTGCCCGGGACCAGCTCAAGCGGGAGGAACTCGCCGCCAGCGCGGGCAAAGCGCAGAATCCGACGGAATGGCTGGAGAAAATCGGCAGTATCAACGGTGCTTTGAACAGTCCCTATAAAGTGCTCGATCAAATTCAAAGCTGGGACAAGTCGAAGATCGCCGAGCTGAGAGCCCGGTTCAACACACTCCCGGTCGATCAACAACAGAATATCGGCCGGATGGTGGTGACTGGCGGGATGAACTCGGAAATCGACCCGGGATTCGCCGGTGACGCGGTCCGGTCGTTGGTGACCCACCCGCCCGCCGTCACCAGCGGATCGACCTACGACACCCCTGCCATGGCCAGCTCGACCTATGCGGTAAAGCTATCCATCAACGACCCGGCGGCGGCCACTTCCTGGATCAATACTCTTCCGGAAGGCGAAGCGAAGCTCTGGACCCTCAAGAACGTGGCCGCCAACTGGCGGCAATACGACCCGGAAGCCGTCGCCCTGTGGGTGAAAACCCTGCCTGCGGATGCCCGGGACCAAGTGACACAGTATCTGCAAACACCGAGGTGAGAAATCCTTTCCGATAAGGGCCGTGGACGTCTCGTCCATCTTCCTCATTTCCGATCCAAATACATCCGCGAGCCTTTCACGTATTTTTCCGCCCAGCTTTTCACCTTCGCCTGCTCATCAAGCGAAAGCGTGCGAACCACCTTCGCCGGAGAGCCCAAAACCAGCGATCCCGGCGGAATGATCGTTCCGCCCGTCACCAGCGCCCCGGCTCCGATGATGGATCGCTCGCCGATCACCGCGCCATCCAGCACGATCGCGCCCATGCCGATGAGCACCTCGTCCTTCACCGTGCACGCATGCAGGATCGCCGAGTGCCCGACGGTCACCAACTCGCCGACGTAACAGCCGTAATCGTCCGCCAGGTGGATCACCGCATTGTCCTGCACGTTCGAGCGCGGCCCGATCACGATCTCGTTAATATCGCCGCGCAAGGTCGTGTTATACCAAATGCTCGATTCTTCGCCCAAAGTCACCCGCCCGATCACATCCGCACTCGCGGCGATGAACGCGCTTTCATGAATCGAAGGAGAAATACCGGCAAAAGTCTCGATGGCCATGGCGGAAGGCTAGCCATGCTCGTTTCGGATCGCAAGACCGCTGACTATTCCCCCCTTACTCCCAAGTTATTCACAAGCCGGAAAAATTTCCCGACTAGACAAATCCGCCGGGGGGGAACACAAGCGGCGTCTATGAAAAAGCAATTTCCACTCACTTCGCCCGACCATCAACCGGCACGCGTGGTCGAGCAGATCAAAAGCGACGTGCGGAAATACGTGAAGCGCGAGCGGAAAAAGAAGCTGCCGGAGGGCGTGGATTTCTGGGATTTCAACTGCCGGGTCGGCCAAGCGGAGGCCACCGCCGAGAAAAAGCATGTGGAGGAAATCGTCAAAGCCATTGATGAAGCGGCGGCAAGCGGCTCCGAAGCGGTTTTCATTGAGATCCTGGCAACGCCCGGCCATCGCCTTGGCGGCAAGCCGAAAGCGGAGTGACCGGCTGATAGCGGTCTCTTTCAAATACCCCAAAGAGACTACGGCGCCGCAAGGTTTTCCGCTTCACGAATCGTCTGGCAGTCCCTAGAAGGATCGCCGACATGCCTGATACCGAAAGACCCGCTGGAAAATTGATGGCCGCGAACCGCGGCGAAATCGCCATCCGCATTTTCCGCGCTGCCAACGAACTCGGTCTCAGGACCGTCTCGATTTTTGCCGAAGAAGACCGGTTTTCCATCCATCGCTTCAAGGCGGATGAGGCGTATCAACTGGATTCCTCAAAGGGACCGGTGGGTGCCTATCTGGATGTCGAGGGGATCGTGGCGCTGGCGAAACAGAAGGGTGTGACGATGATCCACCCGGGCTACGGCTTCCTCTCGGAAAACGCGACGTTCGCCCGGGCCTGCGCGCGCGAGGGCATCACGTTCATCGGACCCTCGCCGGATCTGTTGGAAAACATGGGTGACAAAACGGCAGCCCGCACGCTGGCCCACAAGTTCAACGTCCCCACCCTGCCCGGCACCGAGGAACCGATCACCGATCCGGATCAAGCACTGACCGCCGCCCATCAGATCGGCTTCCCGCTCATCATCAAGGCGGCCTTCGGTGGTGGCGGCCGTGGCATGCGGGTGGTGGAGAAACCTTCGCAACTTCCCGGATTATTGGCCGAGGCGCAGAACGAAGCGCTCAATGCTTTCGGAAACCCGGCGGTTTTCCTCGAACGTTACATTTCCCGCGCCAAGCACATCGAGGTGCAGATCCTCGGCGACCAGAAGGGCAACGTCGTCCATTTGCACGAACGCGATTGCTCGGTGCAACGGCGCTATCAGAAAGTCGTGGAGGTCGCTCCTGCGATGCATCTCGATCCGAAGGTCCGCAAGGAGCTTTGCGAGGCGGCTGTCAAACTGGCGAAAGGCATCGGTTACGACAACGCGGGCACCGTGGAATTCCTCTACGACATGGATAAGAACGACTGGTTCTTCATCGAGATGAACCCGCGCATCCAGGTGGAGCACACGGTGACCGAGTGCGTGACGGGCATTGACCTCGTTCGATCCCAAATCCTGGTGGCTGCCGGACACTCGCTTTTCAGCGAGGAAATCGCCATCCCGCCGCAGGAGGAAATCCCGTGCATTGGATTCGCGATCCAATGCCGCGTGACGACGGAAGACCCTGAGAAAAATTTCTCTCCCGACTACGGCCGCATTCTCAACTACCGCTCGGCCGCCGGTTTCGGCATTCGTTTGGACGCCGCATCCGGCGACGCGGGATCGGTGGTGACGCCGTATTATGACTCGATGCTGGTGAAGATCACGGCGATGGGCCGCGATTTCCCGATGGCCTGCCAACGGATGGACCGAGCGCTGCGCGAGTTCCGCATTCGTGGGGTGAAGACGAACATTCCGTTCCTCGAAAACGTCATCGCGGACGAAACCTTCCGCAGCGGCCAGGCCCATACAAAGCTGATCGACACCAAGACCGAGCTGTTCCAATTCAAGCGCCGCCGCGACCGGGCGACCCGCACGCTTTCCTATCTGTCGGACATCACCATCAACGGAAATCCCACCGCAAAAGGCTGGAAGCCAGCGGCGGCGATGCCCAAGGCAAACGTGCCGAACTCCCTGTTCATCGAGCATCACGCGGAAGTGCCGAAGGGCAGCCGCGACGTGCTGTTGGAGCTCGGGCCGGAGAAATTCGCCCAGTGGATTCTCAACGAAAAACGCCTGCTGATCACCGACACCACCCTGCGCGACGCCCACCAGTCGCTCATCGCCACCCGCATGCGCAGCTTCGACATGCTGCGAGTCGCCGAGGCCATCGCCCACCGCACGCCCGGACTTTTCTCGCTGGAAATGTGGGGCGGCGCGACGTTCGACACGGCGATGCGTTTCCTCAGCGAGTGCCCGTGGGAACGTCTCCGCCGCTTGCGCGAAAAGGTGCCCAACATTTGTTTCCAAATGCTTTTCCGCGGATCGAACGCGGTCGGCTACTCGAACTATCCGGACAACGTCGTCGCCGGATTCGTGAAACACGCGGCCGACTCGGGAATGGATATTTTCCGGATCTTCGACTCGCTGAACTATCTGCCCAACATGCAGGTGGCGATGGAAGCCGCGCGCGAACACGGCAAAGTGCTTTGTGAAGCGGCGATCTGTTACACGGGCGACATCACCAATGCGAAGCGCGACAAGTATTCGCTGAAATACTACGTGGACAAGGCGAAGGAAGTCGAACGCATGGGCGCGCACATCCTCGCGATCAAGGACATGGCGGGACTTTGCAAACCGCATGCCGCATGGAAACTGATCAGCGCACTGAAGGAGGAAATCGGCATTCCGATCCATTTCCACACACATGACACGTCGGGCCTGAACGCCGCCTCCGTCATCGCCGCTTCCAAAGCGGGCGTGGACATTGTGGACCTCGCGATTTCCTCGATGTCGGGCTCCACTTCGCAGCCGAATTTGAATTCCGTGTGCGCCGCACTCGCCAGCACCGAGCGCGATCCGGGCCTGGACTTTGATTCGCTCAACGAGTTTTCCGACTACTGGGAGGAAGTGCTCGGTTTCTACAAACCCTTCGATTCCGCCCCACGCGCGGGCACGGCGGAAGTTTACGAACACGAGATGCCCGGCGGCCAATACACGAACCTCCGCGAACAGGCGAACTCGATGGGACTCGGCCACCGGTGGCGCGAAATCGCCCGCACCTATGCCGAGGTGAACCAACTCTTTGGCGACATTGTCAAAGTCACGCCATCGTCAAAAGTCGTCGGCGACATGTGCATGTTCCTCGTCACCCGCAACATCAAGGCGGCGGATGTGACGAAAATCAAACCCGGCTCGATCGATTTCCCCGAGAGCGTGATCGACATGCTTTCCGGCGGTCTTGGCCAACCGGACGGCGGCTGGCCTGCGGACGTGCAGAAGGTCGTTCTGGGCAACCGGAAGGCGACGACCAAGCGCCCCGGCGAACTCGCGGACCCGATCGATCTCGAGGCCACCCGCGCCGAGCTTTCGAAAAAACTCGGCCGCCCCGCGACGGAGGACGATCTCTACTCGCACCTGATGTACCCGCAGGTTTTCGCGGATTTCATGGCTTTCCGGGCGAAATACGACGACCTCAGCGGCTTGCCGACTCCGGCGTTTTTCTACGGCCTGCACCTCGGCGAGGAAATCGAGATCGAGATCGACACCGGAAAAACGCTGATCATCAAATTGATTTCTATCGGCGAAGCGGACTCTGCCGGACGTCGCGCACTGTTTTACGAACTCAACGGCATGCCTCGCGAGTCGATGGTGATGGATCATTCCCTCAAATCCGTTTCGAAGGCGACCCGTGCGAAAGGTGACCCCTCCGATCCCGCGCAATCCTGTGCGCCGATGCCCGGCATGGTGACCGAAGTCGCCGTGTCCATCGGGCAGGAAGTGAAGGCGGGTGACAAGCTCGTCATCCTCGAAGCCATGAAAATGCTAACCACCGTCAGCGCCAGCGTCGATGGGGTCGTGAGCGAGGTTTTGGTGAAAAAAGGGGATCAGGTAGATAGTGATGACCTGTTGGCGAAACTGACGACGAACTGAATTCCGGATAACCCGCAGCATTTACGCCCTTTACCAGCGGTAGATGCGAGCTAGGTTGCGGCGTCGCCGACATTCAAGATGATGTTCCTCCCATTTTTCCAGCACCCCCGTTTGATCCGCACGTCTTGGACCCTGGCGACCGGTTTTCTGGTCGCCTCCTGTACGTCCAGTATCCCGCAAAAGACCTCGTCCGTGCAGCACCAGACTCCGGTTCCGGACTTCATGGCGGACCCGTTCGAGCCAGTGAACCGCAGCTTGTGGGCGGCGAACAATGGATTTCTCGTCGGCGTCATGCAACCGACCGGCCGGGTTTACCGCACGGTGGTTCCCCAGCCAGTCCGAGGCTCGATCAACGATTTCACCCGCAACATCATTTACCCCGGCCGGGCCCTGAATCACGTTTTGCAAGGCCGCTGGACCGGTGCGCGTGAGGAAACCCTGCGCTTCATCTGCAACACGACCGTGGGTGTCGGCGGATTCTTCGACGTGGCCAGCAAATGGAACATGCCGAAGTCCGATGCGGATTTCAGCGAAACTTTCGGAAAATGGGGATGGAAACCGCAAAACTATGTCGTGATGCCGTTTTTCGGTCCGAGCGATGACCGCCACGCCATCGGCTTCGTGGCGGACGAGGTCGCCAAACCTTGGAACTACGCCTATCCCTACACGCTCGCTTCTTACGGCACCACCTACAATCAGGCGACGGACAAAACCGAGGAGGCCCGGAGGCTCACGCAATCCGAGTCCGACTCCTACGCCTTGGTGAAATATGCGTGGACCTACGGGACGAAGGATCGACAACCCGACTGGCAACCCAAAGGGCCGATCGATAGGCCAACCTTGGAAACCCTTGCGGCGGTGCGGATTTCCTACCAGAACCCAAATTTCCTCACCGATGGCAGGGAAATCAGCGTGCGCATTCCCAGCACCGGGCGGAAATTGAAATTCAATTACTGGGTGCAGCCTAAAACCGCACCGCTGGTCTATATTTCACCAGGTCTCAGTTCGCACCGGCTTTCTCTGACGACGCTCGCGCTGGCAGAACACCTCTACCAAAGCGGATACTCGGTCGTCACGACCACCAGCGTTTTCCATCCGGAGTTCATGGAAAATGCCTCCACTGCGGCGCTGCCGGTCTATGCGCCGGTCGATAGCCACGATTTGCTCGTCGCGCTCACGGAAATGGACCGGACGATGGTCAAAAAATTCCCGGGGAGATTTGAAAAAAGAGCGCTCGTGGGTTGCTCGATGGGCGGATTTCTGACCCTCCGTCTCGCCGCCTTTGAAAAAAGCGCGGAGCCCGGCTTGCTGCGTTTCGACCGCTACGTCGCCATCAATGCTCCCGTCGATCTCATTCGCGGTGCCCATTGTGTGGACGCCTATCAGGAAGCACCCACCGCGTGGCCAGCCTCCCAACGCCAGGCGCTCGTGAACAACACACTTCAAAAAGCAACCATGGCCGGCGCACTGACTCCATCGGCCAACACCCAGTTGCCGTTTGGGGCGATTGAGTCGAAATACCTGATCGGCCTGACGTTCCGGATCAGCTTGCGGGACATCATTTTCAGCAGCCAGGTGAGAAACAACATGGGCGTGCTGCAAACCCCGCTCTCGCGCTGGGAACGTGAGCCGGGCTACCACGAGATCATGAATTATTCCTACAAGGACTATTTCCTGAAACTCGCCGTCCCTTACTATCAGAAAAAGGGAATCAAGCTCCAGCAGCTCACCCACGAAGGAAACCTGCGGTCACACGAAGACCTGCTGCGGAAGCAATCGAAGATCCGCGTGTTGGCAAACAAGAACGATTTCCTGCTTCCTGCGAATGATCTCGCTTGGCTGGAATCCACCTTCAAGCCCTCGCAACTGACCGTTTTCCCAAATGGTGGCCACCTTGGAAATCTCGCTTCGCCTCCTGTGCTGAAGGCGGTTGACGCATCTCTTTCGGGACTGAAATGAACCGACTCACATCCGCCTCCGGGAGACTTGAGACTTCCAAAAATCCTCCGTCGCACCTACGTTTCGTCAACCGATGACGAAATTCGCCCTATTTTTCAGCCTCCTGGCCAGCACCTGCTTATGGGCGCAGGATGCTCCTGTCCCTGTCGCGCCCCCCGCCCAAGACAACGCCCTTCCCGATGATGGAGTCCGCGTTTCCGTCATCGGCTATCACGATTTGTCCGAAACCGCCCCGGAAACGGCGATGCGGATCCGCACGTCGAAGTTTCGCAAGCAAATGGAAGCCATCCGCCAGTTGGGCATCCCCGTGATCTCGATGAAGGACTTCACCGCTTGGAAAAAAGGAACGAAGGAACTGCCTGCGAAATCCATCCTTCTCACCTTCGACGACGGTTGGAAATCGGTCTATACCGATGCCTATCCCATTCTCAAGGAACTCGGTTTCCCCTTCACGATCTATCTTTACAAGGAATACGTCGATGGCGGCGGAAAGGCCCTGACCACCCCGATGATCCAGGAAATGCTCGCACACGGAGCGACCATCGGCAGTCATTCCGTCAGCCACCCTTACCCCATCACAGTGAAGAACTTCCGCAAAAAAGGAGCTGACTCCTATGACGCGTTTCTTCGCAAGGAAATGGGAGAATCAAAGATTTTCCTCGAGTCCAAGTTTCCCGGAAAAATCTCCACCTATGCCTATCCCGGCGGATACTACACAGAGGAAATGGAAAAAATCGGCGATGAATTCAGCTACGCCTGCATGTTCACCGTCGTGCCAGGAAAGGTGAAACGCTCGCTTCCTGACGAGATACTCCCCCGCTACATCGTCCTCGGGAATTATGACAAAGTTTTCGAGCAGGCCACCTCGTTCCGAGATGGACAAAGCACTCCCGGGACTCCCGGTGCCTCGCCAAGCATCCCACAAACCACCGCTTTTCCCGTCCTCCCCGAGCCTGGAGTCGTCATCAACACGCGGTTGCCGGAAATCGCCGCCGATCTCTCAACTGTCCCGAATCTCGACCCGAAAACCCTCACGATGAAAATCTCCGGCTTCGGAGAGGTTCCCGCGATTTTCGTCCCCGAAACCGGAAAATTCTCATGGACGGTCAACCGCCGCCTGCGCCAACCCTCTTGCCAAGTCCTGATCTCATGGAAAGATACCGCCGGGAAGGTTCCTGAAATCCCACTCCGCTGGTCGTTCCAAATCGACCTCGAATCCGCCTATCTCCCGGACGGCGAATAATCCGGGGTTTCGTATAAAGTTTAAGATTTAGAATTCATCATCATGTTCTCCAGCCTATCAGACAGCCTCGACAAGACCTTCCGCAACCTCCGTGGCGTGGGCCGCATTTCGGAAAAAAACATCGCCGACGCCCTGCGTGAAATCCGCATCGCCCTGCTGGAAGCCGACGTGGAGTTCGGTGTCGCCAAGGATTTCATCGCCAAGGTGAAGGAAAAGGCGCTCGGCGAGGACGTGCTCAAGTCGATCAAACCCGGCGAACAAATCGTCAAAATTTTCCACGACGAACTCGAAGCCCTGCTCGGCGGCGACCAAGCCCCTCTCGATCTCAACCCGCCCGCCCGCATCCTCATCTGCGGCCTCAACGGTGCGGGGAAAACCACCACTTCCGCCAAGCTCGCGAACCGCCTGAAAAAAGAAGGCCGCCGCCCCCTGCTCATCGCCTGCGACCTTTACCGCCCCGCCGCGATCGACCAGTTGGCCGTGCTCGCGAAACAGATCGACGTCCCGTGCTACACGCCGGAAGCCAGCGAGACCGATGTCGTCAAAGTCGCCAAAGACGCGCTCGTCTGGGCGGAACAACAACAAGGCACCGTCCTAA
>JBDSZP010000063.1:0-24162 GCA_039925065.1 Luteolibacter sp.
GCCGATGATCAGCGCCGTCACCCACACCGGGCCGAGTCCCTTTTCCGTGAAAAAAACAAAGGCCGCGCTTACCAGAATCTTGTCCGCCAAGGGATCCATCAGTTTTCCCAACGGCGTCACCAGTCCCTTTTTCCTCGCGAGATAGCCGTCCAGCCAATCGCTCGCCGCCGCCACAACGAACAGGACCAGTCCCGTGCCGTAGCCAGCCAACGAGCGCTGCGACACCGCCAACACAAAGGCGGCGGTCATAATCAGCCGTGAAAACGTGATCGCATTCGGTAAGTTCACTCGCGCAATGTGTGAAATGCATGGCTGATTGGCAACAAGGGGTTGCACCAATCCGCCAATCCCCCTACATCCTCCCCGCCCCTCCAACGGCACTTTTATTATGAGCAATAGCGATTTCGGACTCATTGGTCTGGCCGTCATGGGCCAGAATCTCGTTCTCAACGTGGAATCCCGCGGCTTCCAGGTCTCGGTTTACAACCGCACGACCTCTGTCACGGACGAATTCGTCGGCAAACATCCCGACAAGAAAATCGTCGGCGAGCACACGCTCGAAGGCTTCGTCCAGTCGCTGGCTTCCCCACGCAAGATCATGATCATGGTAAAAGCCGGTGGTCCGGTCGATGCAGTGATCGAGTCGATCATCCCGCTTCTCGACAAGGGTGACATCATCATCGACGGCGGAAATTCCCTCTACACCGATACCGAGCGCCGCGACAAATGGCTGGGCGATCTCGGCTTCCGCTTCATCGGCGCTGGCGTTTCCGGCGGCGAAGAAGGTGCCCGCAAAGGCCCGTCCATCATGCCCGGCGGCCCTGCCTCCACTTGGGATGTCATGAAGCCGATCTTCGAATCCATCGCAGCAAAGGTCGATGGCGAGCCTTGCGTCATCCACATCGGACCCGGCGGTGCCGGCCACTACGTGAAGATGATCCACAACGGCATCGAATACGGCGACATGCAGCTCATCTGCGAAGCTTATAACATTTTCAAAGCCGCTGGCTTCACCCCAGCCGAACTCGCCACCGTCTTCACCGACTGGAACGCAGGCGATCTCGAAAGCTACCTCATCCAGATCACCTCGAAAATCTTCGAACAAATCGACCCGGAAACCGGCAAGCCACTCGTCGATCTCATCCTCGACACCGCCGGCCAAAAAGGCACTGGCAAATGGACGCTCATCAACGCGGTTGAAAACGCCGTCGTCATTTCCACCATCAACGCCGCAGTCGAAGCCCGCATCCTTTCCTCGATGAAAGACCAGCGCGTTGCCGCCAGCGAATTCCTCAATGGCCCGAAAGCCGAGATCACCGGCGACAAGGCAGCTCTCGTGAAAAAAGTCCACGACGCGCTCTTCGCCTCCAAGATCATTTCCTACGCACAAGGCCTCGACCTCATCGCCGCCATGGGCAAGGAAAAGAACTGGGGCCTCGACCTCGGCAAGATCGCTGCCATCTGGCGCGGCGGCTGCATCATCCGTGCCCGTTTCCTCAACGACATCACGGACGCTTATCGTTCCGATCCGAGCCTTAGCAACCTGATGCTCGCCCCGTTCTTCACGAACCTCCTCAACGAGTTCCAACAGAACTGGCGCGAAGTCATCGCCACCGCCACCCTCGCCGGCATCCCGGTTCCGGCGTTCAGCGCATCGCTCGGTTACTACGACAGCTACCGCAGCGCCGTTCTCCCAGCGAACCTGCTGCAAGCCCAACGCGACTTCTTCGGTGCCCACACCTACGAGCGCACCGACAAGCCACGCGGCGTGATGTCCCACACCGACTGGCCCGAAGTCATCGGCTGATCAAAGTGATGTAGGCATTCCTGCCTGCCTCTTCTCTTCAAACAAAACGGCCGGGGGTAAATCCTCCGGTCGTTTTTTCATTTCACGTATCTTGCCAGCAAACAGCCGGGCGGCTTCCCAAAAATCATTGCCGAAACCCTGCCGCTCCCGCTCGCCTGGAGACGGCCCGGAGTTCATGGTTTACCATGCTCTTCCGAAGACAAGCTGAAGGCTTGAACTCCGGACAGCGCCAAGGACAGGAGTACGCACTACACAATTTCACAAACCACCCCTCAATTTGTTCTCTTGAACACCCAATGAGATGGTATTAAATTCGCCATGTGACGGCAACGCTTCAGGAAATCCGGCGACAGTTGCGGGAAAAATTCCCCGTGGCGCATGGACTTGCGGCGATTTCCGAGCCTGTCGCAAACGTTTCGGATCGGCCGTTTGAAGTTGCCACTTTCCCAGCGGGAGCGATTTCAGAACTCATCCCTGCGGCCGGGGGAGGCGGACTTTCCTTGTGGATCGCCGGTTTATTGAGTGACCCGGAAGAAGCGGCCGATTTCCCGAAATTCGTGCTGGTGGACGGCGGCGACACCTTCGATCCCGCCTCCCACACTCCCGCCGCCTGTTCGCAACTCCTGTGGGTGCGTTGCTCGAAAATTCACGAAGTCCTCAAAGCCGCCGATCTGCTGGTCCGGGATGGCAATATTCCCTTCATCATGCTCGATCTGTGTGGGCTGCCGATAGCCTCGCTCAAATCCATTCCCGCATCGAACTGGTGGCGGTTGAAACAGCTTTGCGAAAACGCCGCCTGCCGGCTCATCGTCCTTTCCCCCGCCCCGTTGGTCCCTTGCGCGAGCTTGCGGCTGACGCTTTCCATCCGTCTGACGCTCGGCGATTTCAACCTGCCGCGAAATGAAATCCTGCAACGCTTCGAGGCCGTGCCCAACCGCCTGCGCCGCGCCACCTGAGCCATGTTCGCCGCATTCCATATCGCCGATCTTCCGGTGGTCGCCGCGCTGCGGGTGGAGCCGCAATGGCAGCATCATCCCTGCGGAATCCTCCATGATTCCACGGAGCGCAATGATGGGAAAATCCCCCTGCTCGCGCTCAATGCCACCGCGCGGGATGCTGGCATTTCGGAAGGCTGGCCCTTGGGTCGGGCTCTCGTGCGCTGCCCGAATTTGAAGCTGCTTTCCCGCCACCCGCAAACCGAAGCCGAGCTGCTGGCAGAACTGGTCCTGCTCGCGGACAGCTTCACTCCCGATGTGGAAATCACTTCGCCGGATACCGTCCTGCTCAACCTATCAGGACTGACCGCCTCGCGGATCGAGGCCATCCGAATGATTTCATCCTGCGGCATGGAAGCCTGCCATGCCCTTGCGGAAACGCCGGATCTCGCCCACTTCGCCGTGCTCGATGCCCAAACCCGCGGGCGGTTTGTTTCCACCGAAGAAATCGGCACGCTGCCGCTGGCTTTGCTCGGCAGACTGGAAACCAGCAAAACCTTCCTGCCGTTGCTGGACCTGCTCGGCATCCGCACGCTGGGAGATTACCGGCGGCTGCCGAGGCAGGATCTGGCGGAGCGGTTCGGTCCGGCCGCCGGTCAGTGGCACGATCTGATTTCCGGTAAAAGCCGCCGCTTGCTGAAATTGCACCGGCCGCCGGAATCGCTTTTTCAATCCATGGATTTCGACGACCCGATCCATTCCAGCGAGGCGCTTGTTTTCATTTTCAACCGACTTCTTCATGTCCTCTGCTCGCGGCTTGCGGCACGCCATCTCGCAGCGTCGGTTCTGGAAATCCACCTGCATCTCGAAGACGGGGAAATGCGGCGGGAAATCCATCTTCCCGAACCGCTGGCCGATCCGGCGGGACTTTTGAAACCAATTCAAACGCTGGCGGAGTCCCTGGTTTTGCCATTACCGGTGACCGGCATCGGATTGGACGCGACGGCCGCATTTCCCCTCTCCCGCCAACGCGATTGGACCGGCCGCCAGCTTCCGCATCCGGAGCGCTGGGCGGATACGTTGGCGCGGCTCGAAGCTCTGCTAGGAAAGGATCGTGTCGGCACGCCCATGCCACTGAAAACCGCCCGGCCCGATGCGTTTGAAATGCAGCCGACCTCCGCAGGCAAACCGGCTGTCGCAGACTTCCCGCCACCCGTCTGCTCCATTCCGCTTCGCCGCTTCCGCCCTCCGCTGAAAATCGCCGTCGCATTCGAATCCACATCTCACAGAAACCCGCGACCACTGGCCTTGCTGACCGGCCCCCACTGCGGCGAGGTGCTCGAACAGCACGGGCCATTTCTTACTTCCGGCGATGGCTGGAATCCCGACACCACCTGGCAACGGCTGGAATGGGATATCAAGATCGCCGGCGCACCGCTTCTCCGCTTGGTCTTCCAACCCGAGGATTCCTGGCAACTCGACGGAACCTATTCCTAGCAGCTCTCATGTTTTGTGAATTCCATGCCCGTTCCGCTTTCTCCTTCCTACGTGGCTCAAGCCAACCCGGGGAATTGGTCGAACGCGCGGCGGAACTTGGTTATTCCGCCATCGCCATTACCGATCATGGCGGTTTTTACGGTTCCGCCCGTGCGCACGCAGCGGCCAAGGATGCGGGCGGCATCCGCGCCATCGTCGGGGCCACGTTGGAATTGCCCGATGCGTCCCATCTGCCGGTGCTTTGCACGGATCAAGCCGCCTATCAGACCTTGAGCCGCCACCTGACCGACCTGCATCTCGATGGTGCGGAAAAAGCGCGTGACCTGACGAACTCCGGCCTGATCGCCCTCACTGGCGACCGCGAGGGACCGGTCGTCCGACATTTGTTATATGATCGCAAGTCCGCCGCCCTCGCTGCGGCGGAAGGACTGATCGCCACCTTCGGCAGGGAAAACGTGTATGTGGAAATCAACCGCCACCGCCTGCGGGACGACGGGCGCCTGAACCGCCATCTCATCGATTTGGCCGCGCATCTCCGGCTGCCCTTGCTGGCGAGCAACGCGCCCCTTCATGCCACCCGCGCGGGCCGCATGCTGGCGGATGCCTTCACCTGCCTGCGCCACCACAAGACTCTCGATCAGGCGGGCGGGCTGCTCGCTTCGAATGGAGAGCGCCACTTGAGATCACCGGCGGAAATGGCAGAGCTTTTCGCCGACCTGCCCGTGGCCTTGGGGAACATGCGCCGCTTGTCAGATCGGATCGGTTTCACCCTGGAAAATCTCGGCTACCGGTTCCCGGATTTCCCTGACGAGCATGGCAATCCGCTCCCCATGCCCGAGCAAACCCGGTTGTTGCGCGAGTTGAGCTACCAAGGAGCTGCCGGGCGTTATGGATCCAAATTCAATGAGGAAGTCCGCAAACAACTTGAGAAGGAAATCACCCTGATCGATCGACTGGGCTTCTCCGGTTATTTCCTAATTGTCCACGATCTGGTCAAGTTTGCCAAAGGCGAAGGAATGCTGTGCCAGGGCCGGGGCTCGGCGGCCAACTCGGCGGTCTGTTATTCGCTGTCGATCACCAACGTGGATCCGGTCGGCGGCCATTTGATTTTCGAACGTTTTCTCAATGAGAACTGTGCCGCCTGGCCGGATATCGACATCGACTTTCCATCGGGCGATCTGCGCGAGAAAGTCATCCAATACGTATTCAAAAAATACGGGGCGCGCGGCGCGGCGATGACAGCAAACGTGATCACCTACCGGCCGCGCTCGGCGTTTCGCGAGATGTCGAAGGTGCTCGGTCTTCCGGCTTCTCTGGCAGATCGGTTTTCAAAGGAAAGTTCGGGCTTCCGGCATTTCGGCACGGACGAGGAAAAGCCGACGCGGGAAGCCGATTTCGAAGACCGCATGGCCAGTTTGCTGCCACCATCCCATCCGCGGCTGCCCGCCTTGTCGCGGCTCTATCATGCGGTGCTGGGAATGCCGCGCCATCTCGGCCAGCACTCCGGCGGCATCGTCATTTGTGACAACCGGCTGGACGCCGTGGTGCCCATCCAGCCCGCCACCATGCCCCACCGGACCGTTGTGCAATGGGACAAGGACGATTGCGAAGACCTCGGCATTGTGAAGATTGACTTGCTAGGTCTTGGCATTCTTGCCGCCATGCAGGAGTCGATCGCCATTTGCGGAAGCCGGGGAAAAAGCTTCGATCTCGCAACCATTCCTCAGGACGATCCCGCTGTTTATGACCTGCTTGGCAGGGCGGACACGATCGGCACCTTCCAGGTCGAGTCGCGCGCCCAGATGGCGACCTTGCCCATTCTCAAACCAAAAATCTTTTACGATCTCGCCATCCAAGTGGCGATCATCCGTCCCGGTCCGATTGTGGGTGATCTGTTACATCCTTTTCTCAACCGCCGGTTGGGCCGGGAGAAGCCCGATCACATCCATGAGCTGTGCAAACCGATTCTATCAAGAACATTGGGCGTGCCTTTGTTTCAGGAACAGATGCTCAGCATGGCCATGGTGATGGCGGATTTCACCGGTGCCGAAGCTGACGAACTGCGACGGGCCATTTCTTTCAAACGATCCGACGCACGGATGAAACGTGTCACTGAAAAACTCCGGCAGCGGATGACGGAGAAGGGCGTGGATGAGGACGTTCAGGAAAAAATCGTCCACGCCACCGGCACATTCGCACTTTATGGATTCCCGGAAAGCCATGCGATTTCCTTCGCCCTGCTCGCCTACGCGTCGTGCTGGCTGAAGGTTCACCATGCGGCTGAATTCTATACCGGCCTCATCAACAACCAGCCGATGGGCTTCTATTCGGCGAACACGCTGATTCAGGACGCGAAACATCACGGCCTGCGGATTCTTCCCGTTTGCTGCATCCACAGCAGCGGCCCGACCGAAGTGATCGACGACCTCACGATCCGTCTCGGCCTCGGGCGTTTGAAAAATCTCGGCGACGAAACGATTCGAAAAATCGTCCGTGAACGGGAGTCGCGGAGTTTTGATTCGCTGGAAGATTTCCTCACCCGGGTAAAACCCAGTGAAAAGGAACGCCGCTCGCTCGCCCGGGCCGGAGCGCTCAACGGACTCCCTCAGATCGGGCACCGCCGCCAAGCGATGTGGCAGGCGGAGCTACCGCTTTACGATGATCTGTTACAAGTATCGAACCCTGACATTTCCGGCATGATCCCCGCCATGACACTCGCCGAACGCCTGGCATCGGATTTCGCCGTGCAAGGCGCAAGTTCCGGACCCCACCCGATGAAACTCTGGCGTGCCTCCGTGGCCAGCCGGAAAATCCAACGCGCGGTGGACCTTGAAAACCTCCCGAAAGGCATTCCAGTCACCGTCGGCGGCATGGCGATCTGCCGCCAGCGTCCGGGCACGGCGAACGGGCATTGCTTCATCTCGCTAGAAGACGAAACAGGCATTGCCAATCTCTTCGTCCCTGAAAAAACATTCCACCACTTCCGCCAGATCATTGTGACGGAATCGTTTCTGCTAGTCACCGGCCGCCTGCAACGTTCGCAAGGCGACAAGCCCACCGTGTATGTCACCGGCATTTCCCCGTTGTCTGGAACGGATCCGGGTCTCGCAGTGACGTCGCATGATTTCCACTGAAGATCTTACAATGAACCGCGCTATTCCGGCGTGAGTAACAGGGAAACAAAATCTATCATACCTGCCAGCGCGATTCCTGATTGGCTTCGCCGATGAATTTCCGCGCAGCCTTATTGCTCATACTCCTCGCACCGATCGCGCAAGGCGTCGGTTTCCGGCTCGCCACTTTCAATATCGGCGCCCATCTGGTCGTTCCAACAGATGGTGGGGCCGCCTATTTCGACTACGGAATCGGCGCTCCCGGCCAGCCGGACCATGACAAGGTCCGTGATGTTCTCGCCCGGATCAATGCCGACGTCGTGGCGCTCGAGGAAATCCACAGCACCGACGTGGATGGAAATCCCGATGACGTGGACGCACTCGCCGCCAGCCTCGGCTACGGTTACAGCTACATTTCCCCGGCGACGAATGCTTTCGATAACAGCCTGCGCGTGATTTTCCTGTCGCGCTATCCGTTCATCACCACGGCTGCCGTGGGTTCACCGGCCGGAGCGAGGGAAATCACCCGACTCTTTCCCGTGGTGAAGGTGGACATTCCCGGCACGACCAATGATCCGACGATCCTCGCCCTGCATCTGAAATCCGGGACCAGCTCGGCCGACCGGTTCCGGCGGGCGGTGGAAATGAAACGGGTCGTCGGCTATATCAACTCGCAGGGAATCACCGCCGATGACAACTTCATCATCCTCGGCGACTTCAATCCATCCTCTATCAACAAGACTTTCACCGCCCTTCCCGCCGGGCTGCCCACCAGCTTCGTCCTCGGCTCTGATCTCCCTTTCCCCATCAGTTACTCGACCAATCCGCTGACCTATTTCACCGGCCCTGTCCCCGTAAAACTGGATCCCCGGCAGCTCAACAATTCCGCCAGCACCTACGATACCACCACCACGGCCGGCCCGATTCTCGATCTGTTCCTCGTCTCCCCCGCCATCGCCGGTCGGCCCCACTCACAGGAAGTTTACAATTCGACGCTCGATACATCGAACAGCGTCGGCCTGCCAAAAGCCGGCTCACCGCCAGCCGCTGATAGCAGCGTGCTCGCCTCTGATCACTACGCCGTTTTCGCGGACCTTGATCTCGATTTGGATTATCCGAATCTCAGCGCATCGCTCTCCGCCGGAAGTGTGAATGAAAACACCGCGTCCGGCACAGTGATGCTCAGCGTCACCCTTCCAGCCGTGCGTGCCACGCCGCTAACTATTTCGGTTTCATCGGATGATCACACCGCCGCATCGTTGTCAGCCGCCACACTGACCATTCCGGCGGGCTCCACCACTGGCTCGGTTCCCATCATTACAGCGCGGAATTTCATCACGGATGAAACGCGTTCCGTCACCTTCACTGCCAGCGCCAACGGCTACGATCCCGCCAACGCCGTGCTGCAAGTGGTCGATGCGGATCAGCCCTATTCCTTCACCTCGCCCGGACAAACGATTACCGAGAATTTCACGACCTTCACAGGCAACCATGATCCGGCCCCATGGATCACCACCGGCGGCGCCTGGCGCGGAATGGATGATGGAGGCACTACGACGACCGGTTTCCGTTCCTATGGTTCCACAGGTGATGGATCTATCGGATTCGTAGCGGACGGCGCACCATTCACGGCGACAGTGGGTTTTATTAATAATTCCCCGGAGACGCTGACCGCCGTTCAGATCGCGTTTACCGCAGAGCAATGGAAAGTATTCCCAGGTGGCAGAGCCGATACGCTAACGGCGGATCTTGTGGTCAATGGTATTCCTCAAGCTGTGCCATCGCTCACCTTCACCGCTGCAACAGATCTCCCGACAGGCGCGATCGCCGGAGGGACCTCCACTGTGGAAACCGCCATCGTTAGCGGTCTATCCATCGCGCCCGGGAACTCATTCGATCTTCGCTTCACTCTCACGCCGGGAGCTGGCGGGGCAATTCCGGGCGATGTGTTCATCAATGAGTTCCACTATGACAATGCGGGTGCTGATTCCAGTGAGTTCGTCGAAGTGGTTGTCGGCCCGGCTTACATGGGAGCATTGTCCGATGTCAGCCTTATTCTTTACAATGGTTCCGACGGCATCAATTACGGAACCCACCTCCTTTCTACATTCACCGCCGGAGCTGTCACATCGTCCGGGCATCGGATTTTTTCGAAGCTTATCCCAAGCATTCAAAACGGTGATCCCGATGGCTTTGCACTTGCCGTGGGAGGAATGGTCAAACAATTCATTTCATATGGCGGAAGCTTCCTTGGCACTGCGGGCGCGGCAAGCGGGATGACATCCACTAACATCGGAGTTAAACAAAGCGCCGAAATCGCAGGCCAGGCGTCGCTGGGCCTCACTGGAACGGGAGGTACACCAGCAGCCTTCATTTGGACTAAATTCACCGGTAGCCCCTACACCATCGGCCAACCGAACACCGGACAAACCTTGACCATTCCAGCGCAGCCCCAGGGCATCGCTATCGACGATCTCAGCGTCACCTTCTTGGAGGACACCGATCTCGACGCCGACAACGACGGCCTCACCGACACCGACGAAGCACTGTTCGGCAGTAATCCGCTTGATGGAAGCTCGGTCTATCATCCAGCCATCGCGCAAACCGCAGCGGACACGATCACCCTCTCATTCGCCACTCTCGTTGGTCGCAAATACGTGGTGGAGAGCAGCGAAGATCTGACCACATGGATGATGGTCTCCACCCAAAACGGCACCGGCTCGACCCTCTCGCAATCCTTCAGCAACTCGACACCACACGTATTCTATCGAGTAGCCGTGAGTTACGAGTGATAAAAGTGGTCCGCACAGTCCTCTGTGCGGAATCTTTGTTTGTGGGATCGTCCTGCTGCAACGTAAGAACTGCACAGGGGACTGTGCGGACCACTTTTGTAGACCACTCTACTTCGCGTCCAGATTTGCGTGCATTTCCTCGTCGGTCGGAGTTTTTGAGGGAACTCCGGTTTCGGGGACTTCCATGTTCGCGATCCAGACGATGGCGTTGAGCACGAGGCGACGCTGGTTATCGATCTGCCAATTCTTGTGGAAATGGCCGCCGCAAAAACCGAAGGAACGGCCGGCACCGGCGGCTGCCGGGCGATCATAGACCCACATGACCGTTTGCGGTTCCTTGCGTTCGAGCACGGCAGCGCGGACTTCTGGATTCCCCTCGTGCGGACCATCCGCGCGGGTGAGGCTTTCCGGCGGCGGAAGGTCGGTTAGGATGGAGGTGACGCCTTCCATATTTTTACGGAAGCGCATGTGGTAATACCATTCATCGGTCGTGTCGAAATCACCGATACCACGGGTGACGGCGTGTTTCGGCAGCTTGAACGAGGCATGCCAGTGTGGATTGACGGACCAATCGGATTCGAAATAGCCGCCGAGGAGTTCGAGGAACGTATCGCCGCCCTCGCCCTTGGGGATTTCCACGGCGTAATGGATGCAGCCAATGCCGACACCGGAGTGAGCGAGGGATTTCAGTTTGTCGAGATGGCTGTTAACAGGATTTCCAGGACCGCCGTCCGAGTAGATGACCACTGCGGAGGCATTGTCGAAAACGGATTCATCGGCGGGCCAGCCGTTGGTGACGACGCTTGTTTCCAACGTCAGACCACTCTTTTTGAGCTGTTCTTCCAACAAGAGGCAGCCTGCGCGATGTTCGTGCTCTCCCGGCGGATGGCTCGGGCGACCGGCGATGAAGACGATTTTTTTCTTCGCTGCGGCGGCGGGTTCAGCGCTGGCGCTGAAGATGGCGGCGACGGAGCCGAGAATGCAGAGGAGCGGGATACGGAGATGGAAGTGCATGGCAGGTTAGGAGAAAGCCATTTAACGGGCTTTGAAACCACGAGCTTTCAAACACCTTGAAATCAAAATCCGTTGGCCAGGCGCGAGACGAGCGCTTCACCGGCCCGCTCAAACGCTTCAGGCAAGGCGTTGTTTCTGGCGGTCTGGAGATTGGATCCGGCGAAGAGCTGGCTGGAACCGGAGGAACTCCCGGAGGCCAATATCTTGGTCGGGTTCCGCGCGTCGCGCAGTTCCCACTGAATGGTGACCGTGTTTTTCAACTCTTCCGGCAGGAGCGTATCCAGGCGGGTGCCACGGATGGTGGAGTATTTGATGTTGCGGAGATTGCCCTCGAGAATGGCATCCGCATTGTCCACTTTTCCGATCCGGTAGGTGCCGTCCTGCACGATGGCGTTTGCGACGGCCGAGGTGGCGAGCGCCTCAGCCCGGGGAAACAACGTCGCGTTCGAAAACATCGGAACAGCGATGGTTTTCACCTGTTTCAGCGAGGCTGGCTTGGTGCCGCCGAGCTGATAGCCCGCGCACGAAACGAGCAGAAGTGCGGGAGCAAGCAGGGTGAAAAATTTCATGGGGTCCGGTCGCTTGGATTTACTCGCCGAGCTGCTTGAGGCGGGCACGGGAATCATCGTGAAGTTTCCCGGAGCCGGTGCGCTTGACGATGTCACGGTAGTAAACTTTCGCGGATTCGGTCTTGCCGGTCTTCAGATAGAATTCGGCGATGTCGAAAGAGCGTTGGAGATCGCGTCCGCCGAGGCTGGCAATGAGCTTGCGGGCTTCCGTGTTGCGGGAGTGGTTCGGATACTGGATGAGGTAGTCGTTGAACGCCTCGCGGGAAAGATCGAGATTCGCCTGGTTCTGGTTTCCACGATCGGCTTCCTGCATCAGGATGAGACCGATGCGGAAAAGCGCCTCGGGGGCCTCCGAGCTGTCCGGCTGATCGCGGACAAGCTGGCGATAGGCGGCGATGGCTTCCTTGGCCTTGTTTCCTTTGGACTGATAGAGCTCGCCAATGGTGAACTGGGCCTTCGCAGCAGTGTGGGATTTTGGCGCGTTGTCACGGACTTTTCCGAGCATTTCCACGGTCTTGTCGAGGGACAGCTTGCTTTTCAGTCCGAGGAAACTGGTTTTCACATCCCCTTCGGCGGCGGCCTGCGCCATCGAAGCCTGGCGGTTGAGAGCGGTGGTGTAGAGGCCGCTGCCTTGGAAGCGGGAGAGGAATTGGTCGTAGGCGGTGAAGGCTTCCTGGATGTCCCCTTGTTTCTCCAGAAGTTCTGCTTGGCGGAAGCGGGCTTGAGGCGCGGACGGCGCGAACGGGTATTTCGTGGCGGTCTCATCGTAGAGCTTGATGGCGCGTCCGGTTTTCCCGGCATCATCAGCCTGCTTTGCCTTTTGGTAAAATGCCTCGCCCTGGCTCGCGGCGGCCTGGGTATTTCCCGCCATGATCGGCAAATCGTCGTCCGAGCTGCATGAGGAAATGGAAAATGCGGTTGCCGATAACAATGCGAAGGCGATCACCCGATAGGTCATGCGCGAAGCATAGGAGGACAATGCGCCGGGGGAAGTCCAAAATCCGGGCGAATCGCTCACTTTCCAAGCTCGGTCGCGCGGCGTGTCGCGGTGCCGACGGCCTCGATCAAGGCGGAGCGGAGGCCGAGGCGTTCGAGTTCGGCCAGCCCGGCGATAGTCGTGCCACCGGGTGAGGTGACCATGTCCTTGAGCACAGCGGGATGTTCGCCCGTTTCCAAGACCATCGCGGCTGCGCCGAAAACCGTTTGCGCCGCGAGTTTGACCGCATCGGCGCGGGGGATTCCGGCGCGCACTCCGCCATCGGCGAGTGCGTCGATGATGACGTAAACGTAGGCCGGACCACTGCCGGAAAGCCCGGTGACGGCGTCCATCAGTTTTTCGGGAACCTGCACCGCGAGGCCGACGGCACCGAGGAGCGATTGCGCGCTCTGCCCATCTTCGGCAATCGCACGGGTGCCAAGACAATATCCGGCGGCACCTTTTCCGACGAGCGCCGGGGTATTCGGCATGGCACGGATGACGCGGAAATTTTCCGGAACCGCGGATTCCAGCGCGGCGAGCGTGACTCCGGCGGCGATTGAAATGACGAGCTTGTCAGTTCCCGCAGCGGACTTCGCGGCATCGGCGAGGGCGGCGGCGGCATCCTGCGGCTTGGTGCAAAGGAGGAGGACGTCGCTGGCCGTGGCGACTTCCGCGATATCAGTGGTGGCTTTCGCGCCCGTCGCTTTCACAAAGGCATCACGCGATCCGGCATAAGGATCGCAGCCGATCACGTCTTCAGATTTCACCACACCGGAACCAATCGCACCCTGCACGAGCGCAGTGCCCATTTTACCACATCCAATAACGCCAAGCTTCATGGCCGGAGACTAATGGGATTCCGACGGAGCACGCCAGCGTCATTTTGCTTGGAGCTGCGGGCGCTGCGTGGCCATGTTTCGCCCATGAAAATTCGGTGGATTGCCTTGTTGATCGGAAGTTGCGCTGTCGCTGCGGGACAAGCTCCAAAAAGCGAAGCCAATCCCAAGCACGCGGTAAAAACCCAGATCGTGCGAAATCCCAACGGAACCGCCGCACCGAAAGCACAAATCGTCCCCGACGATGCGCCAGCAAAACCCGCCATCGAGGAAATCCCGGGAGTGGAAGCGGCGATTCCCGATTCGGTGAAAGCCCTCGCCGAGCCCGCGATGATAAATTTCCCTGGCGGCATCCACATGGCCGTCACCGCCGCCACGGAAAATGCCCAAGCGCACGTGAACCAAGGCATGAACCATTTGCACGGCGGCTGGGAATTCGAAGCCTGCCGCCACTTCGCCGCCGCCATGCGTGAGGATCCGGATTGCCTTCTCGCGCACTGGGGCATGGTCATGTGCCTGCTCACCCCATCGCCCGAAACCGGCCCAGCCCGCAATGCAGCGACCGATCGCTTGCTGAATCTCATCGATGAAGGAAAAGGCACGGACCTCGAGCGCGGTTATGCCTACGGCTTGGTCAAATACATTCAGGAAGGCCCGACCGGAGGTGCCGCCGCTTTCCGTAAGGTGGCCGATAAGTTTCCCAATGAAATGCAGGCTGCGATCTTTGCCGCGCTTTTCCGCAGATCCGGATACGATGAGCTCGGTTCCCCCACACCCGATCAGGAGGCAGCCGAGAAGGTGCTGCTGGATCTCATCGAGAAAAATCCGCAAAGCCCGTTGCCGCTCAACGCACTCCTAACGATTCGCGCAGAAGGTCCCGATTTGACCGCCTCCCTGCCGCTCGCCCGCAAGCTCTGCCAGATGACACCGGACTACCCTCCGTATTTCCATCTGCTCGGCCACTATGAATGGCGCTGCGGCGAGCATGGCAAGGCCGCTACCGCATTCGGTCGCGCATCCACGTTTTTCGAGAACTGGATGAAGGAAAACAAGGCCAGTGTCGCCGATTGCCCGGAGTGGGTGAAAGCCGAGTGCTACCGGATTGTTTCGCTCGTTTCCAAGGGCGAGTTCGATACCGCCTATGCCGCCTCCCGCCAGATCGCAGCCACGCCGTTTCCTGCCAACCGCGCCTCCTCGCCAGGCGCCCGTTTCCTCCTGTGGGATGCCAAATCGCTGCCCGCCCGGATTCTCCTCCACCGCAGTTTGAAGGGAAATGCCCGCGAAGCCATGGACTCGCTGCCCAAGCCCGATGAAATGAAAAAGTATCACGAATCCTCGCTCGCCTATTGGTGGATCGATGGCCTGCGTTTCGCGCTTGAAGCCCAGCGCCTCATCGACGCTGGCGAACTTGAAGAGGCCAAGCAGGTTTCCGCCGCGCTCACCCATCACGGCGAGGCGATGGTAAAAACCCAGGCCGCCGCTTCCGCCAGTGGTGAACGTTCCGCATGGACCCGCGCCTTCCGCTCCCTCGAAGTCCTCGCCAGCGATCTCCGCGGCCGCATCGCCTTGGCTGGTCCCAAGTCGGAAATCGGCTCCGCGTATAACTGGTTCGCCTCCGCAGCGGATCGCCAGCACCCGGCTCCCATGATGTCTCCGCCGATGCTCCTGACTCCGATGAGCATCCGCATCGGTGATTATTTCCTCGCCGTGGACAGGACCAACGATGCTGTGGAAGCCTACCAACGCGCGCTCATCGATTTTCCTAATGACATGAATGCCCTCAGCGGACTCAAACGCGCCTACGAACAGGGAAAACTCCCGGACAAGGTCGAGGAAACCGAGAAAAGAATTCAGGAACTGCACGCGCAGTAACAACCGGACTCCGCAAAAAAAATTGGCCGTCGGAGAGTCCCTTCCCCGGCGGCCTAGATCGTCCAGCCCCACCCACACCCGTAGGATCGGCCAGACAACTGTGCTGTTACACCCTTACATGAAAACGCGATTGCTCGTCGCTTTCACAGGGATAAGACCTCCGGGTTTTCCAAACGTTCAAAGCGCTCAAAAACTTTTTGAAATTCATACCAGCTCGTGAATCCCACTCCCGAAATCGCTAACACTTGAGAGGAAATGAACTCAGATGGACATTGATTTCAAGAGCTGATGAGAAAAGGAACGCCCACCCCGTGGGCGAGCAACTCCATCAACACAACTCTTTGATGATCTGCGTTCATCTGTGTCCATCTGCGGTTCCATTTCTCTTCCCCGCCTAACACCTGCCATCAATTCCCAAAAAAATGGCCGCCAGGGAGTCCCTTCCCCGGCGGCCTAAATCGTCTTCCTCACCCACACCCGTGGAATTGTCAGACAACTATGCTGTTACACCCTTACATTGAAAGTGCGATTGCTCGCTGCTTTCACAGGGATAAGACCTGCATGCTTTCCAAACGTTCAAAGCGCTCTGAAAAAACTTCCCCATCTTTTTCAATCAATGCACTTGGCACTTGGAAAATCCCCGCCGTTTCAAGACGCTCCACTCATGTCGCATAGTCACATCGATGTCCGCTACGTCGCCAATCTCGCCCGCCTCGAACTCTCCGATGCGGAAGTCGCTACATTCCAGCCCCAGCTTGAAGCGATCCTCGGCTACGTGGAAACCCTCTCCAAGCTGGACGTTTCCGGCATCGACGCCACCGCCCATTCCACGAATGTCTTCGGCCGGATGCGCGATGACACGCCGCACACCAGCCTGACGGCGGAAGCGGTTCTGCAAAACGCCCCGGACCAAGCCCAAGGACAAATCCGCGTCCCGAAAGTCGTCACCGACGCCTGATGGTTTCAGCATTTCAGTTTTCAGAATTTCAGCTTTACCCAAAATGACCATCACCCAACTCCGCCAGCAACTCATCGCCGGAGAAACCACGCCCGCCGCCATTCTTGAGAAACTCGCCGGAGAAATTTCCGCCCGCGATTCCCAAACCGGCGCCTACCTTTCCCACGATCTCCAGAGCGCCCTCGCCGAAGCAGCGAACGCCGATCTTTCCCTGCCCCTCGGCGGCATCCCGATCGCCATCAAGGACAACATGAACGTGCTCGGCCAGCCCTGCACCTGCGGCTCAAAGTTCCTCGAAAACTACATCGCCCCGTACGATGCCACCGTCATCAAGAAACTCCGCGCTGCCGGAGCGATTCCCTTCGGCCGCATGAATCAGGACGAATTCGCGATGGGCTCTTCCACGGAAAACTCCGCGCTCGGAAAAACCAGCAACCCCCACGACCACTCGCGCATCGCCGGTGGATCGTCTGGTGGTTCCGCCGCCGCCGTCGCCGACAAAACCGCCGTCGCCGCCCTCGGCTCAGACACCGGCGGCTCGATCCGCCAGCCCGCTTCCCATTGCGGCGTGGTCGGCCTGAAACCTTCCTACGGCCGGGTTTCCCGCTACGGCCTCGTTGCCTTCGCCTCATCGCTCGACCAGATCGGCCCGGTCACGCAATCCGTAGAAGACGCCGCGCTCATCCTCCAAGCCATCGCCGGCTTCGATCCAGCGGATTCCACCAGCCTCGATGTCCCGGTGCCCGATTATCTCGCCACTCTCAACGACGGCGTGAAAGGCCTCAAACTCGGTATTCCGAAAGAATACTTCGGCGAAGGCATCGATCCCGGCGTCCGTGCCCAAGTTGAAAAAGCCATCCAATCCCTCGCCGCCCAAGGTGCCGAACTGGTGGAAATTTCCCTGCCCCACACCGAATACGCCGTCGCCACCTACTACGTCATCGCCCCGGCGGAAGCGTCTTCCAACCTCTCCCGCTTTGATGGCATCCGCTACGGCCACCGCGCCGCCAGCCCATCCGATATTCTGGATCTCTACAAAAAATCCCGAGAGGAAGGCTTCGGCCCCGAAGTGAAACGCCGCATCATCCTCGGTACCTACGTCCTCTCCTCCGGCTACTACGACGCCTACTACAGCCGCGCCCAAAAAGTCCGCACGCTCATCCGCCGCGACTTCGAAGCCGCCTTTGAAAAAGTGGACGCCATCCTCTCCCCCGTCGTCCCCAGCCCCGCCCGAAAAATCGGCGCGGCAGGAGCCGATCCGCTTCAGGAATATCTCTCCGACATTTTCACCATCGCCGCCAACCTCGCAGGCATCCCCGGCATCTCCATCCCCTGCGGCACCGTCGATTCCGGAGATGGAAAAGACCTCCCAGTAGGACTCCAAATCCTAGGCCCGCATCTGGGAGAGGCGAAACTCCTCCAGATCGCGAAAGCCGCGGAAGCGTGACACGGGCATTTCTGCCTGTTCTTCAAGTTGCCGCCACCACAGGCATCGTCACTAGTTCCACCTTGCAAAGCCTGGAAAGTGACTGATAGTCGCGCGGTTAATGCCAACCACTATCAAATGCCGGGCCGTCCGCACCAAACCAGCAGGCTCCGGCGCGAGCCTTGTGACACGCGCCTTCCTGGTGGTCTTCGGCGTGGTCGCTACCGCGGGGAACGCATTTCCAGACATCACGCCATCGGTCGCCGCCTCTGAAAGCACGTTTTTTCTATCAACCGCTGGGACGTTGCAGGCAACAGGCCTCAATATATCAGGTCAACTAGGCATCGGAGACCGGTTTTCGCGGTCCATCGTCCACACGATTTCCTTTCCGCTCACCGCGAGCCAGATCTGGTCGGGCCCCCAAGTCACCTACGTGCGAAAATCGGACGGAACGCTGTGGGCCTGCGGCTCCGGCTCATTCGGGCTTCTTGGTGATGGCAAAAGCAACTCGTCCTCATACACATTTGTTCAAGTCGGGGTGGATACCGATTGGAAGCAGCTGTCCTTGGGGTCACAATACGCGATCGGGATTAAGGAAAACGGTTCACTTTGGGGGTGGGGCTTCGGCTCCAACGGTGCTCTCGGCTTGGGAGTTTTGACAGCCTCCCGCAACGTTCCGACCCAGATAGGAGTTGCCTCTGACTGGCAGACCGTGGCTGCCGGCGAGAGCCACAACCTTGCTATCAAGACCGACGGTACTCTGTGGTCATGGGGCACCAACTATTCCGGACAAGTGGGCAACGGCACCACCACCGCCCAGACCAGTCCGATCCAGATCGGAACTCTCAGCGGTTGGAAATCGATCGCCGCCGGAAGCGAGCACAGTCTGGCTGTCCGCACCGACGGCAGCCTGTGGGCTTGGGGATCGAATTACTACGGTCAGTTGGGAAACAATTCCGGCACGTCAATTAGTGTGCCCATCCGGATCGGCACCGGTAACCAATGGAAAGCCGTCAGCGCGGGTTCGTTTCATTCCCTGGGACAATTGTTGGACAACTCGCTGCAAGCCTGGGGAGCAAACGGCTCGGGACAACTTGGTGTGGGTGATACCACGCAGAGAAACAGCCCCACCGCTCTCATTAACGGAGGAACCTGGCAAGCATTTGACGCGGGAGTCACCCACAGCTCCGCAATTCGGGCAGATGGCACCTTCGCCATATGGGGCGGGAATTCGCATGGTCAGTTAGGCCCGGCCGCAGCCATTGTCACCACTCCACAAACCGTGAATTTCGCAGCACTTCCGGAAATCTCCCTGAGCATTTCCACTTATTCATCCACGGAAAACGATCTGGCCACCGATGGACTGACAACACTTTATTTTCCGCTGACGGTGGAAAATCTCCCTAAGTCCGCACCGGTCAAAATCTACAACCATGGAACGGCTCCACTCTCCGTTTCGAGCATCACCGTTCCCGCTGGATTTTCCATCACACCGCAAGCGCCCTTCGCGCTCGAACCGGGTGCCTTGCAGGCGTTGACCGCCACCATCGATACCACGGTCACGGGAAATCTCACGGGCCAACTCGTGGTCACCTCCAACGATACCGATGAGGCGGCCTTTGACGTATCCTTGTCCGGAACCGTCCTCTCAGCCGCCAATGACACCGACGGAGATGGCCTGAACGATGCAGCGGAGTGGTATTACTCCAGCTTGGGATTCCGCTGGGATTCCGCCCAGCCCACACTCGTCAGCGCCCTGCTGGCCGGCGCATCACGAGCCGGCATGATCACGGAAACCCAGCTTCTCGCAGGAACTCCGGATTCCACCGTGATCAAGAGAAACATGACCGGCAGCTCCGCCTCCCTCCGGCTCCGTTTCGAACGATCATTGAATCTCAACGGTTTCTTCCGCAGTGATCTGTCCGCCGCAAGCATTGGGAACGACGGCTCGGTGGACATCCCCCTTACACCAGGTTCTGCGTCCGAGTTTTTCAGATTCGCGGTCGAGTCAGTGCCTGTTACCACACCATGAAGCATCTTCGAAACATTTCCGCCGAGTGGAACCGGGCAATCATCATCGCAGGACTTGCCCTTACGGCGGGTCACGCCCGATGTGGCACGCTGGTTACCTCAAGTTCGGGCTCATCCATCGTCGCCCAGGAAACAGTCGGCCTCTGGGAATTCGGGAGGACGAACTTCACCAGCCGTCCGCTGCCCGCCGGATTTTCCACTCAAGCATCGTGGAAATCCTTGGATGCAGGCAATGACTATTGCCTCGCCGTTGACGGCACCGGAGCGCTTTTTTCATGGGGAAACAGCAGCTACGGAAAACTGGGAATCGGAAACGTAAGTTCCGGCGATCAATTCCCGCTACGGGTCGGGACGGACAATGATTGGAAATCAGTTTCGGCCGGAGGTGATTTCTCAACCGCCATCAGAACCAACGGCTCCCTCTGGGCGTGGGGTGCAGGCATACCCGGGGAGGTGGTATCCACACAATCGTCTGTGCCCCTTCAGGTCGGTACCAGCCTCGATTGGAAATCTGTGGCCACGGGCGGTTTCCATCGGCTGGCGATCCGCAATGACGGCTCGCTCTGGGCTTGGGGCTACAACTCCCACGGCTCACTGGGCGACGGCACGAACATCAGCCGATCAGCCCCCGTCCGGGTGGGCACGGCAAACGACTGGGCTTCCGTAGCCTGCGGGATGTACGCGAGCTTCGCCATCAAGACGGACGGAAGCTTGTGGGTCTGGGGCGAGGTCTTTGGCACAGGGAGCAGCAATCCATCACCTTCAATGGTCCCGATCCAGCTCGGCACGGACACCGATTGGCGTTCGGTTTATTCGTCCATCTCCCGAAGTTTCGCTTTCGCCATCAAACAGAACGGCTCTCTCTGGAGCTGGGGCGAAAATCTGTCAGGTGTTCTCGGGCTGGGAGACAACACAGCCCGTTATTCTCCAGTGGAAGTGGGAACAGCGTTGGATTGGTCCTCCGCAGCCCCCGGGGGATCTCATGCCATTGCCACGAAAAACGATGGCTCGATCTGGATGTGGGGCTCTTTGCAAGGCTCCGACCTGCCAACCAGCTCGATTCCGGTAGACCGTTCCTCCCTGTTTGATCCAAGCCCCCGGATCCGGGTTAATGAAACCAATAGTGGAATCATATCCTTCACGTTTCCTCCCAGCATTCTCGGTGAACCGAATTCCTACCCGTTTTGGATTAACAATGATGGGCTGCTTCCCCTGTCGATTTCAGCGATCAATCTCCCGTCCGGATTCACCCTCGATCCGGCACGGTTGGTGGTTCCACCCCTGACTGGCATGAAATACCAACTAAGTCTCAGCGCCGGCACCAAAGGGCAACACTCGGGAACCGCCCACATTCTCAGCAACCAAGCCAATCTCCCCGACTTTTCCGTGAATATCAGCGGTCGGCTGCTTTCACCTCAGGACGACACGGATTCGGACGGACTGAATGACGCGGCGGAGTTGTCCATGGCAGCGCTCGGTTTCTTATGGAATTCCTCCCAACCCGCACTGGTGGAAACCCTCAACTCGAACTCGAAATTCGCAGGTCTGGTTTTAAACAAAGATATCTTCGAGGTCGAACTGAAGGCTCAGGCACCCATTATCAACCCCGCCACGCAAACGGCCCTGCTGAAGTTCGAACTCCGTAACTCCGCTGACGGTGCACCTATCCTGCTGCAGGCAGGAGACTTGCCAGGCTCTCCAAATTCGGGAATCAAACTCGATTTCCAAGTTCCTGAAAATTGTGGCTTTGTTCGTGTGCGCGGCGGCCTACCAAAATAGGGGTCCGTCCAAATGGCACGTAGTTAAGCTGTTTCCGCGGCCATTCCACCCTAACTGATCACTCCCTGCCGCCGAGGACTTTTGTCCGGTAAACATGGGGTGATTGGCCGGTGAAGCGCTTGAAGCGGTTACTGAAGGCGGCCTGGTCGTTAAAGCCGACTTGCAGGGCGATCTCGCTGATTCCGAGGCCGGAATCGGTGAGCTTTTCGATGGCTGCGTGGAGCCGCGTCTCGATGATGTATTGCTGGATTGTCTGGCCGAATACCTCGCGAAAAATGCGCTGCAACTGCCGCTCCGAGAATCCGGCGCGGCGGGCAATATCACCCACGATCAAGGGTTCGCCCAGATGGGACTGGATGTAATCCGCAGCCAGTCCGACCGGCCCCAGATGGGCAAAGCGTTTTTGCCGGATGTCCAGATTCTGCAAAATCGCGATCACCCCAGCGACCCGCCCTTGCCGGTCGCGCAGCGGGTATTTATTGGTGACGATCCAGTCCCTTTTTCCTCCTTGGCCGAACCACATTTCCACGATGTTGAGCCGGGGCTTTCCGTGGCGGATCACCCACCGGTCATCCGCCGAAAATTTGAGCGCCAATTCAGGTGGCAGATATTCATGCGGAAGCTTGCCAATAATCTCGTCTTCACTCTCATAACCCATGCGTTTCACGGATTCCTGGCTGCTCGCCATCAGTCGGCTTTCGCAATCCTTGACGAAATAGAACAACCCGGGAATCCCGTCGAAAGGACGCAAAATCTCACCGATTGTCACCGACGACGAAAACTCGTCACATCGCTTCCGACGAGCCTCGATTCCTTCAGGAATACTCACCTTGGGCGTGGATGACGGATCGATTTCAGGCATGGGTCCAAGGAACTTTTATTGGGAAAATTGCTCGGAAACTACCTGCCTGGCGAACCGGATTTTACAAAAAAATGGCGGAGCGTCACAAGATCCGGGGGGATTCCTGTGCAATGGTCTTCGCGATGAATCGTAATTCTTTCTCATGGCCGAGGATAACCCCGTTCCGTTTCGAGGCGGCGACGGCCTATTTTGCAGCCTGGGTGCTCCTGTCGATCCTGCCCGCGAGCGCAGGCCTGATCAATCGCTGGTCGTTCAATAACGCGAACGGCTCGGCTGCGGCAGGAACCGCCGTGACGGATTCCGTGGGCGGACAAAACGCATTCATCCGGGGACAAGGCGCGAATTTCGCCAACGGAGTCCTCACTCTGCCGGGCAGCACGACCGGGAATGAGCCCCCGAGTATCGTCTCCAGCTACATCGATCTTCCGAACGGCATCGTCTCTTCGAAGACCAACCTCACTGTGGAAATCTGGGCTACGCCACTCAGTCATCAGAGCTACCAGCGGCTGATTGATTTCGGCCGTGTCAACGTAGCGGGCGATGGGTTGGGCGCGGCTGGCGAAATCACCGGAAGCGGCACCTACGATCCGAATGCCACGCAGGCGAGCGATGGGCTAACCCTCACCCTCAGCCGCGCCAGCCTCAATGAGCAGCGTTTCGAGGGCAAACTGAACGGAGCAGCGAACAATAACGACCCGGCGGCGCTTTACCGGATGGTCGATACCAGCCTCGCCACCGTTGCGGGCACGACCTATCATTATGTGATGACCTTCGAGGACGGGGCAGGATCGCTCGGCGCGGCGGGCGGACGCCTTTCTTGGTATCGCGACGGAGTGCTCATTGCCGCCAGCGACGTGGGGTTCCATCTGAATCAAATTGAGGATGTGAACAATTGGTTAGGTCGTTCCTTGTGGAGCAACGACCGGGGCTCGAACGCATCCTATGACGAGGTGCGGATTTACGATCAGTCGCTCAGCTTGGCAGCAATCAACGCCAGCCGCACCCTCGGACCGAACCCGGCACTGCCGGTCGCCCAAGCGGATGCGATCACGATGCATCGCGGGCAGAAGGCAAGCATCCCGGTGCTGGCGAACGACACGCGAGGGATTTTGGCGAAAGTGATGACCGCACCGCAGTTCGGCATCGCGTCGGTGGATTCGCAGGGACGCATCCTTTACTCACACACGTCCGGCACTCCGGCGACAGATACATTCACCTATTGCGCGGTGAATGCCGCAGGGGAATCGTCGTCCGCCACGGTGACCATCACATTTTCCGACAGCCTTCGCGTGACCAACCCCAGCCTGAATGTGCCGTCCACACCACCACCCACCGTTTATGAAATCGTGGATGCGTTCGGTGCGCTCGCATTCACCGATCCGGTTTGCCTCACCACGCCTCCGGGCGAAACGCAGCGGCTCTTCGTCTGTCAGAAAGGCGGCTTGCTGCGGATGATCCCGAATGTGTTAGCGGGTGCACCGACGGCATCCACCTTTCTCGATCTCGCCGGCTTGCTGACCTCGCGTTCGGAATCGATCAGCACCAACGGCGAACAGGGATTGCTGAGCGTGGCGTTTCATCCGCAATATGCGACCAACGGCTACTTCTTCATTTTCTACTCGGTGAACAAAGGCGGTACCATTTACGAGCGGCTTTCGCGCTTCAAGGTGCAGACGGGAAACCCGAACGCCG
>JBDSZP010000064.1:0-7057 GCA_039925065.1 Luteolibacter sp.
CGTGGCGACGGGCGAAACCTAGGGCAACCCACCGCCTTGGGTCAACCCATTTTGATCCGGTTTTTTCATTTTTTCCGAAGCCGCCCCGCAATCCCTTATGGAATATGGGTTTTTTCGCGCGGAAAAATCCGCATCCCTAACTAAATGGGGGCATTTCCGGCGTTTCAAGGGGATGGTTTTTACAATTTCAGAGCAAAATTGGAGCGGAATCGGGGAGTTTTGACCGACCAAACCGGGATCAGGTCTTTCCCCTTGGAAAAATCGCCCGCTACAGCGATGCTACATTCATGCCAAAACTCGTCCGCGTCGAACCTATCGCCCTGCTGCCAACCCAAGCTGGCTGCGCCGTATTCCTTGGCGACGGCAACAAAGCGATCGTTTTTTACATCGATCCCGCTGTGGGAGCCTCGATCAATGCCTCTTTAAGCGGCCAACTCCCGCCGCGTCCATTAACACATGATTTGTATCTCCTCACCTTGGAAACGTTCGGAGCGAAGATTTCCCGGGCGGTCATCGTGCGGATGGAGCAGGAAATCTACTACGCGCGGCTCATTTTGGAGGCCGAAAACGAAATCATGGAGCGGAAGATTATCGAGCTGGACGCCCGCCCATCGGATTGCCTCGCCCTCGTTGTCCGCTGTGGAGCGCCGTTTTACGTGGTCCGCGAGCTTTGGGACTCACTGGAGGACATGTCCGGGGTTCTCGCTGAAATGCGGGAAACCGAGGGAGGGGAGCCTAGCTGAGGGATTCCGATATTTTCCATGAATCGCCTCTTGCGGCGGGATTCATAGCTTTTAGGATGCCGCACTATGTCGAGCATCACCAACCCCTCACTTCCTGATTATTTCGAAGAGGAAATCCTTCTCCATCCGGAAAACCGCCGGTTTCCCAAATTCGATCTCGTCAGGCTCCTTGGCACTGTCTTCGCACCGACCCAAGACTGCCGCGTCTGTATTTTGATTGATTTCGACGAACCCGCCGAACTCATCAAAGACTTCGCATTCCTTGGGCAAACAGGCTTCCCTGTGCAGAAAAACGCCTACCAATATTTCCATCAAGGTCTGCTAAATGGCGCGCTCGCCACTCTCGGCATGACCGGCGGTGAAATGTTCGCCTTCCGATGTACCCACGGTTCAAACCTCGATCTGACAGACGATGTGTGGGACACCGCCGGAAATCACCTGTCGCTGGATAAGGACATCTATCCAAACTACGACATCATCCTCTGCATCTCGACATTCTCCGCCACCGCCCCCCTAACGGCAAAATGCAAGGAATATGGCTTCCGGGGAGCGACTCTCCACGGACTCAATGACGTGATCCTCAATTCCGGCCTCGCGGTCGATTACCACGAAGTTTCCGGCGATTCCGAGCGTCTTCGGGTCGCCCTGACGAATGCGGATTCCATCGAAATCGACTTCGCCCTTGAGGACGGACGCGTTCTCACCGCATGGCTCGGCCTGAATGGTCAGGACGCCCAGAAATCCCACGGTCTTTGTCTGGGGAAAACTCCGGACATCGCAAACCTACCCGCCGGCGAGGTTTATTTCGTGCCGTGCGATGCGCGTGGCCAATTCCCGATGAAATATGAGGACGGCACCCTTGGCGTGCTCGACGTCCAAGACCGCGGCATCGTCCGCTCCACCCTTATCCAGGGAAACCAAGCGACAATCGACGCCCATAATGCCCGCCTTCTTGATGATCCGATGACCGGCACGCTGGGCGAACTCGGTTTCGGCACCCAAGTCCTCCCCGTCTCTGGTGCCGATATCCAAGACGAAAAAGTCCTCGGCACCTGCCATCTCGCCACCGGCCGCGATGACCATCTCGGCGGTGATATCCTGCCAAGCATGTTCAAGAAGCATGAGAACTCGACTCATGACGACATCCTCTTCGCACCTCACAAAACGCCGAATTTCAACATCAGCCAGGTCCGCATGAAACGCGGAAGCCAGCGGGAAATCCTCATCGAGAACTTCCGCCCGGCGCGTTATCTGATGGATGCCCTCGCCGCAAATCGCTGAGCCGGGGCGAAATGTTCCGCCTTGGAAAGGCGCGAAACGTCGATTAACAAGATGACGATTCTTGCTAATCCGTTTCGCGCCTTTTTAGTTTCCCCGATTTCCATCAGACCATGAAACTCCACCTCACACTACCGCTCGCCCTCACCTTGGCGACCCATGCATTTGCTGCTGAAGCCCCGGTGATGCACCCGCTTTTCAACGGAAAGGACCTCAGCGGCTGGAAAGGCGAAGGCTATAGGGTTGAGGACGGTGCCATCGTTTGCTCCCCCCAAGGGAAAAACCTGATTACCGAACAGACATTTTCGAGCTACATTCTGGATTTCGAGTTCAAGCTGCCACCCGGAGGAAACAACGGACTCGGAATTCACTATCCGGGGTCGGGGGACGGAGCTTACAGCGGGATGGAATTCCAGATTCTCGACAACACGGCGGACAAATACAAAGATCTCAAGGATACCCAGCTCAACGGCTCGCTCTACACTCTGGCGCCCGCCAAAAAGAGCGGACTCAAGCCCGTCGGCGAGTGGAATCACGAGCGGGTCAGCGTGTTAGGATCCGTCGTCATCGTCGATCTGAATGGAGAAATCATCCTCCGCACAAATCTCGATGACCTCAGCGCCAGCAACCCGAAACACGAAGGTCTGAAACGGCGCTCCGGCCACATCGCATGGCTCGGTCACGGTGATCGTGTGGCTTTCAGAAACATCCAGATTGCCGAAATCCCGCCTGCTGCGAATGTCGATGGAGTAAAAGCAGCCGGGTTCACCCAGCTCTTCGATGGGAAAACCCTCAACGGGTGGAAGACTCTTCCGGAAACCAAAGACGAATGGATCGCCAGCAACGGTATTCTCAAACATAGCGGAAAACCCGACGCCTCCTCCGACCTCTGGACCCAGAAAGAATTCGGAAATTTCACGCTCGTCTTCGACTGGCGCTGGAGCGGCCGGGGCCCGCAAAAATTCCAACCACTCGTCCTCGCCGACGGGACTAATAAACTCGCCGCCGATGGACAACCCGCGCTGGTGGAAATCGAAGAACTCGACAGCGGCATTTATCTGCGAGGCAATACCAAGAGTCAGGTGAATCTCTGGAACTGGACGGTCGGCTCCGGCGAGGTTTACGGTTATCGCACCGACCCAGCGATGCCTCCTGAAATCCGTGCCCAGGTGACTCCCAAGGTCAGAGCGGACAGCCCTCCCGGCGAATGGAACCGTACCATGATCACCGCCATCGGTGATTGTCTGTCCGTTTCAATCAACGGGCGAGTGGTCATTGAAAACGCCCGACTCCCGGGAATGCCCGCACGTGGCACCATCGGGCTGCAACATCACGGAACGGCCATCGATTTCGCTAACATCTGGATCAAGGAGCTTTGATTCAAGGGCGGGGCTGATTACGTGATTACGTAGTTACTTTCCAACAGAATCAGGTTAGGGTGACTGGAGTCATCCCCCCCTCCTCTCCCCTTGAAAATCACACTACATCCCAACCGGGAGGCGGTGCGGTACCGTGGTCTGACGTTGCTTGAGCTCACCATCGTTATCGCCGCCCTCCTCGCACTCATTTCCATCCTCTTCATCGGCACGCGGGCCTGGAAACGCGGCAGTGATCGGGCTGGCTGTGTTCTCAACCTGTACAGCGTCCAGATGGCCACACGATCCTATCAGAACCTGTATGGCTATGACTACGGCGGCCATCCCTCTGCCGACAACGGCACTCAGGACATCCTGGAGCACTTGTTCAACAAGGGTTACATCGCGCAAACCCTCTACAATGAGGCGCATGGAATGGCAAAATGCCCTGCGGGCGGCAGCTATGCCTGCGCCGTACCGGACATTTTTCCTGAAATTGGCCAGCTTTACATAGTTTGCTCGCTTTCCGGCTCCGACGCCCACACGCCCAGCTCTCACACCGAATGGTAAATTGCCTGCTTGGCAGACGCCCGAATCCGGGTGATGCATGAGCTTCACAATGAACTACCGCGAGGCGATTGATTGGCTGTTTTCCACCCAGATGTTCGGGATCAAACTCGGGCTGGACGGCCCGCGCCACCTTCTGAAGGAATATCTGGCGTATCCATCCCACAATGTAACGGTCATCCACGTCGCCGGGACTAATGGAAAAGGCAGCACCTGCGCGATGATCGACAGCATCACCCGCGCTTGTGGAAAACGCTGCGGGCTCTTCACCTCTCCGCATTTGATCGACTACCGCGAGCGCATCAAAGTCTCCGGCAGCGAAATCCCCGCGGACGCCTGTGCCACCATGCTCACCGAGCTGCGGGACATCTGTGAGCAGATGGAAACGCATCCCACGTTTTTCGAAATCACCCTCGCCTTGGCCATGCGCTGGTTCAAAAAACGCGAGTGCGAGGTCATCGTTCTGGAAACCGGCATGGGCGGTAAACTCGACGCCACCACCGCGGTCCCCGCCGACATCTGTGTCATCACCCCCATCGGGCTCGATCACACGCAGTGGCTCGGCGATACGCTCGAAGAAATCGCTGCGGAAAAGGCAGGCATCTTCGTCAGCGGGAAGCCCATCATTTCCGCTCCGCAAACACCTGGCGTCAGATTCGTCCTCGAAAAGGAGGCCAATGAAGTCCGTGCGCCCATCGAATTTGTCGAAGAACCGCTGCTCGGTTACCCCATGGCACTCGCCGGAGAGCACCAGAAATGGAATGCGGCACTGGCCGTAAACGCGCTCCACCGTGCCGGATTTCCGCTGAACTCGGACAGCGTGCGATACGGTCTTTCCAATGTGACCTGGCCCGGGCGCTTCGAAGTCATCCGCCCTGACATCATTCTGGACGGCGCGCACAACCCCCAATCCGCCGAGGTTCTCGCAGCCACTTGGCGCGCCTCCTTTCCGGAAAAAAAAGCCGCGCTCGTCTTCAGCGCCGTCGGGGGCAAAGACATCAGCGGCATCCTCGCGCTGCTGGCTCCGCTCGCTTCCCGGATTTTCATCTGCCCTGTTGATACCCCGCGAGCGGTCTCTCCCGCTGAACTCGCCCAATACCTCCCGGAAAACGCACCGCCGCACGAAATCTTCGCTGATTTCAACTCCGCCTTCGCCGCCGCGATTTCTCATGATTCTCCGGTGCTCGTCGCCGGCTCGCTTTTCCTCGTCGGCGAGGCCCGGGCGTTTCTTACCGAGGCGGATTTTCAATCAAGCAGCCAGTGATCGTCACTCCGCCGCGTGGACGAGGAGGACGATCTCACCCTTCGGCGCGTGGGATTTGAAATGCGCGAGCACTTCCGCAGAGGTGCCGCGGTGGTAGGTTTCGAATTTTTTCGTCAGTTCGCGGGCGACGCAGGTTCGGGCGGCGGGATCGATTTCCGTCAGGATTTCCAGCGTGGAAACGATGCGATGGGGCGATTCGAAAAAGATACCGGTCTCACCAGATTCGAGAGCGGCGGTGAGGGCGCTGCGGCGTTTGCCGGATTTCACGGAGAGGAATCCGCCAAAACGGAAGGCATGGCAGGGAAAGCCGGAGCCGATCAGGGCGGTGATGACTGCCGATGGGCCGGGAAGAACTTCGAACGGCGTGCCCGTTTCGATACAGGCTTGTACGAGGCGATAGCCGGGATCTGAAATCCCCGGCATGCCAGCGTCGCTGATGACGGCGATGGTTTCCCCAGCACGGGCAGCGGCGATGAGATCCGGAGCGCGGCGGGCTTCGTTGTGCTCGTGGAGCGAGACGAGTGGTTTCCCCGAGATCCCGTGATGGGCCAAGAGTTGGCCGGAATGCCGGGTATCCTCGCAGGCGATGCGGTCAGCGGTGCGAAGAATCTCCAAGGCCCGCAGTGTGATGTCCGTCAGATTTCCGATCGGTGTGGGGACAAGGATGATGCGGCCTGAGATTTCGGGAGAGGTTTCCATGATAGGGAAGCGCGGAGTTTATTCCGCCTGTGTGGCATCCAGTTGTTGGCGATCTTCGTCGGAAATGAGCTTCGGCTTTCCCTCGTGATCGACCCGGACGTTGGTCATACTTCCGAACGCTGCGATTTCTCCAGCTTCATTGATGACCTCGAAGTCCCAGGTGATGGACGATGCTCCGATGCGTGAAATCGCTAAAAGCACTTCAATACGGTCGCCACATTGCAGCGGCCGTTTGTAATCGCAGGAAACCTTCACGCGCGGCCAACCGCCCTCGGAGCGCGCGAAAACCAGGATTCCCCGGGAGCGCAGGAATTGATGCTCGGCGGCTTCGACGTATCGGAATACGTTGGGAAAGTGCATCCACCCGCTGGCATCGGTATCGCCGAAAGCGACTTCGCAAGCGTGTCGATGCACCGGATTTTCCATGGAGAAAACTTACTCGAACTTGCTGACGAGCACGGAGGCGTTGTGACCACCGAAGCCGAAGCTGTTGCTGAGCGCGACCTTGACCGGCACCTCGCGGGCGACGTTGGGGACGACGTCCAGATCGCACTCGGGATCCTGTTCTTCCACGTTGATCGTCGGAGGAATCACGCCTTCCTTGATCGCCATGACACTCGCGATCAGCTCGATTCCCCCTGCCGCGCCGAGCATGTGTCCGGTCATGGATTTGGTGGAACTGACCATCAGGCCGTTTTTCGCGTAGTCGCCGAAAGCAAGTTTGATCGCCTTCGTTTCCGCGATGTCACCGAGGCCGGTGGAAGTGGCGTGGGCGTTGAGATATTGGACGTCCTCGGGGTTTTTCTTACCGTGGCGGAGCGCCATTTGGATGGCATAGGCCGGACCGCTGCCATCAGGCGACGGCGCGCTGAGATGATAGGCATCCGCACTGACACCGTAGCCGATGAGTTCGGCATAAATTTTCGCACCACGCGCGCGGGCGTGCTCCAACTCCTCGATGACGACCACGCCCGCACCCTCGCCCATGACGAAGCCGTCGCGGTCCCTGTCGAAGGGGCGTGACGCGCGCTCGGGCTCATCATTGCGCGTGCTCAGCGCTTTCATGTTGTTGAAACCGCAGAGGCCCATCGGGAGAATGGCGGCTTCCGCACCGCCGCAGAGGAAGGCATCGGCATCGCCGAATTTGATGA